>NZ_JBNPXF010000029.1:0-40512 GCF_050433445.1 Kroppenstedtia sanguinis | reverse complement strand
AAAATTGGGCGACTTTTCCCCTGTTGAGCATCGGGAAAAAGTCGCCGCATAACCGTTCTTTTTTCATTGTCTACTTGACGGGGTCAAGACCAACCAGTCCGGCCTCACTTTCTGAGGCATGATACTTCTCCACCGCGAAGACCGCCATGGTCACCAACAATAAATAAAACACTAAATACAAGAAAAAATTTGTCGCTGATATGATGACAAAATCCTTTGTCCATAATTTTGCTTTTCCTTCCACGAAGGGTCTCCTCACTTTCGAATATTGTTGCGCATGATCTCCATTATCCGAATGATCTCCAGCTGTTCTTCTTCAGATATACCGGATAAAATCTCCTTTTCCAATTCGTCTACGGGGACACGGACATGCTCATAGACCTCCTGGCCAAGCTTGGTGATCTGCATTCGTTTTTCGCGTTTGTCTTTACCTACTGTCTGAACCACATACCCCAGTTCTTCCAAGCTAGCAAGGGTTCTGGTGATAGTGGGTTTTTCCACACCTTGATAGTAGGAGATCTCACCATTGGTTGAGGGCCCAAAATTATATAAATAATATAAAGTGGTCCATTGTGCCCGATGCAGATGGTGTTTGTTCAGCTGTATATTCAGCTGTTTTTCAAAGGGGCGATATAACGTGATCAGTTGATGAAAGAGCCTGACCGAAGTATGGATGAAAATCACCTCTTAAATAGTTATCTTAGGTAACAATTAGCTTAGGTAACCTTCTTATAGTAACAGCTATTTGCGGGAATGTCTAGAAGCATTGTGAATGAGTGCTGTCTGTGTCGATGGGGGTGGGATTTCACATTCCCTTTGACAATGGATGTACAGTACTGTATCGTTATTATTAATCAGTTAACAATAACGATACACGAAGGAGGGATACCCATGGATGAAAAAGAACGGGTTTTGGAAGCATTGCAAAGATTGATCACCGTACGAGAAGAAGCACAAAGGAAAAGGGCTAAGAAGGTCAGCGTAAGAGATGAAGATGAAGCTCGGGTTTTCGAATGGACACTTACTCAATTACACTTGATTGCTGCAATTAAAGAACAAGGGATGGCGAACAACACTTTCTTATCCGGCCGACTAAATGTATCGATGCCAGCCATCACCAAAGCGGCAAAAAAATTATTAGATCACGATGTGATTCAAAAAACTCAACGAGCAGGGAACAGAAAAGAAATCTACTATAAGCTGACCGAAAACGGTGAGGAGTTGGCGATGATTCATGAGCGGTTACACGAACAAGCGAGAAACCGATATCTCCGTATTTTAGAAAGGTTTGATGACCCTGATTTGGAAACGATCACCACTTTTTTAAATGGCGTTACCGACGAAATAGAAAGTAATGGGATATAGAGAGGTGGAAAGGATGAAAGGGAAAGGAATCCAAAATAAAGTACTTGTCTTATATTTATTAAGCATCGGTACGTTTTTCGCTTCCTTAAATCAAAACATCTACTCACCTATAATTCCCTTGATTCGGGATACTTTCGGGGTTTCATTAAACTGGGTGAATTTCACCGTCAGTAGCTTCATCTTCATTACAGCTGTGATGCAGATTATTCTAGGAACATTCATTGATTCTAAAAATCAAAAGAGACTGTTGATGAGTAGCTTGATTATAACGAATATTTCCACATTGGTTTGTGCATTCTCCACACAGTTCTTGGTATTTATGATCTTCAGGATGGCTCAGGCCATTGGAACAGCCATGATCCCTTTGGTAGCGGTGAATATGATTGCACAATTATTTGAAGGGGAAGAGCGAGGCAATGCGATGGGGACTTACCAGATCCTCCTCACTCTCGCTCCGGCGGTTGCGCCGATCTTAGGCGGCGTGCTTGGTCAGTATTATGGATACACGGGGATTTTCCTGTTTCTTTTCTTCCTCTCAATTATGTTACTTATTCTGTTGGGTTACTTCCTTTCAGAGGAGCAAACAAAGAACAGCTCAGCGAAGTCCTATCATATTAGGGAAAAGTATGTTTCCGTTTTTTCGAACCCTACAGGTACGGGAACCATGATACTAGGTTTTTTCATATTCCTGATCTATTTTGCGATTCTCGTGTATTTGCCCGTACTTTTAAGTGATCATTATCGGGTCTCTTTGCAGGTTATCGGCATGTTGTACTTACCATTAACTCTCAGCATGATTATGGGGAGCTTGTTGTTTAAAAGAATGCAGAAAAAGATGTCACTGCAGTTGTTGTTTATCGCTGTTTTAATATGTATGCCTGCGCAAGTCATGTTGTTTGGCATCTTGCATGAGCAAACGATCATCGGATTGGGTATCGTATTGTTTGTCTACGGACTGACCGTCGGTTTCTCTCCTCCTTTATTAGCCACCCTCATCAGCAATGAATATGAGGAGCATCGGGGAACTGCGTTGGGACTATTTAATTTCGTACGTTATTTTGGCATGGCTCTCGGTGCGATGGTCGCCGGTTTGTATAAAGTTGTTCCAGTATCTGCACTGTTCATCCTATTAGCCGCTTTATTGGGTTTGATTGCGGTATTCCAGTATTGGTTCATGAAAAAGAATAGATGTTGAAATATCACCGTCATCCTGTCACAGTGATTTAGCAGGGGAGAATCCCCTGCAAGTGAATGGCCGAAACCACCCCGGCAGTTCGGGTGGTTGTTCGGGTTTGAGGACTCTATGACGGCGTGATCTCATTTATTGAAATGGCTTGACATCAACGGTATGATGGGAAAGGAATGAACCTGGGTTTTCGATAGCAGAACGAAGGAGGAAAACCGGATGGGAAAGAAAAAGCAGACCCAATCCAACCGGATGCAGACTCTGACCTTGGTGACGGTGATCGTTCTCTTTCTCGGATTAGGTGTGTATGCCTTGGTGAACAACCTGATCAGCGGGAATGAAAAGGAGGAGGGGCTAAGTCAGGAGGCGACGATGGATGAGAAGGTGTTTGCCTATGACAAACAGCCTGTATTGGGGAATGAGGATGCACCAGTCCGGATCGTGGAGTTTGGCGATTATAAATGTCCCACCTGTAAAAGGTTTGCGGATGAGATCTATCCCCAGCTGAAAAAGGACTACTTGGACAACGACAAAGCCGGTTTCTACTTTATTAATAATCAATTTCTCGGTGAAGACTCGATCACGGCGGGAATCGCGGGAGAAGCCGTCTATGAGCAAGATCCGGCAGCCTTCTGGAAGTTTCATGAAACGATTTACGAGCACCAGGGTGATGAGAGAGAAACCTGGGCGACTCCGGAGTTTCTGGTGAAATTGGCCAAGCAAGCGGCACCAGGGATCGACCACGGTGAGCTGGCGAAAGCGATTGACAAAGAATCTTTCAAGTCACAAGTGGAAAAAGACAAGGAGATTGGGATCCAGTCCGGTGTTCAATCGGTGCCCGCCCTGTTTATCAATGGGAAGCCAGTACCTGACAGCCTGGATTATGAAGGGATCAAACAGATGATTGAAGAAGAATTAAAAAAAGCGAAATAACCTTTCAAGGGAGAAAGGGAGAAGAGAGCTGTGTCTTGGGTCAAAAACTATAGCCTCTACCTGGCATGGTTGGTGTCATTAATTGCCGTAGGTGGTAGCCTTTGGTTCAGCGAGGTGGCAGGATTTATTCCCTGTGAGTTGTGTTGGTATCAGCGAATCCTGATGTATCCCCTCGCGTTGCTTCTGGGGATTGCCAGCTATCGCGGGGATCGATTCATCACAGCTTACGCTTTGCCCTTCTGCATCATCGGTGCCGGTGTTTCACTCTTTCATTATGCCCAACAGAAAGTTCCGGGGCTGGCCGAAGTGGCAGGGTGTACCCAAGGGATCCCCTGCAGCGGAGAGTATATCAACTGGCTCGGTTTCATCACGATCCCGTTTTTGGCATTGACGGCGTTTATCCTGATTTTTTCTTTGTTGTGGATTGGTCGGAGAGAAGCGGATTAAGGTGACCGGGTGCCTCTTTTTGGGGCACTCTTTATTTTTGAACAGGTGTGTTGATTAACCGTATTTTAGGTAGGAACTAAGGTCGGGATGGGGAGACGGTGAAGAGCCTTTGCGTTCTTTGCAAGAGATCGTAGCCGTCCCCCCATCCCCGTCCCCTCAAGCGATATTTTACGATAGGGGCATGGGAAGAGCGAAAAGATCGTTTTGTTCCTATCACTCACTTTAGGCAATCAACAGCCATGGGGTTATCAACAGACCTGATTGTTTATCCAGTTCATGTGTTACCAAGTTATTGGAAATCGTTGAACCGTGGAGAGTACTTCTGTTACATTGATTTTACAAAACCGGGAAATCCATTGTATAAAATCCTGGAAAGGAAATCTGAGTATAAAGGAGAGGTCGCAGTGAGCGATGCAATACTACTGTATGTTTTACGTGTGATCGATTTGGACAGAAGTTTGATCTTTTATCGGGATATGCTGAGGTTTAACCCCTTCTCATATGATCCTGAACAAGGGACAGCTCGGCTGTTCACTCCAGATGGAGGCATCCTGTTTTTGACCACGGATCCGGAGCTGGATGTGGCCGCACTGCTGGAACAGGAGGGAGACGGCGGGTCCGAGGAGACGGCTGCGTCTCTGCTACCTGCAGAAGATATAGAGACGGAAGGGGTTCCATCGGGGATAGAGGAGGAACCCGCCGATCTGATGGAGACCCGAGGATCTGAGACGGAGACCTCTCCATCTTACGAGATCCGGGAGGTGGAGCAGGGGGAGGGACTTCATTTCCCTGGCGAGGATTTGTTGGTTTCCCAAGAGCGGTTAGCCGCTTTTGGAATCCCTGACCTGCTCCTGGAGGAGACACCTGGGGTGGAACAAGTGCTGAAAATGCATGACCCTGACAGGTATGAGGTGTCCCTTCATGAGAGTCTGCGCCTGACCGATGAAGAGGTGATCGATCTCTATAACAAAGGGCCCGATTTACTGGAAGTGGCGGTCATGGGGTTGGAGGAGGACCTGGATTTGACCACACCGGAGGGAGAGTCCCTGCGGCAGCTGATCCTGCAAATTGTTGACTTTGATTTGGAGATGATGCAACGGATCAAATGGGCGATGGCGGAAAACGGACGAGCCTACACCATTCCTCTCTATGACCCTGACGAGTGGGCCGAGAGTCTGAGCTACAGCAACCGGCCTGTTCATGTGGAGGTGCAAATGTTCCGCCTGTTGCGGGAACATATCCTGCACCAGTTAGAAGCAGTTCCTGAAGCGATGAATCATCACTTGGTTTCTGAACAGGGAAGTGTGGAGGTTCGTACCATGCTCCAGGTGGTGGCGGAAACTTCCCGGGAGCAGATCCAGACGATCCTGAACACGCGCCACCAATATGGAAAATAAGATATGGATAGAAACCCCGGTCGTTCCTGGACCGGGGTTCATTTTTGATTCTCTTTCCGTAGTTGTCGGTTAACCGTTTCCCGGCTCATCCCCACCAGCTGACCGATCTCTTCCTGGGTCAGGAGTTGTTCCACCGGTTGTTCCTGGAAGTGTTGGGACAACCATTCGCGAAACAGGGGGATCCGGGAGGAAGTGGGGGCGGTGGCAAAGGCCATCCGTTGTTGAATCAGCCGAAGCGTGTTCTGAAGGGAGAGGGCTACGTCCCGGTATTGGATCGGATCCCGCTTTAGATTTTCGTACCAGGATTCGGCGGGGATAAGCTTCACGCGGCTATCGGTGACGGCGATACAAGTGGCGAAGTAGGGTTGTGGGCTGATCAGGGAGTGATGAGGGAACATCTCTCCCGGAACGAGCAGATTGAACAGGAGGGAAGAACCATCGGGTCGGATGCGGAGGACTTTGAGCAGTCCGCTTTCCAATTGGTATAGGGGACCCATCTCTCCCTGGCGGAATAAGATTTCTCCCCGATGCAGTTGCAAATGGTTTCACCTCATTGTCATAGTTGGTGTGCTTCAAATCACAGCTGGAAATCGCCTCCTCGGTTATGGTTGAAGATGAAAGGGATGATTTTAATCAAACCATGAGGGGGCGCAGATCATGTTGGATCCTAAAACCATGGAGATCATCAAGAGTACCGCTCCGGTTTTGAAAGAACAGGGTGCTAAGATTACCCAGCAATTTTATCAACGAATGTTTTCCCGCCACCCCGAATTGTACAATATTTTCAATCGCTCTAACCAGCGGGAAGGGAAACAACCCCAGGCACTGGCGGATACAGTGTATGCGGCGGCTGCCCACATCGACCGCCTGGAAGAGATCCTGCCGGTGGTGGAACGGATTGCCCATAAACACCGGGCCTTGGGAGTCCGCCCGGAACATTACCCCATCGTAGGTGAGAATCTGCTGTGGGCCATCCGGAATGTGCTGGGAGAAGCGGCTACGGATGAGGTGATCGCTGCCTGGGAACAGGCCTACGATGCCATCGCCGATGTTTTCATCCAAGTGGAAAAGGGGATGTATGATACCGCCCGCAAACAGCTCGGCGGCTGGGACGGGTTCCGGGAATTCACGGTGGATCGCAAGGTGAAGGAAAGTGAAGTGATCACCTCCTTCTATCTCAAACCCCAAGATGGCGGGCCGCTACCACTTTTCCAACCTGGACAGTATATTACAGTTCGGGTCCGAATCCCAGGAGATGAGTATATCTCCCTCCGCCATTACACTCTTTCCGACTCTCCGGGCAAGGATACCTTCCGGATCAGCGTGAAGCGGGAGGATGGTGGAGATGGAAAACCGGCGGGTACGGTCTCCACCTATCTGCACCGGAATATCCAGGTAGGAGATCAGGTGGAATTGACAGCACCGGCAGGAGACTTCACCCTCAAAAAGGAAGGTACGGAACCGATCATTCTCCTGAGCGGGGGTGTGGGGTTGACGCCGATGATCAGTATGCTGACCACGTTGGCGGAGCAACAGGTGGAACGCGATGTGACCTATATCCATGCGGCACTCAACGGGGATGTCCATGCCATGAGGGATTACGTAGACACATTGGTGAAAGACCATCCTCGATTCCGTTCCTTTGTCTGCTATGAACAGCCGACAGAACAGGACCGGTTGGAAGGTCGCTTTGACAAGGAAGGTTGGATCGACGGCCCCTGGCTGCAAAGCATTCTGCCTGACCATCGAGGAGATTTCTACCTCTGCGGACCTCTTCCCTTCATGAAAGCGATGTATCGGCTATTGAAAGAGTGGGACGTGGAGGAGGACCGGATTCACTATGAAGTCTTCGGCCCCACCCGTCACCTGGATGAATCGCAACAAGTGACCCCAGTGGCGGCGATCTGAACGATCTTTGGAATGTAAATTTTCCACCCCGGCCGCTGCCGGGGTTTTTCAGTGGGTTCAGACGGGGATGAGGATGGGAATTTGGCGCCATGATAATACAAACCTCCCTGCCAAAGGTGTGAGTTGGATGCTGGAGATTGCGCTCCGGGCGCTGATCACGTTCCCGGTGCTGCTTTTGTTGACCCGGCTGATGGGGAAAAAGCAGATGAGTCAGTTGACCTTTTTCAACTATGTCACCGGAATCACCATCGGCACGATTTCCGCTTCGATGACGATCGACCAAGATATTCCCTTTTGGCACAGCCTGACGGGACTGGTCAGCTGGGTGTTGTTAACGATTTTGGCCTCCTGGCTCACCCTCAATTCCCGTCAGGCCCGGGGGATCTTGGATGGAGGTCCCACCCTGATCATTAAAGAAGGGAAAATCTTGGAGGAAAATCTGAAATCTTTGCGCCTCAAAATGGAAGACCTGGGCATGATGTTGCGGGAGAAAGACATCTTTTCCGTTGCCGATGTGGATGCGGCGGTGTTTGAGCCCAATGGAAAGCTCTCCGTGATCAAAAAGCCGGGCAAGCATGGAGCAACCAAGGAAGATCTGGGGGTGGCTCTCATGCAACCCAAGTATATTCCCACGGACTTGGCGCTGGATGGGCAAATCCTCCAACGAAATCTGCAGGAGCTCAACCTGTCTCCTGCTTGGCTGGAAACGCAGCTGAAGCAGGCTGGCACCTCCCTGGATCAGGTGTTCTACGCCCAGATCCAAAGCGACGGAACCCTCTTCATCGACAAACGACAGGATCCGACCAGGTCAACCCCATAACCGATTCACCCCGAAACCAGCTCGCTGTTGAAAAAACGGGCTGGTTCAATTTTTTCCGAAAAAGAGGTGCCTGGGTTTCAAAATCATGGTACACTCATCACCTGACTTTTCTCCGCTCGGCCCGTCTGGGGAGGATTTTAGCTGGCCTGTGGGAGATCCGCCCGGTCCTGACCATTGCGGGAATCCTGATCGCCATCGTCTCTATGTGCAGGATGGCTTTGCCCGTGTTTCGGGATCCGGAAGGGAAAGAGGAAAAGCCTCGCGAGGTCACGAACAATCATAGGGTGGGATAGGTATTTTTCATCATTATAGAACTGAACGCTTGATTCCAAAGGAGGATCTCACATGTCTGTTTCTCCCTTTCGGGAACGGATCACGACGGAACAGGAACTTCGTGATCTAATGGGGTTTCCTGGTGAGCCAGTGGTGAAAAAGGTGATCGATCATCTGGATCCCCATTGCCGGGAGTTTATCGGTCGTTCTCCCTTTCTGCTATTGGCTACTGCTGATAACACAGGTGCCTGTGATGTTTCTCCTCGGGGGGATGACCCCGGTTTTGTGCACATTGTGGATGATCATCATCTAGTGGTGCCGGATCGCCCCGGCAACCGTCGGCTGGATTCCCTCCGCAATATATTGTCTAATCCCCGTGCGGGGCTGATCTTTTTAATCCCGGGGATGGAGGAGACGCTACGGATCAACGGCCGCGCCTGCATCTTCCAGGACTCGGAGTTACTCTACGAGATGGAAGTCAAGGGGAAAATTCCAAAGGTGGGGATCGGGATGGAAGTGGAGGAGTGCTATATCCACTGTCCCAAAGCATTCAAACGCTCTCACCTCTGGCAGCCCGATACCTGGCCAAATCCTGCCGATTTGCCTTCGCCGGTCCAGATGGCGGTCGACCATATGAAACTGCCCCTTGTCTCTCAGGAGAAGGTGGGAAGATAGTGATAAAGTACTACCTGACATCCCTATTAAAAAAACCTCCGAAATTGCTTCGGAGGAACCTTCACTATCTGCGATGATCAATCCTCGGTAGACCGGCGGGATCCCGGATAGGGGGAGGGATAGTAGTGTGGATAGTGCGGGGGGTAATGAGGGTATGGGTGGTAGTGGTGATACGGATTATAATGGTAGGGAAAATAGTAAGAGGGGTAATGGGGGTATGACGGGTAAGGGGCTGGAGCGTGTTGTTGGGGAGGGGTGCCGTACGCAAATCCGGGGGATGAGGCGGTCTGGGCTTCAGAGCAGGGAGACGGGTAGGCGGAAGTTTGCCAGCCGCCGTAGGGTGCCGGTTGGGGGACGGCTCCCGGTTGCTGCCAGTATCCCGGGTCATATCCATACTGATTGACTGAGGCATCGGGCGCCCCGCTGCCATAGGGATCCCACCCGTTTTCCAATGACACTTTTTCCCCGGCGGGGTTCTGGGCCTGATGCTCTCTTTCTTTTCTCTCCTGGTCCGCCATGCGTTTCTCCTCCTTTGCACAAAAGGTGTACAGTAGAAATGTATGTGAGAACAACCGGTTCTTGTTTGTCCCACTGGAAGTCGGTGAAGTTTTTTACTGAGAGAAAGGGCTCATGTCTCCCCCTCAGTGATGGAACGGGATGGTTCCGCCTTGGGAGTGAGCTGTCGGCGGGGGGAAGTAGTGGACTTCAGTTGTCACAGATTCGCGAGGGAAGGGGTGTAGGAGGATGATCTTTCGGGAACGGGAAGATCACTTCATTCTGATTCGCCAGCATGATCATGGGAAAATCGCAGGAGATTTTGCCGATCATTGGAGGGAACCGATCGACAGATCCACAGGGATCGGGATCCGGTATCACGATGTGGGCTGGCAAGCATTGGATGGAGAGGTGCGATGGAATCCGGAGACAGGAAAGCCCTATTCTTTTGAAGATTATCCTCTGGAGGGTAAACTCCCTTCTTACACTGCGGGGGTCGACCGGGTACAGGCGATGGATCCCTTTGCCGGCTGTATCTGTAGCATGCACTTTGTCTCCTTTTTCATCGATACAAAGGAACCGGAAGAGATTCGTTTTGTAGAATGGGAGCAGGCCAGGCAACAGCGGCTGATTGCCGCCATGGGGAACGAAGAGCAAGCTAAGCTGAAGGAAAGTCTGCGGCTGTTGAAACTGTGCGATGATTTCTCTCTTTTCCTGTGTCTGAACGAGCCGGGCCAAAAGGATCATCCTTGGTACCGAAACGGATTTCGCTGGGGAGATGAGCTTCTGCAATCGGTCTGGGAAACAAAGGATCGATTGCGGATCGATCCCAGTCCCTTTAGGGGCTCCTTTGAAGTGACGATCCCATACCAGGTGGTGAGCCGAGATCGTCAGCCTCTGGAGCAGGGAAGCTACCGGATTCACATTATTCATCGGGGATGAGGGAGCTGGTTTCCCCTGTTGACGTCCCTTGGTAAGTATGTTATTTTGGAAACGGCTGTAAATTTACGACAGGAGGGATTTCCCTGTGATGGCATCTATCAGACTCCGTTTTTTCTTTGAGCGCTAACTGAATAGCTCAAAGGCTCTGCCTGTGTGCAGAGTAAACGGGATCGGTCTGCCCATTTTCAGGGAAACCTTTATAACTTGAATCGTTAAAAGGGAGGGCCTATCTGCTCTCCCTTTTTTTGTGTTTACCTGGATCGGGAAGTTCTTTTTACCAAGAGGAACGGCTTGTTTTGCGAAAGAGCAAAACAGGTGTTCTGTTGGTTTTTTTGCAAACTCTTCTTCCGTTACTCCAAACACAGGCAGCTTGCCTGTGTTTTTTTAAGTAGAACGGAGGATAAAATGCAGAAACAGACTGGACGACAGCAACAGGTGCAAAAAAAGAAAAAGGGTAGCAACTTTCCAGGTCAGCACTTGATGCACAACAAAGGTTTGATTCAAGAGTTGGTCAAAAGATCCAAGGTAAACCGGCAGGATCTCGTCCTGGAGATCGGTGCGGGAACTGGCAATTTGACGTTGCCTCTGGCGGAAAAATCGATGAAGGTTTTGGCAGTGGAGAACGATCCTGTCTTTGCAGAACGGTTGCAACGAAAAATCCAATCGGTTTCCAACATCCAAGTGATTCAACAGGATTTTTTACAGATCCATCTCCCGCGGGTTCCCTTCAGTGTCGTCGCCAATATCCCTTACTCCATCACTACCCCGATCCTGGGAAAGCTTTTCGATCGACCAACGGTTCCGATTCAACGAGGGGTTCTTGTTATGGAGAAGGGAGCGGCCAAGCGCTTCACCGCCTATCCGATCACCAACCCACGGATCTTGAAATGGAGAATCTGGTTTAAGGTGAAAATGGGAAGGACGATTCCACCGCACTATTTCTCGCCACCGCCCCGTGTCGATTCTGCCATTCTGACGCTGTGGCGACGGGACCAACCACGAGTTGCCCCACGCCATCATTCTCGGTTCATGGCGTTGGCAACATGGGGACTGAAGTCTCCACAACTGCCGGTTTCTCTGGCTTTGAAGGGGATATTTACCCCCCCTCAATTGAAACAGTTGCTGAGGCAATTGAAGATGGAGCGGGAGGCTCCAATCTGTTACTTGAGGGAAGAGCAGTGGGCGTGGGTGTTCCAAACGATGATGCAGGTGGTTCCACCCTATCGTTGGCCCAGGTGAGGGAGGCATTCCCTTTCCTCTCTCCTGATAGGCGGGGGTTTTCTTTCGTCTGATATAATAGGGGTGCGAACAAATCTGTCCGGTCCTTCGGGGAATCGGGGGACGGGATCCCCAGTAACGGGGTCCGTGGTGTCCAAAATAGCACAAGGGAGAGGGAAACCAGATGTTGCGAGCGGTGATCTTTGACTTTGACGGTTTGATTCTGGATACGGAGACAGCCGGTTACCGGACCTTTGTGGAGATGTTTGAGGCACATGGTACCCAATTGCCTATGGATTTGTGGTCCAGGGTGATCGGTAGTTCGGATCATCATGATGAGATTTATGACCATTTGGAAGCTACTACAGGCCAATCCCTGGACAGGGAAACTCTGGAGAGGGAACGCTGGGAGAAAAAACGCTCCCTCATTGCTCGGGAAAAAGCGCTGCCCGGGGTGCGGACGGTGTTGGAGCAGGCTAAAAATCTGGGCTGGAAAATCGGATTGGCTTCCAGTTCCGAGCGGTCATGGGTAGAGGGACACTTGGAGAAACTGGGTCTGCGGCATTATTTTTCGTGCCTCTGCAACCGGGAGGATGTGGAGCGGACCAAGCCCGACCCGGCTTTGTATCTGCAGGCAGCCAAATGCCTCGGGGTGGATCCGGCGGAAGCGGTAGCGCTGGAGGATTCCCCCAACGGCGCTTTGGCCGCCAAACGGGCCGGCATGAGATGTATCATCGTCCCTAACCGGGTTACTCGAGATCTTTCCTTTGGCAAGGTGGATCTGCGACTCTCCTCCCTGGAAGAACTTCAGCTGGGGAAATGGGCGGAAACTTGCCAGGTTGGAGAAGTGCAACGATGAAAGTCACGGGATTTAATCATGTGACCATTCGCGTCTCTGACCTGCAACGGTCCCGGAAATTTTACCAGGGGATTCTTGGGATGGAGTTGCTTCATCAGGGACGTCGGGATGTCTATCTGGAAGGGGGAACCGCCTGGATCTGTCTGATGGAGAGGGAAGGAGAAAGGATGGACGCCTCGGCGGGGCCGGGGGTGGATCATGTCGCCTTCACCATCGTCGATGAGGACTTCGATGAAGCGGTGGAGCGACTGAGGGACCACCAGGTGAGGATCATCCGGGGTCCGATGGAACGGGGCGGGGGACGGGTGCTCAACTTCCTCGACCCGGACGGAACCCAGCTGGAGCTGTACACGGGAAGCTTGGCGGGGCGGATGAAGAATTGGGTGTAGTCTCGCGAAAATGGGATCGGCTGGATGGTCTGAGGGGCGGGAAGGGGAAAGCATGTAAGTGTCCGGGAATAGGATAGGCGGAACCGGGGCTGTTAAAATCGGACTTGGGAGCAGCATTTATGGGTCGATCGTCTTTTCATCCATCTGGAGAAGAAAGGAGGAGAGTTCCTTGCGGCGGAATGGGGTTTCTCTAATCGTTTTCTTCATGATCAGTTTCGGGGTGGCCGGGCTGGGAGCGTGGATCACGGATGTGGGGCCGGGAACTTGGTACGATCAGTTGCAAAAACCATGGTTTCACCCGCCGAAGGGGGTCTTCAATCCAGTCTGGATCCTCCTTCACTTCCTGATGGCGGTCTCCGGGTGGCGGATCATTCTCCGACGGGATACAGCGGAACGAAGGTATGCTCTGCTGTTTTGGACGATCCAGTTGGCTCTTCTCCTGTTGTGGGTGTGGCTTTTTTTCTCCCACCATTGGATCGGGGGGGCGTTGTTGGAAAGCCTGGGGCTTTGGTTTTTCATTGGTGCCTTTGTGATCGCCGCTTGGAAAGTTGACCGGGTCGCTGTTGTCCTGTTTCTCCCTTATTGGTTCTGGATTACCTTCGTCGCCTTGTTAAATCTGGGCATCTGGTGGCGCAATTGATCCACTTTAGTGTAAAAAGAGGCGACGGACTTTTTTTCCGTCGCCTCTTTACTCATATCAGACAAAAGTAGCGATCCGATCCAGAGAATGTCGGTGGTGGGGACGTCCGGGTTCCGCCCCTTTGCCCAAGGCCACCAGTGCTGCAATTTGAACATGGTCTGGAAGATGGAAGAGAGCCTTTACTTTCTCGGGATCAAAGCCCAGCATAGGCGAGCTGTCGATCCCTTTTTCCTGAGCGGCGAGCAGTAGGAAGCCCAAACTGATGTAGGTCTGCGCCAAGGCCCATTGTCCCCGTTGCTCCACGCTTTGTGGACCGAAGGTGCTTTGGATGGTTTGAACCAGATGATCCTTTTGCTCCTCAGTCATTTCAGGATGTGCAAACTCCCGGGGGTTGGCAAGCACGTCCTCCATATCACTGGCCACCACAATTACTGCCGGGGCATGGCCCACCTGTTTTTGGTTGTTGGCTGCTGCTTGGAGCTGCGCTTTCTTAACTGGGTCGGTCACCACGGTAAAGCGCCAGGGCTGAACGTTCCAGGCGCTGGGAGCCAGACTCGTCAGGCGGAGGATCTCTTCCAGGTCAGCCCGCGGAATGGGCTCCTGAACATAATGGCGGATACTGTGTCGATTTTTCATCGCTTCTGAAACGGATGTCATCAGAGACTCCTCCTTTTACAAAAAAAAGATGGTTTTCTGTGATCATTATATATCAAAGGGTTTTCCATCTTAATTCGTTTTGCCAAAAACGAACTGGATCCAACACTTTCAGTTCTTATCGTTGTCCGTCCACAGGGGGTAAGATAAAATGAAGACCATTCTTGAACGGGAGGGAGAGACGTTGCAGGATACACTTCGGATGGCCCGCAGAGTTGCGGCGGAGGCAGCAGCGGCGGCGGGAAGCCTCGCCAGGGAACGGTTTTTCGGCGGATGGATCCGACGAGAAAAGGGGGACCGAGGGGATTGGGTGACGGATGTGGATCTGGAAGCAGATCATCTTATCGTGGACCGGATCCGGCAACATTTTCCGGATCATCAAGTGAGGAGCGAGGAGCAGGGAATCACTGGTGGTGAAAGCGATTGGCTCTGGTATGTGGATCCACTGGACGGGACCAATAACTATGCCATGGGGCTCCCCGTCTACGGGGTGAGTATCACATTGCTATACCGACGCCAACCTGTGCTGGGTGTTATCCATGATTCTCAGCTGGACCGATTGTACATAGCAGAAAAAGGAAAAAGAGCCCAATGCGAGGGCATTTCTCTTCATGTGAAGGGGGGACTTCCCTCTTCCAAGATGACGGTGGGCTGGATCCAGGGATACCAAGTGGGGAATGATCCCGCCGCCGAGATCTTGAGACAACTGATGGATCGAAAATTTAAACGGGTCCTGCGGCTGTGGGCTCCTTCTCTTCTGTGGTGCATGTTGGCCCGGGAGGATTTGGACGGGATCATCCTGTACAACTCCGAAGGGGAGGATCTCTACGCGGGTCTCCTGATGGCCAAAGAAGCGGGAGCCGCCGTGGTCGATTACCAGGGAAACCCCTTCACCGTGATGAATCCGGAACCCTATTTGATTGCCTGTCATCCAGATCATATGGAAGAGTTTCTCGCCCTAGTCAGTGAGGGTAGAGAGGGGGATGCAGAAGATGTTTGCACAGAGGGTGAGGGATGAGGTGAGTCTCCGCTGGTTGGGGCTGCACCATGGTGAAGCGCTGTTTCGTCTGATCGACGCTAGCCGGGAATATCTCCGTCCCTGGTTTCCCTGGATGGATTCTACGCGGGAGCCGGAGGATACAAAGAAGTTTATCCGTGAGGCCCTTCGCGGGATGGCCGAGGGGCGGGAGGCCCATTTCGGGATCTGGGTGGATGGACAGATCGCCGGGGTGACGGGGGCCCATACTATCGATCGGCTCAACCGCCACGCCGAGATCGGGTACTGGTTGGGACAAGACTTTGAGGGGAAAGGGATTATAACCGCTTCTGCCGGAGTTCTGCTGGGTTATCTGGTGGAAGAGAGAGGGCTTCACCGGATCGAAGCCCGCTGTGCGGCAAGCAATGACCGCAGCCGTCGGGTGATGGAACACCTCGGCATGCGCGAGGAAGGGACCCTCAGGGAAGAGGAGCGCCTAGCAGACAGCACCTATGACGATACATGGATCTACGGGATTCTGGCTTCGGAGTGGAAGAAGAGGAGAGGAACTGATAATTCGATTGGAACCTTTGACCTGGGCGGATTTCCCCCCGCCTGATTCAGTGGAGCGGATCCCCTGAACTTCCCCTGTAATGGTGGGCCTCTTCATTTTATTCAAAAAAGAAAGGTATCGGTTTATAAAACGAGATTATTTTCAAAAGTCGTGCTGTTTGGTCTCTACAAGGAGCCTGTCTTGTGCTACATTGGGATTGCATCAAGGGGAGAAAGGAGGGTTTGAGATGCGGGATTTTGATATCTCCCGTCTTATGAAACAACAATTTCAGCCGTTTCCGGTCGAGGGCACCGAACCGTTGAAAAATGCTGTCGGCCGGGGGCAGATCAAAAAAGAGGACACGGTGCTGGTGGTGAATCGGGGCGGTGAACGCATCTCCTTCTGGATGTACCAGATGACTTACCATCATGTGGCTCAGGGAAAGCTGGCCGGTAAGCCCTACATTGTCAACTATTGAGCGATCTGTCACACCGGAACCAGTATGGTTCCTCTCATGGATGGCAAGGAGCATCATTTTTTCTGTGTCGGTGTTTACAACGGTCTGGCAGTTTTGATGGATCGGGAGACCGGCTCCTATTGGGATCATATCACTGGGGAATGTGTCCATGGCCCGTTGCAGGGGGAGAAGATGGAGATGCTCCTCCTGGGGCAGATGACTGCAAGACAAGCCTTGGATCGATGGCCCGATCTGCAACTGGCTCTGTCAAAGCAACCCCCGTTCCGCCGGTTCGTACTCCAGCCCCTGATGAACTTTTTCGGCCGGTTCGGGATTTACCCGCCGGGATTCAAGGGGACGATGATCCAACGGGATCGCCGCTTGCCGGATATGACAAGCGGAGTGGGGATCATGACTCCCCAGGTGAAACGTTTCTATCCGATCGACGTTATTGAACAGGCGGGAGGCGAGCTTCGGGATACCTTGGAAGGTCGCCCAGTGCTGATTTCAGTCGATGAGGACGGATTCCTGGAAGTCGATTATGAAGACACGGAAGCTCCGCAGGATGTTCCCCAGCACTTATTCACCCGGTGGTACGGTTTTGCACTTACCTATCCGGGCTGCGGAATTTACGGTGAAGACCTATCATCCAGAGCACCATCATAATGAACCGACCGCTCCTCCATGAGGAGCGGTCGGTCTCTTTGGAAGGGGACAGGTCGGCACAGACGGATGAGGCCTGTCGCCGATTCAGAAAGATGGGTGAGCGAATCCCCGAATCCACCGATTCCCAGGAAACCGACGGCTCCCCCGGGATAATGCCATTTCAATGAAGGCTTGCTTCGGGAGGAATCCCGGGAGCGATTGGCGAAACGGATAAACCAAAAGGGATGGGAGGGGTCGGGATGCAGGAGCGAGTTGGCAATTGTACCGATTGCGGCCGACCGGTGGATTGTCTGGATGGATTTTTAAACGGAGTGATTCTCCAGGATGGCCGGCTGCGTTGTTTTCTTTGTGATGAAAAGAATAAAGAGGAAAAAGAGGATCCCAGGTAAGGGATCCTCCTTTTTCCTTTAGTGATCAGTTGCGAACCGCATTGTTGGCGTTGACCCGCCCGTGAATCCAGTAGTTGCCTGTTCCGCTGATTTTGTCAGCGGAATCCTGGATGGCTGACCGGATGCTGCTGTTGCTCTTCCCCTGGGAAGCCAGCAAACCTGCCACTCCAGCGACATGAGGTGTGGCCATCGAGGTTCCACTTAGGGAGGAGTAGGTGTTGGTCGGATAGGTGGAATAGATGTCCGATCCGGGAGCGGCTACATCCACCCAGGAGCCATAGGTAGAGAAGGAAGATTTGCGGTCGTTGCGATCCGTGGAGGCCACGGCGATGGCGTTGGAATAGGCGGCAGGGTAGTTTTTGACGGTGTTGCCGGCGTTACCGGCAGCAGCGACCACCACGGATCCTTTGTCCCAGGCGTAATTTACAGCATCTTCCAGAGTACTACTGGCACCGGTGCTTCCCAAGCTAAGGCTGATTACCTTAGCGCCATTGTCGGCAGCGTGGACGACACCATCAGCTACATCATTCAGGGATCCGCTTCCGGAGGCATCCAATACGCGAACGGCGTAGATGGAGGCATTGGGAGCCGTCCCGGCGATTCCGATCCCGTTGTTGGTGGAGGCGGCGGCGATCCCAGCGCAGTGGGTGCCGTGGCCGTTGGCATCATTGGGATTCCGATCCCCATCCACAAAGTCATATCCGTTGATCACTTTGCCGGAGAGGTCGGGGTGGTTGGCCTGAACCCCGGTGTCCACGATGGCAATCTTTACACTGCTGGAGCCGCGGGTGACGTCCCAAGCAGATTCCGCCTTCATAATCTGCGGTCCATACTGTCGGGAACTAAAAGAGGGGTCATTGGGAGTCCATTGGGTTTTCACGATGTAGTTGGGTTCCGCATACTCCACTTGGGGATTTTTTTCGTAGTCTTTGACGGCTTTTTCCACGGAACCTTTCACCTTAACCAGCTCATAGCCGGTCTTTTGGTGGTCGTTCCGTTGGATTACCTTAGCGTTCAGCTGTTTGTGGGCTTTGGTTTCAGCGGCGGTGGTTACACCTTTATCCTTGAACTTGACGATGACTTGTCCATCCACATAGGGGGCGGCTTTTTCTTTGCTGGCGGCGTTCACATCCATGCCAGGGGAGATGAACATTCCCGCAGCAAGAGACAGGATGGCCGCTGAAACTAGAAAGCGTTTCATTTAACTCCCTCCAGTGTTTGTAAGTTTATGATTCTGACCATTCTGAAATCAGGATTGAACTCCAAATGTCCCAAACCGGTCCAAGCGATTCATGCTTGTCCATCCACCTAGAATGGACAAGCCCCCTCTCCTGTCTATCATCGGCCGACTTCCCATTTTTCAGAAAAGA
Source organism: Kroppenstedtia sanguinis (assembly GCF_050433445.1). Classification (NCBI taxonomy): domain Bacteria; kingdom Bacillati; phylum Bacillota; class Bacilli; order Caryophanales; family Thermoactinomycetaceae; genus Kroppenstedtia; species Kroppenstedtia sanguinis. The sequence continues at coordinate 21,900 of NZ_JBNPXF010000029.1, read as the reverse complement.
TTCAGATGGATTCATCCACCCTCTTTCAAATTCCCCTCCTTCTAAAAAAAAGAGTCAGAGGATCCTCGTTTAGTACTATATCATATTCGACTGACTATTGTATATATTTAATTGATTAATAATAGCGGAATTTTATTTTGCCCTTGAAAACGGGTTTATTCCGATTCGATACTATAATTTTATTTACAAAAAAAGTGCTTGAGCCGAATCGTATTCTCGTAAAGAATAAAATCATTTCCTATATATAAAAGGTGTCAGGCTGTTGATAACCATAAAGCGGATGATGGGAAGGAAACGACCCTTTCCCTCTTCCCATTGCCCTCATCGTAAAATATGGCTTGAGGGGACGGGGATGGTGGACGGATACGATCTCTTGCAAAGAGCGCAAAGGCTTTTCCCACCATCCCGACCTGATTTGCTACCTAAATAGGGATAATCCACACGCCTGAAAAGGTGTGATTTATCCGTGGCTGGGGAGGATCTCTTGCAATAAGCACATTGCGGAATCGAGGAGTGATGCGCTTTTTTGGGAATGACTTGTCTCTGTGGGGGGGACGTTCTTGTACCATTCTGTGGGAATCCCCAGAGGGGGGAGCCTGCCGCCCTTTTTGGGTGAAGGGCGGGTGCAAAGATGGAGAAATGAGCATAACATATTAGAGGGAAAATCGATGCTCCTTATCGAGACTCCAATCATTGATTAATGGGAGGGATGCCTCGGTGTCCGCTGCACGGATATTTAAATGGATTACTGGGATCTTGGAAGCCGTCCTAGCCATCCCAATGTTGGGTGGTCTAGTCATCCTGGGGAATGGATATGCTCCCTTGGGGTTGATGTTGATCTTGCACATCATCACCATGGTCATCAGTTCCCGAAACCGGGTGAAAAAATATGGTAGTGTTCTGGGAATCATCACCTCCTGCCTCGGTTGGATTCCCATCCTGGGCTGGATTTTGCATGCAGTTACCGCCATCGCCCTGATTTGGGACGCATCCAAAAACGATGCAGGCCAAGCAAAAGCAAGCTGAGAACGGGCTGTCCACAGCCCGTTTTTTGCGGATTTACAGGAACATGGGTTCGTGATATGATCAATTAGGGAACGTATGTTCTGGAAATCGGAGGGATCGGCATGATTGGAGAAGTTGAAGCCCTGATTCATATTTTGGAGAGCAATCGGCTGGATCAAGTGCATTTTGAAGAAGAGGAGAATGGGTCTGACGAGGTTACGGAAGATGGACACGGTAGTTGATTCACAAAATCATGGTGAGCTGAACGGGGAGAGGCCCCCGTTTTTTTGTTGTCTAGTGCCCCTTCAGGCAACTTTGATCTTGTTTTTCAAGGCGGAGGCAGGATGGTGGAGCGGCTCCGATCTCTTGCAAAGAGCGCAAAGACGAATCAAATCCCACCATCCTTACCTTTCTGTGATTTTCCACACAATGTTCGCTGAGGAGGCATTAGATCCGTCCGTCTGAAAGTCCACACAGAATATTAGATGTTTTAAATGGGATCGAATATTTCCTATGTTTCAGATAGAATGGAGAAAAGTATACCTGTCTTCATCCTTTTGTATTTGAGGCAAAAATATTGGAGGAGGTAGTCGCAAGTGGAAGTGGCTATGCATGTTACCTTCCTGGAAGCATACTCTCGTTTGCCACAAACCGAGCGAAAAAAAACCACGGAGATGATCCGAAAGCTCCGGACAAACTCCCGAACATCCAGTCTCAATGTGGAACGATACCATGAGGCTGTGGATCCACATGTCTATTCAATCCGGGCCAGTCAGTCTTACCGTACGATCGGGCTGTGGCCGGACAAAGGAAAAACCCTACTCCTTCTCTGGGTAGATCATCATGATGAAGCTTATCGCTGGGCAAAGCAGAAACGGTTTACTGTCAATCTGCAAAACAACACCCTACGCATGTGGTCCATGGCGGAGGAAGGAGGGATGACTGGTTTTCCTTTGGATTCCCCATCTACTCAATACGGTCTCTTCTCTATATATACGGACCGCCAGCTATTAGATGTCGGGGTGCCGAAGCAGTTACTCCCTTTCATCCGGGAAATCCGGGAACCCGGTGAGCTGAACCACCCGAAGGAAGAGATTCCGGAAGAGACCCTGGAAGCTTTGAAACTGTTGGCCGAAGGAGAACCCTTCGATGCGGTGTACCAGTTTGTCCTGGAATGGCGTGTGGAACAGAATCAGACGGAACCGGAGGAGAATGAGGCGGAAGCTTTGGAGCGGGTCATTCACAGCCCCGCCTCAAGTCGCAGTATTGTGGTGATCTCCTCAGATGAACAGCTGAATGAAATTTTGGACAAGCCCATGGAGAAGTGGCGCACTTTTCTCCATCCCAGCCAGCGATCAATCGTCGAGGGGAACTACCGGGGACCCCTTCGTCTGCTGGGAGGAGCAGGAACCGGAAAGACCGTCGTTGCGATGCACCGGGCTCGCCGGTTGGCCCGGGAAGTGCTTCAACCGGGGGAGAAAGTGCTGTTTACGACTTTCAATCTCAATTTGGCGGATTCCATCAGACAAACATTGGGGACGATGTGCACCGAGAGCGAGCTGGAACGGATTGAGGTGGTCGCCATTGACCGCCTCGCCAGGCAGATCGTGGATCGTTGGCAAGTCGCCAACATTGAAGCGGTGGTAATGGACCGGAGCCAGTTTGAGAGCATCTGGCGGGAGGCCCTGGATGAGGCGGGATGGACTGAGGACAAATTGCCCTTTGCCCTGGAGGAATATGAACAAGTGATTCAGTATCACGGCGTGGAATCGTGGCCGGAGTACCGAGATCTGCCCCGGAGCGGCCGGGGAGTTCGCATCACTTATGCGGCTCGGGAACGAATGTGGAGTGCCACCCAGTATTATCGGAATCGGATGAGGAAGTTGGGTTGGTATGAATTTACCGACGTCCTCCGCATGGCCAGGAAATGGGTGGAGTCCCATCCTAGGAAAGAGTCGTATCGTTCAGCAGTAGTAGATGAGGTGCAGGATTTCCATCCTGAGGGGCTGAAGCTACTTCGCGCCCTCGTCCCGCAAAGAGAGAATGATCTTCTTCTCTGCGGTGACGCCCATCAACGCATCTATTCCCGCTATGTTACGCTCAGCCAATGTGGGATCGACGTCCGGGGAAAGCGATCCAAACGGTTGCGGATCAACTATCGGACCACCGAAGAGATCCGTTCCGAGACGATACGCACTCTGCAAGGTGTTCAGTACGATGATCTGGACGGCGGGAAAGATGAAGGGAAGGAGATTTCCCTGCTCCATGGGAATCTGCCGGAACGGCACCATTTCCAAACAGAAGAAGAAGAAACGGAGTATCTGGTGAATCAAATCCGGGAACTGCAGAAACAGGGAATTCCGACCGATGATATCGCCGTTCTCGCTCGCAAAAACAAGCTGGTGGAAGAAGTCCGCCAGTCTCTGGAGGAAGCGGGTATTCCTGTCGTCATTATGACCTCCCGTTATCAAAAACCAGAAGCCGGGGTCTCCTGTGGCACGATGCACCGGAGTAAAGGGCTGGAGTTCCGCGCTGTGTTCCTAATAGGAGTCAACCAGGGCATCGTCCCACCCCTCTCCCGCCTAGAGGGTTGTTTCGATAACGAGGAGCGGACCGAAGTAGAAAAGCAGGAACGCTCTCTCCTCTATGTCGCCGGAACTCGTGCGCGAGACCAACTCTTCGTCACCTCCCACGGCGTCCCCAGCCCACTGTGGCCAGTCAAAGAAATTTCCAGCCACCTCTCCTAAACCCCACCATCCCCAAAGGGTGTCCAAAAATGGACACCCTTTTTGGGTAGGGAGGATGATGAAAAATCGGTATACCCGATGGATCTATCGTCCTGATGGAGTGAAATTATTTCGTTATAATAGAGTTCTCTATCAACTAAAATAAAATACAACCTGAACTGGGGGAGAGATCATGCCGGCCTATGGAAAGTTGGTTCGTGACCGCATTCCCGTTATCATAGCTGCTTCGGGGAAAAAGGCAATTTGGCGGGGGATGGAAGATGACGAATAGCAAAAGGAAGTGAGAAAAAAGCTTCATGAAGAATTGGCGGAGTACGAAGCCACGCAGGATGATTCATCCGCTTTGGAAGAACTGGCCGATCTGTTGGAATTGATCTATACGCTTGCTGGTATTCATGGATCGACGCCTGCGGATTTGGAGAGAATACGTGCCGCCAAAGTGGCAGAGAGGGGTGGCTTTAGACGAAAGATTTTGCTGGAGGAAGTGATCGATGGATAATTTGAGGCTCACCACGAAAAACATCTACCCACACTTCCTGCAAGCGATCGAATAAGTCTCATCTATCTATTTTCTTACTTCCTTTATCCAGAAGTCCGGGGCGGCATTACTGGCGGATCCACTCGAGAAAGCGGTGGAAAGGGGAGCTGATATCAAGATTTGTACAGGGGATTATCTTTACTTCACCTCCCCAGATGCACTGGAATTGCTTAGCTCCGTCGGTGGTGTGGATCTTCGTTTATACCGTACAGGTAGCCGGAGTTTTCATCCTAAAGCATATCTGTTTCGGGATGAAGACGAAGGATTGATGATGATCGGTTCTGCCAACCTTTCCGAAAGTGCTCCGAAATCCGGTGTGGAGTGGAATCTGTCTGTAAATAAAGATGTGGATCCATGGGTGTTTGAACAGGCATTAGAAGAATATATGAAGGTGTTTCACCATGAAAAAACCGTGGAAGTCCACCTGGAGATGATCAAGGAATATCGTCAGGAATATAAGGCGTATCAGCGGACCTATTCAGAGATGCCAGAGGAGGAATTAGAGTTTTCTACATCCGATGTGACGTCGGTGGAAGCCACAATCACCCCTCACGAAATTCAACGGGAGGCGTTGCAGTCTTTGGTTGCAACGATGGAAGAAGGCTATGATCGGGCCATGGTCGTGATGGCCACGGGCTTGGGCAAAACTTATATGAGCGCTTTTTTCGCAAATCAATTGAAATTCGCTCACCGGGAAGAGATTTTGCGGCAGGCGGAAGCCACCTTCCTGGGAGTGAGCGCCTCTTGGAGAACGGGATTTTTCAATGGCTCCCGCAAGGAGCGGGATGTGGAGGTTCTCTTTGCTTCGATCCATACATTGTCCATGCTCCATCATCTTCGCTCATTTTGACCGGATGAATTTGATCTGATCATTGTGGACGAATTTCACCATGCGGCGGCCAAGTCTTATCGACGTGTGATCGAGCACTTTCACCCCCAATTCCTCCTGCTCGGGATGACCGCCACTCCGGATCGAACCGCACCGAGGCGACCCAGGCATTGCGGGAAGGCAGGATTGAAGCCATTTTCACTGTAGATCTGTTTCAATGAAGGCGTGGATATTCCACCGGTGGATACGTTGTTGTTTGTCCGCCCGACAGAATCCGTCTCTGTCTTTATCCAACAACTGGGTCGTGGCTTGCGTCTGGCGGAGGGGAAATCCTACTGTCAGGTGATAGACCTGATCGGAAACTATCGAAACTTAGAAGTGAAATTGAAGCTATTCGGGGAGCTGAACAAAAAGAAGGGAAAAACCGAATTTACTCCAACCGCTTTACCGGACATCTGTGAATTTGAGTTGGACACTCAGGCGATCGATTTTATCGCCAGATATCACGAACAGATGCCACTTCGCAAGCGCCGGTTGATGAACAATTATCATGGTGTGAAGCGAAAATTGGGCCACAGACCCGAGTATCTGGAGCTTCATCTTCATGGATGGGAAAATGTTCGGGGATATAAGCAGGAGTGGGGCTCCTATCCGGAATTTTTGCTGGATGTAGAAGAAGAGCTCTCTGACCAGGAAAGAAGTATCGTAATGACATACAAAGACTTGATCCGGGATGTGGAAAGAACGTCCATGTCTCGTAGCTACAAGATGGTGTTGCTGAGATGTATGTTGCAACGAGGGCCAGAGCAGTGGGCTGATCCGATCACAGCCAGGGAAGTAGCGCCCTATTTTTATCAATATCTATCCGATGCACCCTACCGCAAACAGAAGGACCTGACCACCCAAACGTTGAAGGGGGATACAGAGAAAAAGCAGTGACCCAACTGATCCAAACCATGCCTATGGACAAATGGGCAAAATCCTCTAAAGGAATCTTTGTCAGGGAAGAAGATATTTTTTATGTGGAAGGGTATCCGTCGATGCATTCGGAGGAACTACATAAATTCATCACGGACATCTGTGAATACCGGTTACATGCCTATTTTGAAAGAGGGAATGGGAATCCAGGATCCATGTTTGGGATCCTGGATACAAAATTGAAAGGAAAACAGTCCATATAGATAGAACAACGTGGTATATCTTTTTAAGTCAGGGAGCGCTTTCTAGCCTATCGTGAGTGGGGTGTATCCGGTGCGCGCGATGATCTATGGGGTGGCGGCTTCACTGTTCTTTGCAGTTACGTTTGTCCTGAATCGGTCCATGGAGATTTCCGGAGGAAACTGGATGTGGAGTGCATCCCTACGGTTTTTATTCATGATTCCTTTTCTGATGCTGATCGTCGGGATTCGGGGGAAGCTTGCCAGGTTGTGGGCGGAGATGAGGTGGCATCCTGTGGCTTGGCTGAGATGGAGTGGGGTCGGTTTCGGTCTGTTTTATGCTCCTTTGTGCTTTGCTGCTGCCTATGGACCCGGATGGTTGGTTGCTGGTGCTTTCCAGGTGACGATTGTGGCCGGTACCTTGATGGCGCCTCTCTTTTATCGGAAGGTTCGGATCGGGGGCGAGGATAGAAGGATTCGGGAACGGATTCCCGTCCGGGGGCTAGCCCTTTCATCGATCAACCTGCTCGGGATTGTCGTGATGCAATCAGATCACGCTCGGAACTTTCAAATCACTGAAGTGCTCCTCGGTGCACTCCCGTCCTGTTGGCGGCGTTTGCCTATCCTCTGGGTAATCGCACAAGATGATGGAAGTCTGTGAAGGAAGACTGGACACCTTTCAACGTGTATTAGGTATGACCTTGGCTAGCCTCCCTTTGTGGATCCTCCTTTCCTGTTTCAGTTGGGTCCTGTCTGGACCGCCTGAAGAAAGCCAGGTTGTGCAGACGTTCATCGTGGCTCTCAGCTCCGGCGTGATCGCCACGGTCCTGTTCTTCCGGGCAACAGATCTTGTCCGTGGGGACCAGAGGAAACTGTCCGCAGTGGAAGCGACTCAGTCCGGAGAAGTGATCTTTGCCGCTCTCGGTGAGCTGATCCTTTTCCCCTCTGCCCTTCCCTCCCCTCTAGCCTCGGTGGGAATGGGACTGATCGTAGTGGGAATCATCTGTCACAGCCGGTTCTCCCACAAGGGAAAAGCTGTGCAAAAAGCGGCGGTTTGATTACAAAATCAGGCCGCTCGTTTTTATGTACTAATCATGATAGAGTATAGATTGAGTCAGGGCTGTTGATTAACCAGAAAATGGGCGGAGGAAGGGAGTCGTGTGCTACCAAAGCGACGACCTTTGTACCATGGGCACTACAATCCAAAGGAGCTGAAGCTCTAGATGAAGGTAGCCATCCTGCCCAGCGGAGAATCTGGAGAGAGGGCGTTAAGGGGCAACATTCTTCCCTGTGTTGCTTCCGTAAGGCTTTGCTCCTGCCCGATCGGAAGATTTGGAGCGGCCAGTTTTTACTTCCTTGCCGGATGGCAACCGAGCGTGGTAGAACACGATCTCCCCACCCAAAATATGGCTAATCAACACACCTGAGAATGAGTATAAATTCATTTATAAAGAGAAGCCAAATATGGCTAAGGATGAGGAGGAGACCCATTGTCGACGGCTCGGATCTTAAAGTGGATCAGTGGCGGGTTGGAAGGAATCTTGGCGATCCCGGTTCTGGGTGGCCTGATCGTCGTGACGAATTCCTATACCCCATTGGTTGTCATGTTGGTGCTTCATATCATTACCCTGGTGATCAGTATCCGGGCGCAAGTGAACAAGTACGGGAGCATTATGGGGATCATCACCTCTTGTCTCGCTTGGATTCCCATCCTGGGCTGGTTCTTGCATATTCTCGCCGCGATTTTACTCATGATCGATGCGGTAAAAAATGATAGCAAAACAGTGCAGATCAGCTGAAACGGCCCTTTTTGGGGCTGTTTTTATTTGGTGAGGGGGTATTATATATGTTTCACCAGGCGTGTTGATTATCCATATTTTAGGCAGGAAATCAGGTCGGGATGGTAGGACGGTGGAGAGCCTTTGCGCTCTTTGCAAGAGATCGTAGCCGTCCCACCCTCCCCGTCCCCTCAAGCCATATTTTACGATGGGGGTAATAGGAAGAGCGAAAGGTCAATTTCGTTTCCACCACCCATTTCCTGGTTAATCAACAGCCCTGATGTTTCACCTCTGTTGAGAGCTGAAAAGGGAAGCTGGATTTCGAAAAGTGTGGGCGGACCCTGGCCATTTTCGGGCTACCTTTTATGGCATGGCGTAAGAGAAAATCGGCACCCGTTGTGCACCAATTTGCAATATTATGTAGAAAAATCCCGAGCCAGATGATAGAATATTCTTGGTCTGACTGGAATGGGGGCGTTCCTCGTCGCACTTGTCCAGATTACCCGCCTCTTTCTGGACTGTCTCCAGTCCAGAAAGAAAGGGCACTGACCACCGCTGTCCGGAACCCCGGTCAAAATAAAATGACTGCGTTAAAGTTGCCGATTTAACGCAGTCAACCGGCCCGATAAGTGGGACTCGGCCTCCAAAATGTTTCTTTCCTTGCTCTTATTATAATACCCGATTCAGGGAGTTTCAATCTTTTCAAACTAAATCCGCCAATCCACTTAAAGAAGTTCACCTTTTTTGTTGTTTACCTTGGATATCATAGCGGATCACACAGTGGACAGACCTTGGCCGTTTTTGGCCAGGGTCTTCGTTTATACTGAGGGAGATCGGAGTGAGAGGAGGTACGAACTTGAAACGAGAGGTGCTTCAACATCTGAAACAAGAGAAAAGAAAACGAATTTCCACCCGAGAGCTTGAGGATGCTTTGATCCATCAAATGGGACAGAGGAAGTACCTGCAAGCGGGGGGTTACTCTAACTTTGTAGAAGTGATCGCCGAATTGGAGGCGGAAAAGTGGATTCGTCCGATCCAAGCGAGTAAACAAAATGGGATGATTCCCCCTTTATATAACCGCTATGAAAAACTGCGCCGGGAAAGCACCCTTGACCAGGAAACTAAAAGAGAGCTCTTGACCCGGTTTCATCCTTCCATTCAAACCTCCTATTATCTTAAACACCCGAATGAGTGGGAGAGGGATGCGCTCTATGTTATCGCGATCGATCGTTTTTTGTCCGACCCGGTTCCCCTTCAACAAGTTCCAATTCCGCTTAACGAACGATCCTTTCAGTTGTTTCGTGATGAAAAATGGCTTAATTCCCCACAGGGCCGGAGCCTTTTGCGAAACATCGGTCTGACATGGGATGATTTATGCTGTTATGCCACCCATGAGCCTTTCTTTTACGTTCGGCGCACCCTTACGGAACCAGGTACCGTAAATGCCCTGATCATTGAAAATAAAGATACTTTTCACTCGCTGAAAGAACTGCTTCAAAAAGGAATTGAATCTTGGGGAGGGATTTCCTTCTCCCTCCTGATTTACGGGGAAGGGTGGAAGATCACAAAGAGCTTTCCTTTTGTCTGGGAGTTGGAGGGATTGCAGGAGCGGGAGGTGTGCTTTTATTATTTTGGCGATCTGGATCCTGTCGGAATTGAGATCTGGCATCAGTTGAATCAACAGCAGGAAGAGGTGAGAATCCTTCCTTTCTGCTATTTCTATGAACATCTTTTTCAACGATGTGGACCGCAAGCTCCTGTGAGAGCAAAGGCCCAGCGTGGTCGGCCCGAGGCGGAACAGAGATTTCTGGACTTTTTTCGCGGGGATACCGCAACTGAGATGCGGGAGTTGTTAAAGCAGAAGTATTTGCCACAGGAGGGCCTTCATTATTTATGGCTGAAGGAGCGCGGAGAGGAGGGGGGAAGTTGAACCGGTTTGATGACATGATTTCCGGGTTTTCCGAGCGGATGCAGAATATCGCCGCCTTTTATCCTTTCTTCGCCTTGTCCCAAAAACAAAAGCAACCCTATCCCTTGGCCCCCCTTGGCTTGGCGGTGATGCTGTTCATTTTGGAAGATATGCTGCGGGCTGACCGGGATTGCACTTATGACAAGATCGCCACCTTTTTGCAAAGCCTGATCGAAAGGCAGTATGGTGAGATCCTGACCCATGAAGAAGCCTTGGATCTGACCCATACCCTGGTACGGGAAGGACTTCGCAACAGCGGCCGCCCTTTTGCCTTTACCTACCCGAACTTTGAAAAGGGTTCCGAGGAAACATATAAGTTTGACCTGATTGAATTTGAGGATTATGAGGTGCAGGATAAGACCGTCCGCCTGAAGTTGTCCAGTGTCGGACTGGAGCTGCTGTTCAAAACAAAGGAATTGTACAATGAGTTACAAGTATCGATCACTCAGCTCTATTTAAGACAACAGATCCTGAAAGGTGTTTTTGACGACGCATTGGGGACCGTCGAGGATCTGCGGCTGGCTGTGAACAGTGAAAAGGAAAAGATCCGCGCCCTGGAAGAACGGATTCTTCGTGATGTATTGCAGGTGGCGAAGGAACAGGAATTGCAGCGACGACTCGCCAGTATCAATGAACGGTTGGACCAGGAGAAGAGAGTTTTTTTCGAGTTGGATGGATTGATCCGGGACACCTTGGAAGAGTACCACTCCGGGAAATTGACGGAAAAAGAAGCACAGGCGGTGGAAAAAATCACGTTGTTGCAACATCGGATGCACCGGGTGATGGGGGAACACGAGTCGCTTTTTACCGATAAAATCCGGCTGCAACACTTGATGAACCGGTCGGTGGAGTCGGCCATTCTGACTACGTTCAGTACCCGGGTCAACTTTGAAAACGAATTTTTGTACCCGGCGATTCACAAAAACTGGGGATTGGACAAACTGAAAGCGATTTTGGATCCGCTGTTGTCTCTTCGCCGTCGGGCCGCTTTTCATCCCGGCCGAATCTTTGAGAGGCAGCCGGTGCGCCGACTGGATGAGCAAGGAGAGGAGGCGGTCAGCTTGGAGATCGAGGAAGAGCAATTGCGAGTCGAAGAGGCAAAGGAGCGGGAGCGGTTGAAGGAAAAGGAACGAAAGCTGGAAGGTTATTGGCGCTTGCTTTTAAACAGTTTGAAGGGGCGGGATGAGATCGGAGTGAACGATGTTTTAAAGCGTCTGGAACAGGAGAATCCGGACAAATTTTTGGAAGTGACTTCCGATCTTCAATTTTATCATTTTTTGATTCAATTGCACCAGATGGGGGTCATTCATGTGAACGCTGATCGGGAAGTGGAGAAGATGGCGATGGATGTGTTGCCCCGCATGCTGATCCAAGTGGTCCGGAATGATCCGGAAATTCAAAAACTGGGGGCTGTTGAACTGGTTGCAAAGGATGAAATCATCCGTCTGCCCCAAGGATATGTCATGTCGGAATTTATAGTCCGAAGGAGGAAGACGAATGGCTTGGGAGCAGGATGAGGTGACATGGGCTTTCCGCATCTTTTTGAAACTGTTGCGTGAGGGGGAAATCCCGGCGGATGAGCGGGAATATCATTTTGCTTATCAACGGACCGGAGTCCGGGACGTGCTGGAACATGTGATTGAACCGGAAGCATATGTGAAGATTTTTTCCACGGAATCCTCTCTCTATCTGTCTCCGGGGATCAGCAACCAATATTTTGGTTATTCCAATGAGGATCTCCGCAAGCGGTTAAACCTGAAAAACAATCAGGAGTTGTATCTGGCTTATTTTGTCCTTCTGTGCCTTTTTGCCAAGTTTTATAACAGTGAGGATCAACAAGGATCCTCCCGTCAATTTGTCCCGATCGAGGAGCTGGAAAAGACGGTGACGGATCACATCACCACGATCAGTGAAGCGGAAGAAGAGGATCTGGCCCACATCGAAGAAAGCGAAGGGATCCATCTCCGTTCCGCCGCCGAGCTGTGGCTGGAGATCCCTTCCTTTGACGACCGGGTGAAAAATCTCAAACAGGCACGCAACAACCGGGTCAGCTTTATTTTGCGTGTCCTCGGCTTCATGGAAAAAGAGGGGCTGCTTCATATTTTGGAAGAGCGGGAGATCCGGCTCCTTCCCAAGTGTCACTATTTGATTACCCACTATTATTTCAACCGCCAACGAAAAGAGAACCTTCTCCAACTGTTATCTCAGCCCTTGACGTTTAAAAAGGAGGATTCCCGCTGATGCCGAAAATCCATCGGGTTCGTGTCTCCAATATCCGGTATGACGGAGGCAAAAAGCAATATCCGGATATCACCTTTGATTTTCACGGGAAAAATGCCATTGTACTTTTGGCAAATGGGGGCGGGAAAACCTTGCTCCTGCAACTGATCATGCAGACCGTCCTGCCTAACGAGAAAATCAATGACCGCCGGATCGCCGATTTGTTGCTGCACGAACGGTACACCGGACAGGTTGCAGTGGAATGGGTGCTGGACTCCGGAGGGGATCAACCCAGTTATCTGTGTACCGGTTTCTGTTTTACCAATCCTCGTCCGGATGACCGGAATTCGGTCCGCTATTTTACCTATCTGTTTGATTATGGGGAGGATCCTTCGCTGAGGATTGAATCTCTTCCCTTTTTTGCGGAGCAGGAAGCCGGCTCCAAACGGCCGATCCAGTTTCAGGAGATGAAGGACTGGTTGCGGGAGCGGGAACGACAGCGAGTGCAAGTGTTTGATTCGATCAAGGAGTACCATCGGAGATTGCGCCAGTTCCAAGTGCTTCCCGAAGAATGGAAAAGCATTCGGGATACCAACGGGACGGAAGGTGGCGTGGAAAAGTTTTTCGAGCGGAGCAAAACCGCACAGCAATTGTTGGAACATCTATTGATTCCCCATGCCGAAGAAGTGATCTACCAGACAGAATCCAGAAGAAAAGAATTGGTGAACGCTTTTCAGGAACACCGAAAGATGTTACTGAAAATCCCCGTTATCAAGCAGAATATCTCCGATTTTCAGGTGATCCGCGACCACGCAGAAACGGTGCTGAAAGAAGCGGAAAAAGTAAAACAGACCGGTTCACAACTGATTGCGTCTCACCGGTGGTTGGAACGTTTGGGGAAAACCTTTGACCGACTTCAGAAGGAATCCAAAAAGAGGGCGGAGAGTCTGGAACAGAAACGGAAGATGCTGGAGGATGTCCGAAAGGATCTGATATGGAAAATCGACAGTCACCGCTATTACGCGCAACTGCTGGAATTGGAAGAGGGAGAGAGGGCATGTAGGGAGTCGGAAACAGAAAAGAATCGAATGTCGGAACTGCTGCGGGAAGCTAAATCTCACTTGGCGTCTCTGCAAACGTTAAAAGCTTTTAACGATGCGGAGGAGGCGGAACAGAACCTCTACAAGTATTCCAGAGAGCTGGAGTTGTTGGAGCGGAAGACCCCGGACAGTCATCGGGAACTGGAGAAGTTGAAGAGGCACTTGCGTTTTAGTTGGCAACGGGAGAAGGAGAAGCGGGAAGGTCACAAGTTCAAAATCGAGCAAGAAAACGGGGAGCTAGCTTCCCGACGGAAACACATCGAAGAAACCTTGAGAGAGAGCCGGCAACGTGAAGAAAGTTTGATGAAGGAACTGGGGAAAGTGGAGGAGTGGCTTCGCCAGTACGAGGAGAAAGCAGCCGAAGTCAGGCGGGAGTTGGGAGAAGATGCGGCCCATTCTCCCCAAAAGGTCTTGGACGAGGAGGAGGCTTCCCGCAAAGAAATCCGAGACGAGAAACAACAACTGGAGCTGAAGCTGGGATCGATGGAAGAAAAGAAGGAGCAATTGGAACAGGAAAATATTCAGTTGATGACAAGGAAGACGGAAATCATTTCGGAAAAGAAAAACCTGGATCAGCAGCTGTCCATTTATTCCCGACGTGCAGAGGAGCTGAAAAGAGAGTGGAATCATACCATCGGCCTGCGTCACATTCCGGATCTTTATGCTGATAAAGAAGAGCTCATCAGCCAAGCGGATCGACACTTGCAAAGGGTGCAGAGCGACCGGGCGGATTTGCAGGCGGAGAGGGCCCGGTTGGATGAAAAGTGGGTGTGGGTTGAAGGAGTTGACTATTATGTCCCCCATGGGGAACTGGTTCGGATCCAACGTCGGTTGGAACACAGGGGAATTTCCGCTGTATTGGGGGCGGAATGGCTCTCACGACAACCTTTATCCAGGCAGGAAAAGGAACAGATTCTGCGGTCCCGGCCTCTGCTTCCCTTTTCGATTTTGGTGGAAGAGAATCAGCTGAACCAAGTCAAGCGGGTGATGCGGCAAAATCAGTCCTGGTCGGCGGATTTTCCCATTCTCTTCCTTGTGAAAAGCACAGCCAATCTAAGCGGATCGATGGAATTGCCGGACCTTCACTTATTCACTGTGGAACGAGGAGTGTATCTTTATCAACCCCCATTGGTGAAGCTGTATTCCGAAACGGAGGCCTTTACCGATTTCAAACAACGTTTGGGTTCCAAGCGGGAGGAGTTGGCATCTCGTTTGAAAGAGGTGGCGGAAAAGGAGAAAAGAGTTCTTGACTGCACACATCTGATTAAGAAATTTTACCTGGAATTCAGCGCGGACCGGGTTCAGGAGTGGATCGGGAGGGAAAAGGAGATCGCTGAGGAATCGAATCACCTGGAGGAAGAACTGGGCCGGATCCACCGGCTGAAACAAGAGTTGTCCACACAGCGGGAAAACCTCCGACATCAGTTGCAACAGAAAGAAAAAGAAGAACGGATCAGCGAAAAGAGAATGAGTCGCCTGGAGGAATTTTTGAAATGGGTGAATTTACTCCCCGACAAAACAGAAGAGAAAAGCCAGGCTCTCAAACAAAAAGAGGAATTGAATCAAAGGATGGAGCGATTGGAAAACGAGTTGGAGAAGATCCGGAACCAGCAGGAGGAGGGCAGGCAGAGGCTGCGGGATTGTGTGGAAGTGATTGGAAAACTGGTCGATGAGGAGCGGCGTTTCCGTTTGCATGAAGTGGAAGCGGAGCCGACAGATAAAGAGTATTTCCAGTGCAAAGCAGATGTTGAAACGGAAGAGTCCTTAATCAAAAAACAAGATACCGATGTCACCTTTTTGAAGAGACTGATCGAGAAAGAGGAAAAGCTGAGGGAGGAAGCACTCTATAAAATCAAACAGCTCCATTTCTCGGATGAATGGTTGCGGGAACACCGGCGGGAAATCACCCGGAATGAGTTGGAAGAGGGGGAACAACGGGTTCACGAGGCTAAAGAAGCGGAGAAAGTTGCCGTTGAGCGTTGGAACCAATGGCAAAGGAGAGTGAGCCGATGGCACGGGGGCTGTGAGGAGTGTCGGAAGCGCGTCATGAACGATCATGGTCGGGAGCCTTTCCCGGACTATTCACCGGAACGTCATGATCACCAATACAGCGGTTTCCAAAAAGAATTGACAGATGTGAACAAGGAACGGACGGATCTGGTGGAACTTCTGGATGGGGAACAGCGACGGCAAAACGAATATCGGGAACTGGCGGAGCGCATCAGTGACCAACGATCCAGTCGCTTGGAAGAGCTGCCAGCAGATGAAACAGGCGAAGAAATATTGTCGTTGACGGATGCCGAATGGGAGTCATTACATCTGACTCCACGAGAATCAGTGCAGAATGGAATGAAGGAGTGGCAGGAGAACGGAAAAAGAATAAAAGAGCAAAAGCGTGTTCTGGAACAGGAATTTCAGCGCTTTACTCAGCAGCTCCAGGAGCGGAACAATCCCAAGTTGCATCAGTTTGTCCGGGTGATGCGCGAAATCCATGCGGATGGGCGACTCTATGATTTTGATTTTGTGGAGACTCATTTTGTGCGGATTTATGAGGCCTTGGATCATTACGAAAAGGAATTTCAACGTACTTTGGAAGAGAGTGAGAAAAATCATCACCATTTGGTCCAGCTCTGTCTACAACGTGCCAAAACTATCCATGACAGTATATTAGAAATACCTAAAAGTGCACGGGTGGAAATGTACGATCGGACCTTGCAAGTCATCCGGATTGACTGGCCGTCCTGGGAGGAAGAGGAAGGACAGGAGAAGATGTCCCTCTACCTGGAAAAAGCATTGAAGGATCTGCAACAATGGAGTGCGGAGGGAATGGAGGATGACCAACTGAACCTCCGGATGGAAGAAAAATTGCGGACCCGTAACCTCCTTCACCTGCTGACACCCTTGGAAAATTGCCAGGTCACCGTTTATAAACCGAGAAAAGAATCGATCGCCCGTCGGTCCCGAACGGAATACGCCCCCTGGGATGAAGTGGCCCGCTGGTCCGGTGGAGAAAACTACAGCATTTACATGACCATGTTTATGGTGTTGATCAGTTATATTCGCCGGCAAACCACCGGAAATCCCCGCGCCCATAAAACGATTATCGCTGATAATCCCTTTGGAAAAGCTTCATCTCCTCACATTTTGGAGACGGTATTTCGGATTGCCGAACAAAATGCGATCCAGCTCATCTGTCTGACCGCCCATAAAGACGAAGAAATCCTGGCCCGTTTTCCCATTATATACAGCCTCCAATTACAACCGGCCTTTGGCAGAGAAGTAATGAAGGCGGAGGAGATCGAGAAGGGGTTTTATCATGTGGATCCCTCAGTATGAGAGGAAGCCCTTATTTTTGGTTGAACGTCTGGGTTGGTAATGGTTAAAGTGGAGATTGGCCAAAGGGCTGCCAATTAGGCAGCCCTTTGATCACTCTATATTCACTTCTTCATCAACCACTTCTCCAAGGATTCCGCGATGGCGCTGTAGGCGTGGACGCGGTTTTCTAGTTTGGCGAGGCCGTGGCCTTCGTCTTCGTAGCGGAGGTACTCCACCGGGTGGTTGCGTTTTTTGAGGGCGTCGACGATCTGTTCCGCTTCGGATATGGGGACACGGGGATCGTTGGCGCCGTGGACGACGAAGAGAGGGGCTCGGATGTTGTCTACATGGTGAATCGGGGAGACCTGATCGAAGAAATCACCGTCATCCTCGATAGTGCCGTACTCCGATTCTCGCAGGTGGCGGCGGTAGGGGCTGGTGTTTTGCGGAGGTTGGCGATCCCCACGATATCCACCCCGGCGGCCCACAGATCGGGATGATGGGTCAAAGCCGCTAACACCATGAATCCGCCGTAGCTTCCTCCCATGACAGCGATGGCATCCTCCCGCGCATTGCCGTGTTTTTTCAGCCAATCGACGCACTGGGCCAGATCGGTGACGGAATCCATTCGCTTGCGAACATCATCGAGATGGACATAGGTGCGGCCGTATCCGGAGCTACCCCGGACATTGGGGACCAAGACGGCCATCCCCCGTTGCAGGAAAAATTGGATCAATGGGTTGAAGTTGTTTCGGCTCTGGGACTCGGGTCCCCCATGGACCCACACGATGACGGGATAGGGACCCTTCTGATCCGGGGGGCGATAATAGAAGGCGGGAATCTTTAGTCCGTCAAAGGAGGGGTAGGTGATCTCCTGCGGTGCGATCAAGGTGTTTTGGGGAACCCCGGAGATGGAAGCATAAGTGATTCGCTCGGGATTGGATTTCTCCAGCTGGATCTGCCAGATCTCCGTTCCATGGCGGGGGCTGTTCAAGGTGAAGGCCAACCGGTTTCCCTGCCAGCTCCATGTCGTTCCCAGAATTACCCCCTGGGGCAGTTCCGGCAGCTTCAGAGAGCGAGAGGCGTCCAGATCCAGGATCTTCAAACGGGAGTTACCACCTTCATTTTGAGTGAAAGCGAGGAAGCCACCGTCGGGAGACAGGGAGAGGCCTTCCGCATCCCATTGATCCTCTGTCAACCAGGTCCAGTCCAAAGTGTTCAGATCGACTCGGACCACACGCGTAAATTCACTCTCCCAGTCGGACAGGAGAAACAGACTATCCCCATCAGGGGAAAAACGGGCTCCGGCAAAAACAGCCTCCCCTTTGTGAGGCGTGAGCCAGCGGGTGTTTCCAGTGTCGAGGTCCAGGAGACAAAGGTCGTTGTCCATATTGTTGTATACCCGGGAAAAGAGAATTTTTTTCCCATCGGGACTGAAGCGGCCAGCATAGTTGGTGTGGTCACTCTGGTGTAGGAGCCGGTGACTGTCTGTCTTCAGCTCATACAGGTATACGTCGAAGTTCTTTCCATTACGCCGGTTGGAAGCGTATGTGAGGCTGTTTCCGTCAGGAGACCAGGCACCAAAAGCATAGATGTGGTCCGGGTCCTGGGATATATCCTTCATTTCCAAACCGTCCCCGTCCATCAGAAAGAGTTGGGCTCGCTCGTTTCCGCCCTGGTCTGCACTGACCAAGATGCGATCTTCCTGGGGAGAGGTGCTGACTCCCATCACCCCATCTGGGAAAAAAGTGATCTGTCTTGGCCACGGGTGCTCCACGTCCTGTTTCCATACCTGGGTAGTGCCGCTCATCGTGGACAGAAAGTACATCCCCTGGTCATCAGGGGCAAAAGAAGGACTGAAAGCGGAACGGATCTCCATATACCTACGGATGTCGATCGATTTCTTAACAGATGTCACTGAATCTTTCCCCTCCTGCGGAGTCGTCAAGTCTCTTTCCAGAAAATCGTACCTTCCTTTCAGTCTTTTCTCAACCCCGAACCGGAGGGCATTTTTTGTAGAAAAATTCCCCCATTTCCGATAGAATCAATTTCAGAACAGGAGGGGTGTACTTGCTTGAAACGATGCGGCAGTGGGGAACCACTTGCCTGCAATATGGGGAGCAACGTTGGCAACGCTGGAGAAAAGACCATCACCAACTGCTTCACTGGGGAAGAAAAGCCTACATCCTGTTGGCTTGGATCCTGATTCCCCTCGCCCTCCTCGCCTGGATCTTCATCCCGCAAGCGAGGCAGGCCTTGGTTCAGTTTTTATGGAGCTATTACCTGTTGTGGCAATTTTGGTTCCTCGCCCGCAGCAAGACGATGACCTGGACGGGGACCGCCCGTTTTTTTGCGGTGGGGGCTTGGCTGACCGCCCCTTTATCAGCCTTGATCCTCTACTTTATTCACGGCCTGTTCGCTCAGGGAGCTCTTTCCGTGGGGGCGGACTGGAGCAGTGAAGTGTTGGGGCCCTTCATCGAGGAGACGGTGAAGCTGATCCCCTTCTTTCTCCTCTTCCTGTGGACCCGGCGTACGCAACACTTCAGTCTCACCGACTATCTGCTGGCCGGCGCGGCGGTTGGGGTCGGGTTCGACTTTATGGAAGAGATGCTACGGCGTTGGGTGACGGCAGATTCCGGAAGCGGATTCTGGGGCTTTCTGTCGGAGTTATTGTCCGACACCGAGCAAAATTGGGAAATCTTCACCCTGTTTCCCGGCTCCTTTGAAAGCAGTCACGCTTTCTCTTCCGGACATGGGATCTGGAGCGGGTTTGTCACCTTGGCGATCGGACTGGGGATTCATTTGCAGAAGCGGTGGGGAAAGAAGGCCTTCCTCCTCCCCTTGGCGATCTTTTCTTGGGCGGTATTTGACCATGGGGCTTGGAATGCTCACAGTGACGGGATGCCTTTACTGGCGGAGTTGCTGTATGGACTGACCGGACAGGGGCACTTCTTGAAATGGGTCTTCGTGGCGGCTTTTCTGTTGGCCATCGGGCTGGACTACCGCAGGTTGAACCGGGTGAGAGAAAGGCTTCCTCGCCTCCCTGGTGAACACCGCTTGGAACCCTTGACCGAGCTGTTGACGATTTTGCAGACGATTCCTCGGGGGCGCCAGGTATGGGGCCACATGCTCTTATTCACCCGGGAACGAAGGCGCCTCGGCTTCACGTTGCTGGCCCCCCCTGAGGCGCATCGAGGGATGGAACAGGAAACCCTGCATCAGACCCTACACCGGCGTTTCTTGATTCTGGGGAGTGCCTTGGCGGTGGGGCTCCTGTTCCTCGGGCTCTCCGCCGATGTGTGGATCTTGTCCGATGGCCCGGAAGCCTATTTCACAGGATTGCTGGATCGCTTGGCAGACTGGTGGCAAGGGCTGAAGGGTTGGGAAAAGGCAGGAGTCATCACCACCGTCACCGTACTGGGCGGGATCCTGACGGTAGCGACGGGAGGCGGTTTCCTCGCCGGAGGATTCACCGCTCTCGGTGCCGCACTCACCGCCAACGACATCCTGCAAAACCCGGAGCCGACAAAGGCTTTCCTGAAAGATCCGGTGGGAACCTTGAAACAGTGGGGAAAGGAGCTGCTCCGGCGCCCACCCCAGGAAGCCGGAGTCCTCATGTTGGCTGTGGCAGCGGATCAACTCGCCCGTCGCGTTCCAGTCCTCCGGGTGGTGGATGAGCTGATCCACCGAGGAAAAACCACCCTCCAGCGCTGGGCACGGAGATGGATGCCAGGGCACTCCATGCAAGAGGCGGGCACCGGCGCGAGAGTAGATTGGAACGAGCCCGATGTGAGGCAAGCCCGCGGGAGCGGAGCTTCCAACGGACCGGGAGGAGAAGGAAAAGAGCCCGAGAAAAAGAAGACGGGCTGGGAACGTTTTGAAGAAGAAGATCCCCTGCCAGGAAGCTTAGGGACAAGCAAAACCAAGAGTTTGTTTAAAAGCGTTTTGGATCAGGCTTATAAAGAGGATCCCGGACGAAAAACCACCTTCGGGATTCCAGATGATATAGTGGTCAAAGATGGAAAGATTACCATCGTGGAAGAAGCGAAAATGTATTCAAAAAAGGATTTTGAGCGATTAGCAGAAATGGCGAAGGAGAATCCAAAAAAATTCACAAGAGAAGGTATTCCGGCAAATACTGATGCAAGGCAGATACGCTATATTCAATTTAAGAAGCATCAGGCATCGATAAATTATCTCCTCGACAATCTGGACAAGATTTCCTCTGCCAAGGAGTTGGGCATCACTCATTCTGATGCGAAGGTGGAGTATATGCTGAAAGTGCCGAAGTGGGCATCTGAAGAAGCATTGGAGAAAATGAAGAAAGCTTTTGAAGAGCAGCTCCGTATCACAGTGAAATATCGCCGAATCGACTGGGGAGGGTAAGGATTATGGAAGAGATCCAAAGGTGGCTGATGTTTTCCTACTGGGGTTCCTATCTGAAGCAAGATTATATGCATATAGGATTAAATGTAACAGAAATCCTGATGAAGCATTGGGGTCAGGTGGAATGGCTAAGGGGAGCTTTATTTAGCTATGATGAAGGGTTGAAAGATGTCGATTCCTTCGATACCGTTCGAAAAGAAGTTTTAAGTGATCGGGAGCGCTACGAATTATTCGATGTTACGTTCTTTAATCCTAATGTGACAGAAGAAATCTATGTCAATCGTTTGGATGTTAATGATGGAATGTTAAGAGTCGAAGAATACGATGACTTGAAATATTTTCAAACCAACGATCCCGTTCTAAATGAACGGAGAACCCAGGAGCTGATGGAAGTATTCACCGATGTGGCTGGTCTGCCCGCCATAGAAGAATTGTGGATGCCGGATCGCAATTTAACTGCCTTCATGGGTCATCCCGCCTATCTGTATCGTCCCCGTCCGCTGTATGAACGGGTGGAGGATTCGCTTTATACACTGAAGACCAAAGACGAAGTGGCCCGGTTGGTGGAGGAGTTTGAAGCCCATGTACCGACGGAATGGGTGATCGATTATTTGCAGGATCGCCTAGGAGCGGATGCGGTACAGGAGATGGCGGATGGCAAGGTCCGGGTTCGCTTCTATGACCGGGAACTGACTCGAAGCAAAGTGAACACTCGGGAATTTCTGTGCACCTTTGAGAAAGATGTGGATCGGTTTTGTCAGGAAAAAGGGGTGACGTTGTATAAGGGTGAGGCGTCATAACAGTTTGGGACGAATGGGGAATCAGTTGGTTCCTGTTCGTCCTTTTTTGCAGGACT
>NZ_JBNPXF010000028.1:0-47627 GCF_050433445.1 Kroppenstedtia sanguinis | reverse complement strand
TGGAGCGGCCAGTTTTCACTTCCTTGCCGGATGGCAACGGTCGCGTGGGTGAACACGATCTCCCCACCCAAAATATGGCTAATCAACACGCCTGCATATTTTTAAATATATATCCTAACTTCAAAAGCCTCCGCATCGCCCCTATGAATATCGTATGAATCCCTCCTTTTTTCCATGAATTTCACTCTTCGGTTTCGGTCATCTTTACATATGCACAGATTACCGAGATATTTGGCGGAATCCCACCTTCATTTTAGCGGCGTATAGAAAACCCGGCCCCATGGAGACAGGGTACCGGGTTTAGATCGATGTTTCGATCAAGCAAGATTCGAGGGATGTTACGAATCTCTTCTCACTTCCAAGTGTTCTGCATAGGGGATCGGGTCCTCGGCTCCAGCCTCGCGAAAACCTTTCAGTCGCAGACGACAGCTGTCACAGAGACCGCAAGCCGTTTCACCCCCCCGATAGCAAGAGGTGGTCAAGTGGTAAGGAACTCCCAAGCGCAGACCTTCCCGAATTGTTTCCCCTTTAGATAGATGGAGTAAAGGAGCTTCCAGGTGAATGGGATTTCCGTTCACCCCGGCTTTCGTCCCCTGGCGAATCGTCTCCTCCATACTCTGGATGAATTCCGGCCTACAATCAGGATAGCCGCTGTAATCCACTGCCGACACACCGATATAGACTTTTACAGCACCGATGACTTCCGCGTAGGCGGTAGCCAGGGAGAGAAAAATCAGGTTGCGGGCTGGGACATAAGTGGAGGGAATCTCTTCTCCTGAGTCATCAGGGACAGGCACTTCCATCTTGTCATCGGTCAGCGCACTCCCGCCGATCTGACGCAGAAAACCCATGTCCACCACCCGATGTTCCTTCACCTCGAAATACTTCGCCACTTTCCGGGCATATTCCACCTCACGGTCGTGACGTTGCCCATAATGAAAGGTGAGGGGATACAGGTCGTAACCCGCCTCCCGTGCCAACCCCATGCAGGTCGTACTGTCCAAGCCTCCGCTCAATACCACCACCGCTTTTTTAGCCATATACTCAGACTCCCCTTTCTGCCGGATCCCAGATCCACTTATGAAGTTGTAGGCTGACTTTCACCTGGGGCAAAGGCTCCGCCAGCACCCATTCCACCAGCTTTCGCGGAGGCAATGTTTCAAACACCGGACTGAAGAGAATCTGCCCTTCCTGGTGGCGCTCTTGTACCACACGAACCGCAGCCCGGAAATCCTCTGCGCCTCCGATGACAAACTTGACCTCATCTGATTCCGTCAACACCTGGAAATTGTCTCGCACCATGCGGTGCTCCTCTCCAGAAGCAGGCAACTTGTAATCCATGATGAAACGGATTTTTTTCCGCCGCTTCTCTTCCTCCCTGCGAAGCCGGTGGAAGGGAGCCAAATCAATCGCCCCATTGGTCTCCACATGGATATCCTCCACCTGATCCAGATCAGCGAGGGCAGCCAACAAGGCAGCGGATTTCTCACGGTGCATCAGCGGCTCTCCCCCTGTTAGACAGATCCTCCGGCTTGAAAAGCGCTGCACTTGCTCCAAAATCTCTGCAATCCTCGCCTCAAACTCCGGTCGGGCGGGGGCATAGCTGTAGGGAGTGTCACACCAAGTACAGCGGAGATTACAGTGAAACACCCGGATAAAAACGGTGGGATAGCCTGCCGCCGATCCTTCTCCTTCCACCGTTTCGAAGATCTCCACCATCGGTAGTTTCCAAGCCCGATATTCTGCTGATGGCGGCAGTTCCCAATTACTCATCGGAATCCCCCGCTTCCATCCACTCTCTTTTCATCGTAGCCCGGCTGGTAGGTGTTTCATAGAGGACCAACTCTTCCAGACGGCACCCCCGTTTTTTCCATCCCTCCTGCGCTAGCCGCCCATCCAACGCCTCCCAGATCCAAACAATCATATTTTCTGCGGAGGTGTTCATGTTGGGGAGGACTTCATTCAGATATCGGTGATCCAGCCGCGCTTCGATTTCCTCCTTGTATATCCTTTTAATTTCCCCGAAATCGACAGCAATCCCGATTTCGTCCACAAACCCGCTAACGGTGATCACCAGCCGGTAGGTGTGACCATGAAGGTTCTTACATTTTCCTTCATAGAGATGTAAATGGTGGGCGGCATCAAAAGTGAACTCCCGGGTGACAGCCACTCGCTTCCGATGATAGCGGAGCTCGTGCCGCTCGATGTCCACTCCCAACCGTTCCACCTGATCGGGTATTCTAAATTCCATAAAAAAACCCCTTTCGATTCAAGGGGGACGTGGAAAAGACCTCCAGGCTCAACTGCTCACGATCCATGGAGGTGATGGGTATGCTTTTCAGTCCCCTAGTATTTTTTAAAGAGTGGTGGGTTTCCGACACTCTTTTACGGGCAGATGTCGCCCGCTTCAGTTTAACATATCCTTCGTTCTATGGAGGAAGAACCTGCAGATGATGAGACCCACGAGGAGCCTGTATCCCTTTGAAATACTTTCCGAGATCTTTTTCGTGAAGGAAAAAATCCGGACCAGCCAGTATAATGAAGATAACGGTTTCAGAAAAATGGATGGATAGGGAGGTGAGCCCATGAGAACCACCCAGGTGATGGAGTACGTCAAAAAAGCAATGAAAGAACTGGGATACAGCGAGCGGGAAATCCTGAAGGTGACTGAAAAAGTAATCCATCTGGGCATCGACGCGATGGAACGGGAACAAGAGAAGGCCAGACAAAAACTGCTGGAAGCCAGCCAGAAACTGAGATCAAAAGACCACCCCGACGACGGATCCCTTCCTTGGTGACAATCAAAGACTATCCACCCTTTTTGGCTTTCCAACACCCGTTATTTTGGTGATCCATATGAGGCGTGTTGATTAGCGCTCCGGTTGCCATCCGGCAAGGAAGTGAAAACTGGCCGCTCCAAATCTGACCATCGGGCAGGGGCAAAGCCTTACGGAAGCAACACAGGGAAGAGGTTGCCCCTAAACGCCCTCCCTTCAGATTCTCCGCTGGGTAGGATGGCTACCTTTATTCCAGGGCTTCAGCCCATCGAGATTGTAGTGCCTGTGACGCATCCTTAACTTCAAATTGTAGTACCTATGGTGCAAAGGTCGCTTTGGCAGCACACGACTCCCTTCCGCTACCCATTTTCTGGTTATCAACAGCCCTGGATCCATATGATGAGCGAAGCAAACTTTTCAACTTCTTTGCTCCGTCTCCTTAGTACGACTTGTAGAAGGGGAACCGCACCAGGATCGAGAAGGATCCCCCTGGCGGATTCTTTTTACCGGGATGGGAGCAGACTAAGTGCCAGGAATCCCAATGGAACGGAGGCATGACCGTGAAAAACGGAACCCGGCAAATCACTGTCGAAATCTCCAGGGAGCTAGACGATAAACTGGAGAGCATCCTCCGGCACAGCAATCGACACGAGCTACCCGAGGGACAACCGGCGACCAAGTCCGAGCTGGTTGAGGATGCGATCCACCTGTGGGTGGAAGGCTATATCGCCAAGTTTGCGGATCCCCAGGACTGAACATGCAAAAGGCCCCTCACATCTGTGCTCAGAAGGAGTGTCCACTGCATGAACCACCCCCGACCGTTGCATCCTATGCGGGAAGGGGGTGATTTCATGTTGCAGATGTATCGGACGGAGTCCGGCGGTAGGCTGACGGAGGTGCGAAAAGCAGGGGGAGGTTGCTGGATCTCCCTGATCGACCCCACGGAAGAAGAGATCCGGCAGGTGATCGAAGAGTGGAAGCTGCCGCCTCATGTGATCCGGGACCCGCTGGATATCAACGAACGATCCCGCATTGAACGGGAAGGGGAGGCGCTTCTGGTCATCGTGGACATCCCCATCGATCGGGAGACGGACTCTCCCGAGGAACGTTACGGGACGATTCCCCTGGGGATGGTGGTGCACGAAGAGGTATTCATCACGGTCTGTCTACGGGATAACCCCATCCTACAGGACTTCATCCAAGGGCGTGTCCGGGAATTTTTCACGTACAAGAAGACCCGGTTTGTGTTGCAACTCCTTCGCCGCATGGCCCTCTATTACCTGGAGGATCTCAAAAGGATCAATCAAAAGACCGATGACATCGAAAAGGAGTTGCAACAATCCTTGAAGAATAAGGAACTGTTCACTCTGCTCAGTCTGGAGAAAAGTCTCGTCTATTTCATGACCTCTCTGAACAGCAACAACCTGGTCATGGAAAAATTGCTTCGCAACCGCTATCTCCCCATGTTCAAAGAGGATGAAGACCTGTTGGAAGACACTCTGATCGAGATCAAGCAAGCTCTGGAGATGAGTCAGATCTACAGCTCCATCCTGAGCGGAATGATGGACGCCTTCGCATCGGTCATCTCCAACAACCAGAACAATGTGATGAAAGCTCTCACCTCCATCACCATCATCCTGTCCGTCCCCATCATGTTGGCCAGTCTGTACGGGATGAACGTCCCCCTGCCTTTTCAGGAGAATCCGCAAGCCTTCGCCGCCATTCTATTTCTCTCCCTGCTCCTCTCCTTTCTGACTGCCCTCATCTTCTGGAAAAAACGGTTCTTTTGACCCTGAACGGTGACCCTCTGGAATTGGGAGCCTGGATGGTTTTTTGAATCTCTTGTTCAATCACCAGGCTCCCTCGCATTCGGTGCAGAGGAGATCCCGACAGATTGGGAAACCCGATTTCCCCTGATCCAGCATTCGCTTTAAGTCAGTCCTTCGTCAACACGGCAGGTTCCGGATGAATCCCACCCCGAGAAGGTCTTCCGCTTCCCCCAGAATCCTCTCATTTTGCCTGGGAAAGATTGTAGCCTGCACCGAACGCCAGGCGGCGAACAACCCCACTGCCAACAGAAATCCCAGTTCTACCCTGAACTGGCGGATGCTCACCCCGCCCCCACTTCCAAGCAAAATTTGTTTCGAACAAAGAAAACCGGGCTCAAACAGCCCGGCCGGCTTCTCTATGATTTTTCCGGGAATTCCGCCACCACGCGCGTCCCCAAGCCGCCCCGGGGATTCCAGAGGGCTTCCACTCTCATCCGCTTCGGTTTTGCCACTGCCACCAGTTCCTCCAAAATCCGACGGGTGGCATGCTCCTGGTAGATACCTACATTCCGATAGGAAGTGAGGTAATACTTCAATGACTTCATCTCGATCAGATGGTGGTCCGGCACAAAGGTGATCTTGATCTCTGCAAAATCCGGCAGTCCCGACCAGGGGCAGACCGAGGTGAACTCCGCCGTCGGAATCTCCACCTCCACCTCTTTCCCCGGATATTCGTATGGAATCGTCTCCAGGATCTCCGTCAAGATTACCGACTCATCCTGAGTGTCAAATCGAATGTCTTGGTACTTGCTATGATCCACTGTCACTTTACCCATGAGGACTCTCCTCCTTCAATCATCGGTGATTCTCCCTTGCCAGACTTCCGCCACCACGTCGGTACAGACAAATATCAAGGCGTAGACTCGCACAGCGGCCGGTACATTCCGATCACCAACCCGACCCGCACCACAAACCAAAGCTCTTCACGATCCATGAAACTTCCCCTTTTTTCAACGCACGATCCGCCTCCATAGAAAAACCCCCGCAGAACGCCGCAGGGGTGGAAAGTCTGATCCATGGTCAAACGGAATCAGATCGCGCGTTCCCTAGTTTTGTTTTCGGAGAGGTGGGCGTTTCGAACTCTCCGGCTTCATTTTTGACAAGCCTCCTTCATTATATCAGAAATGGCGGGGAGATTGATTTGTTTTCCCTTGGGGTGTCTATTCTCAACGAAAATACGGCAACGTCTCTGACCTGGTCAAAACCCGAGCCCACTCCTCCCCTCCATCCATCGTATCAAAGGGCTGAGTATTTTTTCTAATAAATTACCGGGACCGGGAAGATCGGGAAAATAGAGGAGAAGCCCTGCCAACACCCATCCCAGTGTCAGCATGAGAATGAGGATCACTTTTTCCTTCCGTCTCCCCGTATGGATCGACCACCATTCATACCCGCCGATGAAAAGTGCGATCACAGTGATGCCGAGCAGGATCAAGCCTTTCATTTCTTTTTCACCTTGTCCAAAGGCAGGCCGGCGGGCCAGGTGGTCAACCCGACCCTCTCGACATCCACCTTTACCTGCAGATTCACCTTTACTCGGGGAAATACCTGATCCCACCGATCCTTCACCTGTTCCCACTCCCTTGGATACTTGCGGTGAAAAGCTTCAGCAAATCCCAGGATATCCGCCCTTAGATCATGTTGCACTCTCTGCAACATCTTCTGCGCCTGTGCATAGATCTTTTTTTCCGCCGCCTCTTCAATGATCTGCGTGAACCGGGGATTCTTCATGGACAAAACGGTCTCATTCACCTCAATGTCATCCTCCACGTGGATCCGAACAGTCATCGACCATTCACCCTGCTCGATCTTGGGAATCATTTCCACATGGGAATTGTCGATTCTTACCCCTGCGGCACCTCCCTGGCTCCCGGGTAAATTCAGGGATACGGATCCATTTTTCATTTCATTACGATGCCATAGAACCCCCTCAGTAGTTAACCGGTTCAGTTTACCAGCCCACTTCCCTTCCTTAATCACCACCGATTCGTATATAAACGGGATCTTTTTACTGGTGGGTTGGATATGGGGAATGATCGCCGCCTGTGCATCGTCGACCATCGTCATTGCCAACTCTCTGATATCCATCGCCTTCCTCCGCCGTAACTCTACCATGTTTCGGAGCGTCTGCGCCGAGGAGGTTTCCACGGGAGATTGAATCTCCAGAACCGCACCCGGATCTTTACTGACAAAGACATTGGCCCGCAACCGCATTTGCGGGTGGCGCATGAGAAAATCGACTTGGGGTTGAATTCCTTTGCGGACGATCCCCTCACCAAACACCACCAGCATCGTTTGCCCCCAAAACAATTTACGTCCCACCTTGCTCTGTAATTTGAACAGAGCATCCGCCACCGTCCCCCCTGTTTCCATCCGGAGAAGTGTCTTCTGCCCCCCACTCCCCCCACCTGTCGACTCTGTTCCCCCTCCTCCCACGGTCTGGGGGTTGATCTCTTGGGTGTACACTATGATCTTCCCATCCTGGGTTTGATCGATTCCAAGCGCGCTGATGATGGCCAATTGATTCAATTCCTGCCTATCCCAACAGCCGGTGAGGAGGGAGAGGAGGATCAAGCAGTGAATCAGACAGATGCCCTTTCTGTTCACTGGGCTACCACCCTCTTTCGTAAACCCCGGTTCCGCCATTTCGCAATCAACCATAACAACAGAGGGAGCAGGACATATGTTCCTGGGAAATACAAGGAGTAGACTGTGGAGGTGGCTCTGAACAGCTCCTGGGAGGAGGGAACCACCCAGAGACTGAGTCCTGCCGCCAGAAAAGCCAGTGGGAGCGAGAAGGGGCGGTAATCACGCAGGTTCAGCCACTGGGATGTTCCCAGCACCACCACGTAATGAATCAGGCACACTTTGATAAAGATGCCAGGCATCCACAGCATCAACATTACTGCATCCAAATGTTCGAAGAACTGGGCATAGCTGATATAGCGGGTCGCTTCAAACAGTGGGTAGAGCATCACCAGATACTCTATGCCAAACACGAATAGACAGATCAGATTGATATAGATTAACATCAACATCACACTGATCACAGACATCATGCTTCGCCGCACTTCCTTGGAGCGATCGGCTACAAATGGGAGGAGAAATGTGATCGTGAAAAATTCACTGAACCAGATGCCGGTCACCATACTCCCTTTCAAGGAAGGAGCGATCCCATTTTCCAGGATGGGAAACAGTTGTTGCACATCCCAGGACTGTATCGTCAAGAGTATGGTAGCCAAGTAAACAATTAATGCCGGCGGAATCAACACCTGGGTTACACGGGCAATCACTTCCACCCCGCCCTTCACGGCAAAGGCGGCTACGAGCATCATGCTCCCGATGATCACCTCCAGCGGGGTTTGCGGGAGAAAGATCGCTTTGACAAATTCGCTGTATGCCCGCAAAGTAATTGCCACTAAAAACAGATAGGAAAACAGGTAAATAAATCCCATTACTTTTCCTGGCAGGAAACCCAGTATGCGTGGGCTGTATTGGATGATGTTTTCCCCCGGATAGATGCGATGAAGGCGGATCGCCAACCCGACTGCGACAAACCCGTACAGGGAGGCCCATAAAACGGAAATCCACAGGTCCCGCCCGGCATACACTCCCGTCGCATTGGAGGAAATGAGTGCCCCCGTCGTACCGACGGTTACAAATATCATCAGGGCCATCTGGCCGGAAGTGATGCGTCCCTTCTCGATCATCTGGAATTGCCTCCTTCGCCTCCCCTGCCGGGACCCGGTTTTAGAGCTGGAGACTTTCTTCGGCTATTCGGCGTGTGAAACTCCTGGGGTCGCCAGTTCATTTTCCACCAAGGAGCCCGCCACAGGACATCCTTGATACTCTTCCTTTTGTACGGTGCCACGGGAGACAGATAAGGCACACCAAAAGAACGCAGCGTGCACAGGTGAACCACGATGGTGATCAATCCGAGAATCATCCCGACCATGCCGAGCGTTCCAGACACGATCAGCAACGGAAAGCGGAGAAACCGCATCGGCAGCCCTAGGGCATAACGGGGGACGGTAAAGGAAGCGATTCCCGTGGTGGCTACCACGATCACCATTGGGGCGGAGACAAGCCCTGCGGAGACCGCCGCCTCCCCGATCACCAGTGCACCCACGATGGTCACAGCGGAACCGACGATGCGTGGCAGGCGCAATCCTGCTTCCCGGAGCGCTTCAAAAGCAAACTCCATGATCAAAGCCTCCACGAGACTGGGGACGGGTATTCTCTCCCGGGCAGCAGCAAAGCTGATCAGTTGCTCCGTCGGAATCCCCTCCTGGTGAAAAGTGGTCATTGCCACATAAAAAGAGGGCAGGGAGATCGAAACGACAAAGAACAGATAACGGAGCCACCGGATGAGCGTGGTGGGTATGTAGCGATTATAGTAATCCTCCGCAGCTTGTAGCATACCGGGAAGGGTGACCGGGACCAGCAACACCTCTGGGGAGCCGTCCACCAGGATGGCGATCCGTCCCTGCAACAGACCAGCGGCGGCGGCATCGGTTTTTTCCGTCGTGAAAACCTGGGGAAAGGGCGAAAAGGGATGATCTTCGATCAACTCTTCGATATATCCACTGTCCATCAACCCGTCGATATCGATCCGCTCCAAACGTCGGTTCACTTCAGCGAGAATGTCCGGATTGACGATTCCTTCGATATAAGCAACCACTACTTCCGTATCGGTGTAACGACCGAGATGAAGGGATTTCAACTTCAGCTGGGGGCTGCGAATCCGACGCCGCAAGAGGGAAGTATTGGTCTGCAGGGATTCGATAAATCCTTCTTTTGGCCCCCGGATCACCGGTTCATTTTCCGGTTCGTCGATCGCCCGCTTTTCCCATTTGTGGATACCCAGATCGAGAGCCCAGTCAGCACCTTTGATCAACAGAATCGGATTCCCCGTCGTCAGCGCCCGAGTACAATCGGAGAAGGTGTTCACCCGTTTGGCTGAGGAGACGGGAAGCCTATCTTGCAGAACTGTCTCAATGTCCCTGGGACTCGTCATCTCCAGCATCAAAGGAGATAATACATTCTCATTCAGTTCCTCCACATTGGACAGGTTTTGGATATAAATCAGTTCCGCCTGAACCTTGCCGCCGACCCGAAAGGGGTGGAAGATCACATCATAGCAATCGGTGAACAGATCATGAAAAATACGCCGATTTTTTTCGAAGTCGGCATGTAGCGAGGTATTCAAACTCTCCTCCTGGCTGTCGATCCCCTGGGAAACAACCCCTGTTTTTTGTTTTTTTCGCCTGCGAAACCTGCGAAAGATCGACATAAAGACGTACCCCTTCCAGAAACACTGTACTGTGTGTTAATTTGTTCCAGACAGAGAAAATACATGCATCCACTACCATTTAAAATTCACAAGGGGAATAAACTATGGAACCGATGATACAACATCCATGGAACTTGGATGTCAGAGAAGCATTCCTCCTACAAAAAGAACTGGCATCCCGTGTGATCCACAGCCCGGGACTGGATTCTGAAGCTCTCCCCGTTATCGTCTACCGGAAACCACGCGGCTGGCGGATCAACGAGTCCGCCGAGCGCTTGCGGAATCCCAACCATAGCTTCCTGTGGAATCTGTAAATCGTTTTTTGTATGATAGGAAGAGTCATCGTTTAAGTTTTTCAAGGAGGAATCTCGTTGAAGATTATCAAGATTCTTGTTCATGCCAGCACTTGGTTTGCACCCGTGTTGGTACCGCTTATCGTCTGGTTACTGACCAAGGAAGAGGATTTGAAACGCCTGTCGCTACAAGCTCTGGTGTTCCACTTTGCAATCTGGTTGTTAGTCTCTATCTCCTACCTCCTCTCCTTTATTTTGATCGGGATTCCATTTTTGATCATTTTCGTATTGATCGGTTTCATCGGCCCGATCATTGGCATCATCCGCGCCTTGCAAGGCCGCCGGTTCGACTATCCCATCATCGGCTCCTTCATCCGTTGATCCAATTCAACCTACAAGAAGCCGCCATCCAACTGGATGGCGGCTTCTTCATGATGGATCAGCTCATCTTCTTTTTTCGGTATACCATCAGACCAAGCAGGACGAGCAGGACGGAGACCCCTCCGCTGTATGCTTTCGCTTTGACGGAATAGGTTTGATCCGACTCCGCCAGACGGCCGCTCTGGTGCATACCTTTGATCGCACGGATCGCCTGATCATAAGTGCGAAGCTCATTGTTTTTACCAGGAATCACATAGGTACTGCTATCCTTTTCCTTCACTTTCAAGGTTTTGCTCTCTTGCATGCCCATCCGAAGACCATCCACATTCCCGTAAAAGACGGTCTTCAGGATATACTCTCCCGGCGGCAACTGTACCTGCAATCGAGGTTTTTTTCCTTCATGTACATACAAAATCTCACTATCCGGCCGGGCTACGGCCATCATCCAATGTCCCTCCACTTTCCTGCCAGTCATCTGAGCCTGGACTACAGTGGAGTCGTCTTTTCCCAGTTTGTCCGCTTTTTGCTGAATCCGGGGAATATCAAAAGAATAGAATTGACTGGTTGTCACCGGCTTCCCATCCACTAGGCCCTCAAAACGGACCGTGATCCGATAAGGATTGGGCCGAGTGATCGGGAGTTGAACCGATCCGGTTTTCGACTCCAAATTCCCCCTGCGGACGACGGTTTTGACACTCCCCTCGGACAAGCGAACCTTTTCGGGATAGGCATAGCTAAACTTCCAAATGCCCTGGGCCTTCCCATCAGTAACCAATTTGGCCCGCACCTGGACCCCTAGCACTTCCCTCTCCAGTACGCCAATCCATTTTTCCTCCTTTTGGGGTGCGATGAGCACCTGATGTTCTGTATGTATAGATAGCCTCGAATCTTCGCTTTCCGCCGCGCTCAAACCGGACATGGAAACGAAAAAAAAGAAAAACAAAAGTATTGCACAGACCCCGATCCGTTGCAAAAAAATCACCCCCCTCACTTCCCAGATCCATCTCCCTCTCTCTTGTCAAAGCCACCCTCATTATATCCAACTTCCCTTAAAAAGGGTATGTTTCATTGTGCCGCCGAGGTCCATTCCATTGAATTG
Source organism: Kroppenstedtia sanguinis (assembly GCF_050433445.1). Taxonomy (NCBI): domain Bacteria; kingdom Bacillati; phylum Bacillota; class Bacilli; order Caryophanales; family Thermoactinomycetaceae; genus Kroppenstedtia; species Kroppenstedtia sanguinis. The sequence goes on along the minus strand of NZ_JBNPXF010000028.1, from coordinate 35,955 downwards.
ATGAAAACTCTGCCTCCATCCTCCCCAGTATGATAAGATAATATCCGAAACTGTGGGAGCGGATGGGGCACTGGTGTCCCCCCCGGTCTTCAAAACCGTGCGGGAGGCGCGTGACGTCTCCGGTGGGTTCGATTCCCACACGTTCCCGCCAACTCATAAAAGCAAAACGCCGGGTATCTGATTCCGGCGTTTTTTGTTCGCGAAATAAAAACGGAGAACCAGCCTCACAAGAGGCTGGCCTGTTCACGCGAGCGATCTTTTCTTCACAGAAAGCGCGCCCCATTCATCCATTGCCCGCCGTCCATAGTGATACATTCTCCATTGATATAACCAGCATCAGGAGAAAGAAGGAAGGCCGCCACTCCGGCAATCTCCTCCAGTTTGCCAAAACGGTGGAGAGGAACACTGCGAAGTACATGCTTGTGCATCGTTTCATTGAGGATCAGTTTATCGACACCCCCGGTGTTTTCCACAGGCCCTGGAGCAATGCAATTGATGCGAATCCCGTATTTGTCACCCCACTCCACCGCGAGAGAACGACTCATCGCCAATACTCCGGCCTTGGCGGAGGCAGAGTGGACTACCCCCGCCGCTCCCGTCCATGCATAGGTGGCCACCATATTGATGATAGAACCGGGCTGTCCCTGTTCAATCCATTCCTTGGCCACCGCTTGGGTGCAGTACCAGGTTCCGTTGAGAACGATGTCGATGACCGCATTCCAGCCATTCTGAGAGAGATCCTCCGCTGGAACTACAAAGTTACCGGCAGCATTGTTAACCAAAGCATCGATCCCGCCAAATGCTTCCTTGGTCTTGGCCACGGTCTCCGCCACCTGTTCCCGTTGACGCACATCCATCTGGACTGGAAGAACACGGCCTTCCAACCCGGCGAATTCTTCCTTGGTTCTCTCCAGCTTTTCCGGATCCCGGCCTGTAACCACCACATGAGCGCCCTCCCGGCAGAATCGGGTGGCCATCGCTTTTCCCATCCCGCTGGTTCCCCCGGTGATGATGATCCTTTTCCCCTTCATTTTCCACACTCCTCATTTTTTTCATCGATCAGTTCGAATAGAGTGAATCCGAGATCCGACTTTCTTCCGATCCTTGAAAGCGGAAATGAACCCATCTCATTTCATGAACTTCACACCTATTTGAATGAGAGCTCATTCATTTTCAATTTCCATGTTAATGAATCCAGTGACTTCCCGTCAACAAAAGGTTGTGAAAAATGAAGACGTCCGTTGACTTGGATTTGGCAAAAGATTACATCCCCGGATAAAGGGGAAATCCAAGCTGATCACGAATAAAACTGGAAGGGTTCTATTTCGTAAAAGGGAGTGAATTCTTCTGTTTATCCGAAACTGCCTCACACCAAAAGATGACATCATCACCGTCACCCCAGAGACGGAAGCCTCGGAATTGGTCCGCATTTTATCGGAAAGGGGTTTGGAATCCATCCCCGTGGTGGATGAAAAAGGATATTTTCTGGGCATCACCGGCTACGGCCATTTGCTGAAGTCAGCCTTGGAACAGTCCGAGGGGGACTGGCGCCATATGAAAGTGAAGGATGCCCTGCACACCATAAACCCCCTCACCCTTAGTCATGATTTCGAGGAGACGCTCCCGGTCATCGTCCGCCATCCCTTTGTCCCCGTTGTCTCCGATGATGGCTTCACTTTTCTCGGGATTGTGAAGATCAGTGATATTGAAGCCGCCCTTGCCGATACGTACGGACATGCTCTGCCTGGAATCCGGTTTCTCCTGGCTGTCGTCATGGACGTCCCCCATGAATTAGAGCAGATTCTGGATGCGGTACGTGCCTTTGATGTAAATATTATCAGCGTCGTCACCTTTGATGCCGGCGATGCCGCCGCCCGCCGGATTTTGCTCAAGGTCAGCCCCACCCCCCACGGTGATCCTATTCGCCAGTGCCTAGAAGAGAAAGGATTCCGGGTATTGAGTATGAAGGAAAAAGCAGCCGTCACCAAATAACGGAAGCCTCCCGAAAAAACCGGGAGGCTTTTTTCATCCGAAGGGTAACCCACTCTTGCGAATCGCTTCCCCCTCGTCATCCGAGGCATCTCCTGATGATGAATCACGATCAAGGGCCCATTTGCGGAGGAGGGATTTCACCAATTGGCTGAAGTCCTCCGTGCTCTCTTCCACTTGGTCGAGAAGGGAGCAATCGACGGGGTCAGCCATATCAAAAACCACCCCATAAACTTTTTTCTTACCCATCAGAGAAGAGCCCTGCCGATTTCATAGTATCCCCGAACATTGGCCATCTGAGGATCTTCTACTGCGAAAGCATGATGAAAATGCTCTCGGATGTAGGGTTCCAGCTTGCGAGCCATCCCCCCCACCAACATGACAACATCCCGGCTACTCCAGGTTTTGGAGAGGGTCCCGGCGATCAAATCCGCCATCTCTTTGATATTGGAAACCTTAACCGTCTCCCAGCCGACCGGGAGTGTTCCTGATTCCCGGTCAATAAACACCTTATCCCGAAAGGTGGCATAATTGGTTGTTTTGGCACCGATGTCGATGATCCGGACCAACCCCATTCGCGGTGCTGAGAAAAAAGCGCCGCCCCCTTCAATCGTACTGTATACGTTTTCCACATAAAAGGAACGTTCCACACCGTTTACCGTGACCCGATGCGGCCCCTCGAGCAATCGCTTGATCGCTTTTTGTTCCACATCTGTAAAATTTCCGATGGGCAAGCCTGTGATCAAGGTGATCCGGCCCCGGGCATGGGCTTGATGAAGGGCCGTCAAGGTCAGGATCAAGGTCTCTTCCACCGCTTTGGAATCCTGCATCGCCTGACGGGTGAACTCCCCTTCCCGTTCCGCCAGTTTTCCTACAAACCATCTCCGCCCTTGATACTCCATCTCCAAATCCCCCGGCAACTCCTGGCGGTAGTTCCGTTTACGCCAACCGCTCACTTTGCTGGGGAACAAAAAGGATTTCCCTTCCGTGATCACTTTGACGTAGCTGCGTCCACAATCCACTGCGATGATCATCCGCATCCCCCCGATGCATCCATCTATACGCAAAGGATTCATCCACTATTATGAATACGTGGCAAAGCCCCATATCATACCATACTTTATACTTTCCCTTCTCCGTTTGAATCAAAGGCTAAAATCACGGTATAATACGCCTGACAGTACTCTAAGGCAAAGAGAGAGGATCCCCTTGAACAAACAAAATATCAAACGGTTAGCGGGCCAGATCATAGGTTGGTTTTTCATCGTATTAGGTATCCTCGGACTGGTGCTTCCGTTTTTACAAGGGATTTTATTCATTTTGATTGGACTGATGATTTTATCCAAAACGTCTCCCCGGGCCCAGCAGCTGGTGATCAAACTGGAAACCCGTTATCCCAAGCTCGGGCGACAACTGAACAAATGGAGAAAATATCCTGTACTAAAGCGGATCCTCCCCTGAGTGACTCGCCAAACTGAATTCTTCTTCATTGATACAGGAGAGTATAAAGAGATGGGAACATCAGAGGAACTGTATCCAACCTTATACCGGATTGCGGAGAAACTGCAGTCAGTGTGGCAACTAACTCGAGAGGGAGGCGCCTATCTCCGGGAAGGAACGCTACGGGACTTAGTCAAGGAGACGCAGGGACAAGCCCTCCATCCCGGTCGCCTGGGATATCTTCCCTGGCGGAGGGAACCCGATGGATCGATCCAGTGTGATGCAAAAGATGTGGAGTGGTCCGAAGAACCATTATGCCTGCGGGTGGATGAATCTCGCCGCCCCTATATTTGCCGTCTGGATGAAAGCGGGCAAGAAGTAGAGCGGGCTTATATCGGTGACAAGGGCAAACCCTTTGCTGAATTGATCTGGGAATCTCATTCGGAGCACTCTAGGAAATAAATCCGCGCACCCGGAGGTGTCAACCCCTGGGTGCTTTCCATGTCATCTGTCATTTTGCTCTGCCCAGTCCTCCCAACAATCCCATTACCATTATATCCTGATCCGTCGTCCATTTCGCTTTCCGCAACCTCCCTTTCACCTGGAACCCACAATTTTCATAATTTTAAATCACCTGCTGGTTGCCAGTAAAAGTGGCCAATAAATCCGATGGAGGTTGTATCTAATCACCTATTTCCGCAGGTCGAATGTGAATCATTCCTCGTCATCTCCTCATTTCAAACGACAAGACCGTTGCCCCCCTGACTGAGGGCAACGGTCTGATTTGGAGCGGATGACGGGAATCGAACCCGCGTTACCAGCTTGGGAAGCTGGTGTTCTACCATTGAACTACATCCGCATAGGTTGGAATCTCTTTGCGAGACAAGTAATATATTATCATGAAGTTGAGTCTTTGACAAGCACTTTTTCTTTATCTTTCAGCGGGAAATGAAACGTATGAAATGATACTATGAACACAAACCGACAGCTCTAGGGAAAGGGGGGATGGGTTTGGAAGCGAAACGATATGTTATCGGGACAGCGGGACACATCGATCACGGTAAAACGAGGCTTACCCAGGCCTTAACCGGTGTGAATACAGATCGGCTCAAAGAGGAACAAGAAAGAAAGATCTCCATCGAGCCGGGTTTTGCCCCACTGACGCTTCCCTCAGGAGTAACGGTCTCGATCATCGATGTACCCGGCCATGAAAAGTTGATCCGGCAAATGGTGGCTGGGGTGACAGGAATCGATTTTGTGCTGTTGGTGGTGGCTGCTGATGAAGGGGTGATGCCCCAAACCCGGGAGCATCTATCCATCCTGGATCTTCTCGGGGCGAAGAAGGGATTACTCCTCCTCAGCAAGATCGATCGGGCAGATCCGGAGCTGTTGCCGATCATAGAAGAGGATCTGCGTGAGCTCACCCGAAATACATTTTTGGAAGGAGCTCCCCTACTGCGTATTTCCTCTACTACTGGGGAAGGTATTGATCGCCTGCTTCATGTGCTGGATGCAAAACTTCCAGGGATTAAGCAGCGAAAGAGCGAGGCCCCTTTCCGCCTTCCTGTGGATCGATCCTTTATGATCCAAGGCGCGGGGACCGTGGTCACCGGAACGGTTCAGTCCGGAAGCACCGGTCCGGGAGCAGAACTGGAGGTTTTACCCGGCGGCAAGCGAGTCAAAGTGCGACAAGCCCAGATTCACAGCCAGAGCGTGCCGAGGGTGGCAGCTGGGCAGCGGGCCGCTCTTAATCTGAGCGGAATTCACCGGGAAGAAGTTTCCCGCGGCCAAACCGTCGGCCAACCGGGAATCTGGTCCCCTTCCCGCCGGCTCGATATTCGGGCGCGCTCCTTGCCGGATCTGGGTTTCAGCTTACGTCAACGGAGTCGGGTCACCCTGATGATCGGAACCTCGGAAGTTTTCGCCAAGTTGATCCTCTATGATCGCAAGGAGTGGAAACCCGGAGAAGAGATATATGCCAGTTTGGTATTACGAGAACCTGTGGTCGCGGCACACGGGGACCGGTTTATCTTGCGTCGCCCTACTCCGCCAACCACCATCGGAGGAGGCGAAGTAGCAGAAGCAATAGCTGTCAAGCGAAAGATCTCCCCTGCTGCCGCGGAACAGATCCGCCAAATTTGGCAGGGTGGTTTGTCCGCCCGAATTTTGCAGGCACTGGATCGAACTCTCCTGCTGACTTTCCGAGAAATTCAATCGATAGCAGGTGAAGGAGATGTTGCCCTTCACGGCGAATTGAAGGCGTTAGAGAAGGCAGGTCAGATCCTTCCCGTAGCATCTGGCTTTGTTTCTGCCAGCACTCTGGTTCGGGTCGAGAAAGAGATGAAAGATTGGCTTACCTCCTATCACCAGGAACATCCCATGTGGCCTGGTGTTCCCAAGGCGGAATGGTCCGCACGGTTTCTGCCGACCCTCGATCCCCCAGAGGTGAACATACTGTTGGGCCGATGGGAAAGACAACGCCTATTGAATCAGCAGGATGAATACATCGCTCTCCCTTCCTTCACCCCGAATCTTCCCGAGCAATGGAAAGCGGCAACGGCTCAAGTGATCCATCGCCTACACCAGGAAGGCTGGACTCCTACTGAATGGGAGACCTTGTTTGCTGAATCCGGAATTCCCGCTACATCCGGTGAAGATATCCGGGGTTATCTGATTCGGAAGGAGATTGTTGTGCCCCTGACGGAGAAGTTGTTGATGCATCGAAAGGCTTATGACTCTGCGGTAAACCTGACGATCCAAACGATCCATCAGGAAGGGAGTCTATCCATGCAACAGGCCAAGGAATGCTTCGGCCTTTCCCGAAAATACCTGATCCCTTTGTTGGAACAGATGGATAAAAAGGGAATCACCCGACGAGTAGGCGACCAGCGGATCCTGATACCAGAAGATCAGGCTTCCCTTTAAGGGGAAGCCTGATCGTTAAAAGCCTGCAATCGGTGCAACAAATGCTGTCAAAATCACGGAAATCGCTCCGAGGCCGACAGCCCACCAGCCCATGGCACTGCCCTTGCGACCGGCAATCACTCCTAAGATGATTCCTGCGGATCCCAGGAGGAAGGGAACGAAAAAGAAGGATAAGACCGATAGAATAATACTGGTGATTCCAAGACCTCTTCCTTCATCCCCAGCTTCATTCCCGGCATCTTCCCTGTCTGCGCGATCTTCATTCCGCTCCCATTCCCGATCGACAACTGGGGCGACTTCGGTAGCCGTTTCCGTATCCTGCGCTCCTGGACGGTCTTCATCCTGCAATCGGTCCCGATTGCGATCCGCTGACTCCTCACCCAATTCCACATCCTGGTTGTCTCCTGCCCCCGAATACCCGACTGCATCAAAGACATTGGGGGCACCGGGAGTCACTTCGTCAAAGATCACTTCATCGGTAGCCGCTCCCGGTTCGCGACCGAACTCCACCTCATCGGCGGCTGTTCCCGGTTCCCGGCCAAATTCCACCTCATCGGCGGCTGCTCCCGGCTCTCGGCCGAATTCCACTTTGTCAGCGGAACCATCCCTCATTTGACCTGGTTGAAACTGTTGGTCCCGATAGTTGCGGTTTTTCTTTTTACTCACATCCAACCCTCCCCTCATCGGGTTGCCCTTAGTATGCGTCTTGGAGGGGCGGGTATGATGGCAGTTTTTACAGGAACACCTCAGAAGCAAAGATAACGCGGTCGATCAATTCCGGGGAGGAAAAACCTCATGTGGTCTGATTGGATCCATGCAGTGGTGGAGTGGTTTCTCTCTTATGGCTCTTGGGGCCTAGCCATCTTGTCCTTTTTTGAATCCTCATTTTTCCCTGTGATTCCTGATGTAATCCTCATCCCTCTGGGGATCGCCCAGCCCGAATGGGTCTGGTGGTACGCCCTGATCACCACCCTCTCCTCCGTGGCAGGAGCTCTGCTGGGATGGTGGATTGGGAGAAAATTGGGACGGCCCTTGATGCTTCGCCTTTTCAAGCATCAGACTGTGGAAAAGGTGGAGGCCTATTTTGATCAGTTCGGCGGTTTTTCCCTGGCAATCGCCGGCTTCACTCCCATTCCCTTCAAAGTGTTTACCATCGCATCCGGGATGTGTGATATTCGCATCCGAGAAGTAGTTCTATGGTCCTTGCTAGGCAGAGGAGCCCGCTTTTTTCTGGTCGCTTGGATCATTGCACAGCTTGGGCAAGCAGCGGTAGTATTTATTGAACAATATTTTGGCCCACTCAGCCTCTCCCTCGTGGCCTTGATCTTGCTAATCGCATTGATCTGGCATCTGCTCCGGCGCAAAGGGACCACCCACTAAAGAGAAAAAGCACCCAGATGCGGGTGCTTGTTTTTTTATTATTTAATTTCAACCCAGCGATAATCGTTGGGACCCACGGTATGCCGCAGGATATTTTTCACATTCGGCTGTTTCAGGACGACACTGTTGTAATAATAAATCGGAAACAACGGCATTTCTTCAAAGAGACGTTTCTCCGCTTGATGAAAATATTCCATCCGCTTAGCATCCTCAGTCTCTCCACGAGCTTTTTCAATTAACTGGTCATATTTCTTGTCTTTCCAGCCGGTCTGGTTCATGGAGTGATCCGACTGGAAGCTTTCCAAATAGTTGTAGGGATCATTGTAATCAGGAAGGAAACTGGAGCGGGCGATGATGAAGTTGCCGCTGCGCCGATCATCAAAATAGACCCCCACTTCCCGGGCTTGCAACTCTACTTTGGCATTCAGATGTTTGCGCCACATCTCCTGAATGGTTTCCGCCACTTTTTTATGCTTTTCATCTTTGTTAAACAAGATGGTGACCCGTGGCAGTTTCGTCCATCCCTCTTCCTTCATTCCTTCTTCCAACAGTTTTTTGGCTTCTTCCCATTGGGCGTCTTGGATGTAATCCTCACCTTGATCCCGAAAATCTCCCGATTCGGACATCGTCCCTGGTGCTACATAAGCGTAGGCTGGTTGTTGCCCCCCCTGAACGACCTGTTCCACAATGGCTTTCCGGTCCACAGCCAGAGCGAAGGCTTTCCGGATCTTAGCGTTGGTGAAAGGCTCCTCTTTCACGTTGAACCGATAAAACTCCAGTCCCGAATCATCGGAGACTTTCGCTTCACCCTTTTCAATCACTTTTCCCGTCAATTCAGGTGGAATTTCACCAGGGGCTTCCCCAAAGTGAAGATCTTTTTGTTTAAACATCTGGTACGCTGTGGTAGCCTCGGCAACCATCGACCATTCTAGTCCGGCCAGTTTCACCTGATCTGCTTCCCGATAATGTTCGTTTTTTTCGGTTTTGATGTGTCCGTCGTGCTTCCATTGGGTCATTTTAAAGGGACCATTGCTGACATAATTCTTGGCACTGCCAAAGGGATTTTTATTTTCTTCCACGCTCTTCCGGTAAACCGGAGCGAAGGGAGTATAGGCCGTCAACCCTTCAAAAAACGGAGTGGGCTGTTCCAATTCCACCACCAGCGTGGAATCATCTTCGGCATGAATCCCCACTTCCTCCACTTTGGCCTCTCCGGCATTGTATTGCTCGGCATTTTTGATAAAAAACATCAGGAAAGAGGCCTCAGATGCCGTTTTGGGATCAAGCACTCTTTTCCAAGCATATTCAAAATCCTGAGCAGTCACCGGTTCGCCGTTGGACCATTTGGCATCTTTGCGCAGAGTGAAAGTATAAGTGAGCCCGTCGTCAGATTTGTCGATCTTTTCCGCCACCGCGGGTTCCGGCTGATGCTCCTTGTTCAGACGGGTAAGCCCTTCAAACAGATTGTTAACCACTTCCATCGAATCATCATCAAAAGCTTTGGCGGGATCGATAGAAGTCGGCTCGCCATTGGAAAGGTTTAATTTTAAGATCTCCCCCTGCTTGGAACCGGCGTTCGATCCTTCTCCCCCGCATCCCACCGCCAACAGGCTGACTGCGAACAACAACGCCCATACGCCGATCCATGACTTACGGATCATGTCCATTCCCCCTTGAGAAAAAGAATCCTTCTGAATCATCGATTCATTCCTTCATTCGATGAGTGAAATCACTTTTCCTGCTTTTGTGGAATGACGCCCGTGGAAGGACTCTGGATCCGGTACGCCGAAAGCAATAAGGGTGTTTACCATACTATATTAAAAGCAGGGAGGAAGATGTTTGAAGATCCAATATGTACGTGACACCTTTGCCAATCTGTGGCTCCATCCGGAAAAAGTGCGGGAGGTGGACCGTCCCTCGCTTCACTTTCCGATGGATCGGGAGACCTGGTTGGACATGGGGACGGAAAATCGCTTGGATCTCGTGGGAAGATTGGAATCCCAGGTTCTGTACGGTGCACCGGTTCAAGTGATAGAAGAGCAGGAGGGTTGGGCTCGGGTCTGTGTTCCCGGACAATTTACGCCCAAAGATCCCAACGGGTATCCCGGATGGATCCCCGCCTCCCAACTCACCTTCGATCCGAAGTACCATCAAGCCTGGGAAGATTCCTCCTTCGCTTGGGTGACTGCCGACCGTTCCCGCTTGCTCCTAGATTCCGACGAAGAAGTGGAGCTCAGTTTTATGACCCGTCTGCCCCAAGTGGAAGAAGGAGATGGAGAAGTTATCGTATGGACTCCCGACGGGAGGACAGGACGGATCCCGGCAAAGGAGGTGACAGTTACCCGGCAGTTGCCAGTGACTGGGGTGGAAGCGCGCATCCGGACGGCTGAACGTTTCCTCGGTTTGCCTTATTTGTGGGCGGGAATGTCTTCCTTCGGTTTTGATTGTTCTGGATTGATGTATCGAATCTTTGAGGCGAACGGGATTGCCATTCCCCGGGATGCAGACCCTCAAGCCCGTTATGGACAGCGAGTATCCAAGGAGGAGTTGGCGCCTGGAGATCTTCTCTTTTTTGCTTACGAAGAAGGAAAAGGATCCATCCACCATGTAGGGATGTACATCGGTGACGGCGCCTTTATCCACTCTCCCAACACGCCCAACTCGGTGAAGATCAATCGCTTAACCGATGAACCCTATCAAAGTGAATGGTGGGGGAGTACCCGGTACAAGGGCGGAGAATCCTTTACCTAATCCACTCTTTGGCTGTGAGCTGCAGGAGTTGATCCTGTAGCTTTTCCCCGTTTTCCTCCTCCAACAATCCGCTAATCAAGAAAGAAAAGGAGAGTACAGGCTCCCCTTCGCTATCGAGAAAATAACCGGATAGGTTCTTTACCCCTGCCAAACTCCCGGTTTTGGCTGCTACTTTCACTCCTTCCGGCAAAGCGGCGGTCCGGTTTTTCAGCGTTCCATCTTCCCCATATCGGGGAAGACTGTCCAACCACAGTTGAAAGCGCCAATCTTTCTGAAACGCCTGGATCAAAGTGTTCAAAATGGTTTCCGGAGTCGCCTGATTGTAACCCGAAAGTCCGGAACCATCCGCAAATACTCCGGGAGGCTGGAACCCCCGTTTCCGAAACCAGCTCCTCATGCAGAGAAGCCCCTCTTCTTCGGAAAGTGTTCCCCTCCCCATCATCCCCATAGTGCGAAGTAATATCTCTGCTGTCAGGTTGTCACTCTCCTTGTTCACCCGCTGAAGAACTTCCGCCAGTGTCGGTGACCACCGATCCACCCGAATATCGGCTCTTTCCGAAAAAGATCCTCGCACCACCCGGATCCCCTCCGACAAAATCACGCCCTTCTCCTGAAGGGCACCGATCATCACTTCGGCAAAAAATTCCGGACCAGCCGCGACTGCCGCCTCCACCTCCGGCTCCTCGCGGAAGACCTCCCCTTTGATTTCAAACTGTTCCGCACCTGTACGCAAGATTTCCACTTCCGGATCGGGATTCTCCGTCCAACTTAGCGTCGTATTTGCTTTTCCTTGACAAAAGCGAGGGGAGATCGCAGCGATCTGCGGTGGATCACTGGTGGGATCCAAGTGAAAGGTTATCCGATTCCCCTGTATAATCAACGCATGGATCGGAGCACCGTACCCATGGGCGAGATCATCCCACATCCAACCCTTTCCCCAGTGAGGACCGGAACTTAGGCTATCATCCAACCACACCTCTTTCAACCAAGTAAGTCCTCTCTCCTTCAATTCCCCAGCCACCTGCAATGCAGCCCTTTCATCAAAGGAAGGGTCTCCGCCGCCCCGAATGTACAGGCACCCTGAACTTGCCGCAAACCCGGTTCGCCATCGGTAATCAGGACCTAACACATCTATAGCGGCCAAGGTAGTCCACAATTTCTGATTGGAAGCAGGAGCAAACCCTTTATTCACATCCACTCCCCAACGCTTCCCGGTTCGCCAACAGAAAAGATCGCATCCCACTCGAGCTTCCGTCTCCCCGAATTGGCGGCTCCAATCCTCGATCAGAGATTTCAGTCGCTCCTCTCTCTGCATGCAGCTTCCCCCGCTCTCGAATCCCCATGCTTCCAGCGTCTAGTTTCAACGTATCACCATCTGCTCCAACCGTTCCAGGCGTCGTAGAATATCTTGTATCACCCGATCCTGATTATCCCCCTCTTGCCGTCGGGGAAGGCGCTGGGATTTCACTTTTTTCAGTTCTTCTTTGAGTTCTTGGTTTTCCTCAAGCACGACTTCGAAATTTCGAATCACCAAATCGAGGAATTCATTCACTTCATCTACATCGTATCCCCGGATGGAAGACTTAAAGTCTTTGTTAAAAATATCCTGCGGCGTCAGACGTTCCATATGAACTCCTCCCTTTCTGTCTCAAACAGCCTTCTTATTCTCTATTATCATATATACAAAAAAGACTGTATTCAAGCCGGAAACACAGGAACAGGCCCCTGCTATGAGGGGCCTGGTTGCTTAATATTTATTTATTTAACGAGCTTTGGGAAAGGTACGTTCCACCAGATCCGAGAAGCCTTGAACCAGACCGGAGATGGGCTGGCCATTACGGACATCCCGAGCATAGTCCCCCAAACGGTTAACAAAACCGGGGTTAGCAGAAACAAACACCCGCTTGACACTGGGGTCCGCTTTGCGAACCTGCTTGGACACTTGGTCCTCAATCTTGGACGTCATTTTGCCCTTGTAGTCCTTAGCCAGCATCACTCCGACATAGGCGGTGGAGTCGGTCACCATCACTGTCGCCGAATCAACACTTTTCAGACGGGTAACGGAGTTGGCCACATCATCGGCTACCCTCATATTTTGTCCCATCTGGTTCTGATTTCCCTGGTTCTGATTTCCTTGGTTCCGATCCGTGGTACGAGCCGGAGGAGGAGTCGGTGTTCCGGGGGCTGTGCGAAGACCCGTCTGATCCCGAACCGGTTGTGTCCGGTTGGCCTGTTGGCGGGATTCCGGTTTTTGTTGCGTGGCACAACCCACAGCAGAGGTGAACACCAGTCCAAAAACAGTAAACAAAAGAATTCCCTTGGATACTTTGCCCATATGACTTGCTCCTTTCCATGATCATGGTCAGGCATTAGTATCCGTTGCTACCCCAAAAATATGTATGCAAAAAAACCGCCGGAGAGCGGCGGTTTTCAGGTTTATTCTTCGTTGGAAGAGAGGAACAGAAACACGAAGCGAAGCAGCTCCAGCAAAGCGTATAAGGTGGAGGCCACATAGGTGAGGGCCGCCGCGTTCAGCACCTTGCCAACACCGCGTTCCTCCTGGTTTCGGATGATCCCTTTGTTCACCAGAATCGCCCGTGCCCGGTTGCTGGCATCAAATTCTACAGGCAGGGTCACCACTTGAAAAGCGACTGCAGCGGTGTAGAAGATAATCCCCAGGAGCAATAATCCACTCGCTTGGAACAAAAGCCCCCCGATGAGCAAGAACGGGGCGATTCCCGAGGCAAAGTTAGAGATCGGAAACATCTTGTGACGCAGTACCAGAAATCCATATGCCTCTTTGTGTTGAATGGCGTGACCGCATTCGTGTGCAGCCACGGAAACAGCCGAGATGGAGCTGGATCCATAGACGGGCTCCGACAGCCGCAACGTCCGGGCCATGGGATCGTAATGGTCAGACAACACTCCAGAAATCGGCTCTACCTTCACATCGTACAAACCGTTGTCGTCCAGAATGCGACGAGCGGTATCATAACCGGTAAGGCCTGATGAAGACTGTACTTCAGCCCACTTTTTAAAACTGCCTTTCACCCGAAATTGTGCCCAGATCGTCAGACCAAATGCTGCCAACATAAGCACTAACATCCACACATGGATATTCATCAGTTGTATAGCTCCTTTTTTGAAAGGTTGGGGCTGCCATTCCTGTGCCAACTTTGATTTTAAAATGTAATCCCTTGAAAATGACGGGGTATAGTCCAAATCGCTCTGAGTCGATACTGTATATCATCACACCGCAAGGCCTGCTGGCGATACCAATTTCGATTTTGGTGGGAAGATCCGGTTTTTCTCAACCGAATACAAATATCCCTAGGATGGATTCTCTTCCCTTTGTAGGGGAATGAGATCGCCACGGTGGGAGTGCCATATTCCATTTCCATAGGGATCATCACAAACAAACAGGTCATCACTAGAACAGGAATATATCGATAAAAGAGAAGTTCCAGCAAACTGACCCCCCTCATCCCTCACCGAGAACTTTTCTTATCTCCATCATATCATCATTATACCATATCCGGTTCATGCTGTTTTTACCTGACTCAAAATTAGGAAGACGTCACAACATTCATAATGAGTCCACCCACGATGAGCACCCCCATCAGCAACACGATCCAGAGGCCGACATTGGATTTCCTCATCTGCCTTCCCTCCGTATACACTCTTTGCCTATAAGATATTACACCTATATCCAGTTTGTAAACATCAGTGAAACGTCCGATCCATCTTTGATAAAATGAGGATGGACACAGCAAATAGGAGGTAAGAAATGGACCTGATCGAGAAACTCGTAGATATGGAAAAACTGAAGGACTATCATTTTCTGTTGGAACTGGTCATTATTCTGGTCGCCGTTAAACTAGCAGGCCATTTCAGCAAAAAGATCGGACAACCCTCTGTTTTTGGTGAACTGCTCGTGGGGATTATTCTGGGTCCAGCCATTCTCGGGTGGATCGTGGTGGATCCCCATCATCCTGGGCTGGTCAAGCAATTAGCCGATGTGGGTGTCATCCTACTCATGTTTCTGGCCGGTCTGGAAACAGATGTGGAAGAGTTTAAAAAAACAGCCTACGGTTCCTCCCTGGTCGCAGTCGGTGGAGTGATTTTACCGCTGGTTATGGGTTTTGCCGTCGGCTTGATGTTCGGTTACAGTACCAGTACCTCCATCTTCATCGGTACACTACTGGTAGCTACCAGTGTCAGTATATCGGTGCAAACCCTGCGGGAATTGGGTCAGTTGCAAACAAAAGAAGGGGTCACGATCCTAGGGGCAGCGGTGCTGGATGACGTACTGGGCATCATCCTCCTTTCGGTGGTGGTCGGATTCACCGCAGGTGGTGGCGGGGGCAGTTTCGTCGACATCATGATTCTGCTCGCCAAAATCATTCTGTTCTTCGTCCTTATCATTGTGATTGGGCGCTATCTTCTTCCACGATTATTTCATTGGTCTTCCAAACTGATGACCTCGGAAGTATTGCTAGCTTTCGGAATCGTCTCGGCTCTGAGCTTTGCCTACTTGGCGGAAATGTTCGGTTTGGCCGGAATCGTCGGTTCCTACTTTGCTGGTTTGATGCTGAGTCTGACCAAATATCGGACCGAACTGTTTGAACGGGTGGAGATTGTCTCTTTCTCCTTCTTCGTCCCCATCTTCTTCGTCAGCATCGGTGTCACCGCCGACGTGAGCGGTCTGACAAAGGATATCCTGATTCTGATGGTGGTCCTCAGCCTTGTGGCCATCCTGACCAAGGTGATCGGAGCAGGACTGGGAGCCAAGCTGGCCGGATTCAATTGGAACAGCTCATTGGGTATCGGAGCCGGCATGATCGCCCGTGGAGAAGTAGGCCTGATCGTCGCCTCTATCGGACTGAGCCGAGGATTGATCACCAATGATCTCTTCACCGTCACAGTGATCATCGTGTTGGTAACCACTCTGGTGACTCCACCAACATTGAAAGCCGTCTTCAACAGAAAAAAGGTAGAACAGGGCTCTTAAATCACCAACACCCGCCTCGACTGGCGGGTGTGTTTTTTGCAAGCAGAGGTTACTGGGATTTTTTCGGCCGGAACGTATGACAACAAGTGTCCACCGATTGATTGGCGGTATAATCCTGATGTACGGAATCGACAAACTCCCCGCCGATCTCCTCCCGATAAGTTCGGTTGGAATGTTGGTTTACTTCTACCATGATGGCATCAGCACCGCAATTATTCCCGGCAGTCCAAAAGAAACAATTGGCCACACTACATTTCACTTGTGGCATCCATTTCACCCCCTGCCTTCAGTATGGACGAAGGACAGAAGGGTTATAGCTGGCAATTAATCGGCAGTCGGGTCCACCTTCTGAGTTTTTTCGGAATCGACTTTCGTGGTTTCCGAATTCTCTCCGACTCGAGAGATGGGTCAGTCCATGAACAGGAACTCCCCTTCCTTGCGCATCCCGATATTGAGAACCAGTCCCATGGCCACCATTTGCGTGATCAAGGAACTTCCACCGTAGCTGATGAAGGGAAGGGGCAGACCCGTGATAGGTAACATCCCAGCGTTCATCCCGATATTTTGAAACACTTGAAACACCGTCATCCCGGCCACACCGGCAACAATATAGGCACCGAACCGATGCTCGCAGTGGATACCGATCCGGATGGTTCGGTAGACCAGGAAAATAAATATGCAGAGCAGAATGCTGCCTCCGATAAAACCAAACTCCTCGGCAAAAGCGGCAAAGATAAAATCATTGTGGGGTTCGGGAATCCAATTCCCCTGGGTCTGGGTGCCTTGTTGGAATCCTTTCCCATCTAATTGACCCGAACCGACAGCGATCATCGACTGGGTCAGCTGGTATCCAGCCCCGGTGGGATCTGATGAAGGATTGGCAAAGGTCTCGATCCGTTGAATCTGATGAGGTTCTAAAACTTTGGCGAGCAGGGGGCTTTCTGTCATATACAGGAGAACCACACCTGCGACCAGAATGACCACTGCCGTCAAACCCATCAACATAATGCGCCAATCCAATCCCCCTGCCAACAAAATACTGACCAAGATTCCGACAAAAACCAATGCCATCCCAAGATCGGGTTCTTTCAGTGTCAGAAGAAAAGGCGGAATAAACAGGCCGATGATCTGCCCGATCTTCCGCCAATCCCGGAGGGGAAGATGTCTGATCTCTGCAATCACTTTGGCCAGAACCAGAATCAAGATCAATTTCATCAATTCCGACGGCTGAAACTGAAAGCCACCGAGCCGGATCCATTTTTGCGCTCCTTTGACCGTCACTCCCACACCTGGAATCATCACCAGAATTAGTAGTAGAACGCCCAAACCGTACAGTACATACAGGAAACGTCCTTGCATGAGAACCCGGTAATCAAACAGGAGTGTCGCTCCCATGAGTAGAATACCTAAAAGGTACCAGAGGAGCTGTTGTTGCACGTAGGAGGGGTTGAAAGAGTGAGTGGCACCGGAAATGGCAACAATGCTAATGGCGGCCAAGACTAGAATCAAGAAAATCAATGGGTAATCCAACTGTCGGATCATTCGACTCGGCTTCATTTGCCAACACCCGCCATTGATAAAGGTTTCACCAACAGTATACCGAACTTCAGATGCATTGAGTACTGCTACCCCCTATTTACAGGGCCGCCCCTACATATCTTGAACGAAGGAGATCGTTATGTCACGCGGCAAACCTGATTTCTGGATGATGTTCATCATTTTTCTGCTGACCGGTTTTGGACTGGTGATGGTCTTCAGTGCCAGTTACTATGACGGATGGGTCCAGCACGGAGATAGTTACCACTATTTTAAACGCCAACTGATGTGGGCATTGGGATCGATTCTCCTCTTTTTCGTTATTTCCAATGTTCCCTACACCTTCTATCGAAAGCATGTGGGCTCTATCCTGTTGGGAAGTCTGATTTTGCTAGTGCTGGTCTTCATTCCCGGATTGGGAGTGAATTTTAATGGGGCTACCCGTTGGATCCAGTTGGGTTCAATCGGTTTTCAACCCTCAGAATTGGCCAAACTGGGCGCGATCATCTACACTGCATCGATTATGGTGAAAAAACAGGGGAGTCTTCATCTCTTCAAACAAGGGTTGCTTCCGCCCTTGATTGTACTGGGACTTTTCTGCGGGCTGATCGTGTTGGAACCCCATTTCAGCAGCACAGTGATTCTACTCGGATCCTGCCTAACCATCATCTTCTGTGCCGGAGCCCGTCTCAAACATCTGCTCCTTCTGGGAGCAACGGGAATTCCCTTTTTCGTGTGGCTCATGACCTCTGAAGATTATCGGGTGATGCGCCTGCTCATTTTCCGAGATCCCTGGAAAGACCCGTCGGGAGATGGATTCCAAACGATTCAGTCCCTCTTTGCCATCGGTCCGGGAGGTCTTCTGGGAAAAGGACTGGGCAACAGTATTCAAAAACTGGCCTATCTACCGATGTCGCAAACAGATTTCATCTTCGCCATCATTGCCGAAGAACTAGGATTTATTGGCGGAACCCTTCTGATCCTTCTTTACATCGCCTTTGTGATCCGGGGGATTCGTATCGCACTTCAAGCCCCAGATTTATTTGGGATGTTGCTGGGGATCGGAATCGTCACCATGTTTTCTCTGCAGACCCTCTTTAACTTGGGAGTGGTAACCGCTATGTTGCCAGTTACAGGGGTCCCGCTTCCTTTTATCAGTTACGGGGGCTCTTCTCTGCTCATGTGTATGTTGGCCGCGGGTATCCTGCTCAATATCTCTCGTCACTCGGTCTCCCAAACCTCACAAAAAAAGTCGGAGCCCAAAAGGGCCCGCCATCTCCACCCCGTCAGTTCACCCGATCCATTCCGGACGTGAGACTCCGGATGGTCGGGTGATTTTTTACACCAGACAGAAAAAAGCCCCCACAGGGGGGCTTTTCCTATCACTTGGGCACTCCTACGACAGGGCTGCTGGCGGCAGCAGTCTCCTTGCAGGGGATGCGGCCGGCTTCAAAACCGAGACGGCCGGCTTGTACCGCCAGTTTCATCGCGTGGGCCATCTGAACCGGGTCATCCGCTCCAGAGACTGCGGTGTTGAGGAGCACACCATCCGCCCCCAACTCCATCGCCCAGGCGGCATCTGCAGGAGATCCGATCCCTGCATCCACGATCACGGGCAAGCGCGTCTGCTGAATAATAAACTTCAGATACATCGGATTCAAGATCCCCTGCCCTGAACCGATGGGGGAAGCTCCCGGCATGATGCCATGGGCGCCTGCCTCTTCCAGTCGTTTGGCCAACACAGGGTCATCGCTGGTGTAAGGGAGCACGATAAAATCTTCCTCCACCAGTTGTTGAGTCGCTTTCAAAGTTTCCACCGGATCCGGGAGCAACCTCTCATCATCCCCGATCACTTCCACTTTCACCATATCACACAGCTGAGAGGCTCGGGCCAAGCGGGCCAAACGAACCGCTTCTTCCGCTGTTTTGGCACCGGCGGTGTTGGGAAGCAGGTGGTATCGGTTCAGATCCAGTTCTTGCAGGAAATTGGGCTCATCAGGGCGGTCTAGATTGACACGGCGCAAGGCAAAGGTCAAAACCTCCGTTTCCGATGCCTCCACCGCCGCGGATTGCACACGAAGGGATGAAAACTTGCCAGTTCCCAACAGCAGTCGGGATTGAAAAGTGTAGGTTCCAATCTTGAGCAAGATTTAACCTCCTCCCACAAATTGAACGATTTCCAGTCGATCCCCTTCCTCTAGCAGGATCTCGCTATATTGATCTCGGTCGAGAATCTCGCGGTTTTTCTCCACCACGATCATGCGGTCGGAGAGTCCTAGATGAGTGATCAAGCTTTCCACATCGCAGATGGACTCCGGTACATCCTGCTGCTTCCCGTTCAATTGAATATGCATGATCCCCCTCCTTCACGGACACGGCTTCCCTTCAACATGGAACAAACATCCTCCCTCACCTATGTAAGGGCCTGCTTCAACTGGCGGGCAGCGGCTGCCGGATCTGGAGCATCAGCGATTGCGGAAATGACAGCCACCCCGGCGCAGCCTGTTGCAGACAATGAAGGAAGCCTTTCGAGAGTGATTCCTCCGATGGCAATCACGGGGACGTTCACTGCCGCTGTCACTTGGCACAGTTGCCGGGTTCCTCTCGGCCTTTGCCCAGGTTTGGAATCACTTGCAAACACATGTCCGAAAAACAGGTATTCGGCTCCCAGCCGTTCCTTCTCTTTCGCAGCCTCCAGGGAGTGAACAGAACATCCTATCCGCCGATGGGATCCTTTCTTGATGAATATCCCAGCTATCGGATGACTTTCCGGGAGATGAACCCCACCACATCCCAGATTTTCCGCTACTTCAGCACTCCCATTGACTGTCAATCGTTTCGGATCCACTCCCCCTTCCCGGATCAGAGTATGTCCCAAGCTCTGAAGCTCTGCAGTGGATGCCCCCGGTTTGCGTAGGTGGATCCAATCCAACCATTCTCTTGCTTTTCGGCAAACTAAGACCCACTCATTCACTGATTTCCGGGGATCCGTCACGAAATGAAGTTCATTCATCCTCCTTCCTCCCCCACTCCATTCATGCAAAAACCGGGACCCCTGTTGGGATCCCGGTTGTACGGTCACATTACATGATCGTCCATGCCGGATCCCACTTTCTTACGCTGGTGCAAACCAGGTCAAGTTCAAAGGGTTGAAGCATCAGGCCTCTCTCAGCACGTCTTCGTGCACCCCTAGTGGAATCATTTAAAAGATGGAGTTTTCTTTATTTTAACAATGGACCCGCAAAGGGTCAAATCCCAGGGCTGTTGATGAACCATAAAGTGGAGGATGAGAACGAAACGATCCTTCCCATTGTGCCCCTATCGTAAAATATGTTTGAGGGGACGGTTACGATCTCTTGCAAAGAGTGCAAAGACTCTTCACCGTCCCACTATCCCGACCTGATTTCCTGACTAAATATGGCTAATCCACACGCCTGGTCAAATCCATTTAATATAATCGCGGTTGTGGGACTTTCAGAGAAACATCTCCATAGATATAAGTCTGACAGGAAAGGCGAAACCCTTTTTCCACCTGCTCCTCTCCCAGGCGCAGTTCCTCCCGGTCGCCTAGCTCACTTAAATTCTCTGCCCCTTCCAGCACGCGGACCCGGCATCGTCCGCAACGGCCGGAGGTGCAGTTAAATGGAATCATGATATTGCGTGAGATCGCTTCAAAAAGCAGGTTTTCCCCTTCTTCACACTCAAATTGGTATTCCTTTGCCCCGATTTTCACTTCCACCTGTGGCAATTTCGTCTCCTCCCACCCTCTCGTTCTTGCTCTATTGCATCAGCCTGGGGCATGGTTTGCCCCTTCATCTCTCCTGGCATACCCCGGTGAGGGACCGATCTGTCCCCTTCCACCTGCCCATCAGAATCCACTTCTGTCTCCTGCTCTATTCCGGCAGCCACAGCCGATCTATCATGGACGAGTTCCATCTTCAGCCCCGAGTCCATACACGTCAGTTGAGGGGCCTTCCTCTTATTTCTGCCACCTTCTCAGTAAAAGATTACAGGGGACTGCCCTCGGTTAACCAAACTCTTCCGCTCTACTAAACAGGGAGGAATCATCTCATTTGCGGAGAGAGTTGTATCGATCATGTTGCACATAAAGAAAACGTGCAATCACAAGGACAAGCACGGGAATCAGAATCCAGAGCGCAATCAAACCGTAACGGTGCATCGCCTGAAACACACTTTCCCATTGGGCCCCTACCAGATATCCAAGACCGATAAACGCCGTACACCAGGTAAAGGCACCGACATAGGCGTAAGAGGCGAATTGAAACGGTGACATCCGGGAGATCCCGGCCATATATGCAGTCACATGCCGCACTCCAGGGATAAAATATCCAAAAAGCAGGACCCAGTTGCCATATTTCCGAAATAAGATTTGTGTCGTTCTCAGCCGTTTTGGTGTGATAAAAAATTTACTCCCGTATCGCTTCAAAAAAGGATAACCCAGTCTGCCCCCCAAATAGTAGCTGACTGTGATCCCACACATAGAACCTGCCACAGCACTCAGAAAAGCAAAGACCAAGTTGAGTTGCCCGATCGATGTAAGATAGCCGATAAAGGTCATCATGATTTCATCGGGCAGGGGCAGTCCGATAATCCCCAGCACTAGGAAGAAGAAAATCCCGAGATATCCGTATTGAGACAGTAGATCCATTACAGTCTGTTCCATGGTTCAACCTCGTTTTCTCGGTACATCAACCCAGGCCCTGAATCGGCATAGGTGTTTATTAAACTCCTCATCTATGATACCAAAGATCTGACAAGCTTGCGAGAACTACGCCGGACGGGCTTCTCTCTCCATTATATGTACAAGAAGGGGGTCCTTTATAACCCAAAATAAAAAAACGGCCTTCCGGCCGCAAAATAGGTTGCCTTTATCAAGCATCCACATCCCCCAAAACGATATCGACAGCACCGAGGATCGCGACCAGATTGGCCACATTTTCACCTTCCAGTAGGTGTGGAAGAATTTGCAGGTTACTAAAGGAGGGCCGTTTCCAATGGAGGCGCCAAGGCTTGTCTTTCCCTTTGCTGACGAGATGGACCCCCAGTTCGCCTCGAGGATTTTCCACCGCTGAGTAGACTTCTCCTGCTGGAGGTCGGATGACTCGCGAAATTTTGGCCATGATTGGCCCATCGGGAATCCTTTCCACTGCCTGCTCCACGATCCGGAGGGATTGTAACATCTCTTCCATGCGAAGATAGAACCTGTCCCGGCAGTCCCCGCCCCTCGCTACCGGTACCTCAAAATCGAAACGGTCGTATATGGAGTAGGGGCGGTCCCTGCGCAGATCCCTTTTGACCCCCGTGCATCGCAGATTGGACCCGGATAAGCCGTATTCCACCGCCGTCCGAGCGTCATAACGGCCCACTCCCTTCACCCGAGCTTGGAAAATCTCGTTTCCCGCTACTAGATCCATATATACCTGATGTTGCTGCCGGAGATAAGTGATGAGGTCCCTCACCTTCTCCAACCAGCCATCCGGCGCATCCCACTTCACACCACCCACCCGCATGTAGTTGTAGGTGAGGCGGGCGCCGCACAGCTCATTGAACAGCTCGAGGATCTTCTCCCGGTCTTTAAAAGCATACAAAAACGGACTCAACGCCCCGATATCCATCAGATACGTACCGAACCAGACCAAATGACTGGCCACCCGGTTCAACTCAGTAACGATGACTCTGAGATGCTCTGCTCGATCCGGAATCTCCAACTCCATCAGTTTTTCCACGGCAAGGACGATCGCGTGATTGTTGTTCATCGCATTGAGATAGTCCATGCGGTCCGTGTAAGGAATAATCTGGTTGTAAGTCAAATCTTCCGCCAGTTTTTCCGTTCCCCTGTGGAGATAGCCGATCCGGGGTTGGGCCTCCCGGATGATTTCTCCGTCAATCCGCAGAATCAGCCGAAACACCCCATGCGTACTCGGGTGTTGCGGACCCACATTCAATAGCATCTCTTCCGTTCGCAAGCTTCTCCCCCTCCCTCTCATATGTAGGCGTGTCGGAGTCATCCCTTCCGGGGAGGCAATGGTTTCTCCGATCTTCCATATCCGTTACCAGGCCTTTCCCCTTCTCTTTAATCAGACACGCTTGAATCCACTTGAATGGCGCGTACCACCTCCACCCCATTCAGCTTCATGTGGTAGAGAAACATATGATCCATAAACTCTCCATCATGAGCATGGGCGCCGATGGATTTTGCCGTTTCAACCGGGGTATCAAAAGTTTGGGTGTGTTCACCGGAAACCACCACCCGGACATCGGCATCATGTTCGTTTGCCAACAGCCGAATGCCTGTCGCATTTTGATAGATGCAAAGGTCCGTGCAGTCCCCGGTCACCACAAAGGTGGCAGGGCCTTGTCGGAACACCTCTTCCAAAAATTCAAAAAAACGTAGCCCCTTCTCGTCTCTGCCAAACAGACCGTTGGTGGCATTCTTGCGAAACAGTCTCGCACCAGGTGCTTCCAGGAAAGGGCGAAGCTCTTTTACCGTGTCGGCCTCAGCTGTGCCCCTTACACAATGGGATGGAAAGGAACTAAATTCTGCTGCATTCGGCGAGTGATCATCTTGTAAAAAAATCAAGTTTTGAGGAGGAATCCCTTGATCCACCGAAAATTGTGCCAGTTGGCGCACCGGTTCCACGATCTGTGCCACGCGGTCAGAGGCCAAAGCCCCTTCTTCACAAAATCCATTGATAATATCGACGAACACCAGATAAAGCCGATCAGGCCCCGTCTGCTCCAACAACTCAGACGCTGGAAGTGTGGGCAAATTGGAAAGATCCGCTTCCATATAATTCAGAAATTCATTGAACTTGTTCATTTTCCAATCTCTCTCCCTATCCGTTTTCGTTCTTCATCTTATCATGAAAGCGCTATGTTTTCCATGGCTGGAAATTGGGTCAATCCATGAGATGGAATAGTAAAAACCCGCATGTTCGCGGGTTTTGGGATTAACCGTCAAAGCCGAAGGAGTTCACTGTCTCGGAGTTCAGCTTCCTGACCACTGCCGTCAGCAATTTGACAGAATACTCAATGTCACTCTTGCTGGCCATAGATACATGGCTGTGAATATAGCGGGTGGGAACACCAATCACGATGGAAGGCACTCCACGGCGATGGAGATGAAATCTGCCCGCGTCGGTTCCTCCTCCAGTCATCGTATCCACTTGATATGGAATTTGATGCTCCTCGGCAGTCTCAATCACTAGGTTGCGCAGCCGGATATTCGGGATCATCGTGGCATCGAGGAAGGTGATCAAGGGACCCCCGCCCAATCGAGGTTTGTCACTATCGCTCCCCGGACCGTCCTCGGCAATTCCCACATCAAGGGCAAAGGCTACATCCGGCTTTGTCGCGTAGGGAGCCGTGTTCGCCCCCCGCAGACCCACTTCTTCCTGGACAGTGGCGCCTGCCATCACGGTATTGGGGTGGTCTCCCTCCTTCAGCCGTTTCAGTGTTTCCAGAGCGAGATAGCATCCAAACCGATTGTCCAAGGCCTTAGCTAGGATCGTATCGTGATCGGGCATCATTTCGAAGGGACAGATGGGAACCACGGGATCTCCCACTCGGATTCCCCATTTTTTCACCTGCTCCGCATCCTTGGCTCCTACATCGATATACATTTCCTGCATCGGGTAAACTTTGTTCCGTTCTTCCGTCGTCAATAGATGTGGGGGTTTGGAGCCAATCACTCCGGTGAAATTCTTTTTCTCGGTCATGACTGTCACCCGCTGAGAAAGAAGAACCTGTTCCCACCAGCCCCCCAAGGGTGTGAAATAGAGATAACCATTTTTACTGATTTTCGTCACCATGAATCCCACTTCATCCAGGTGACCGGCCAACAGAATTCTAGGGTTCTCATGGGATCCTTTTTTCTCTCCAAAGATCCCGCCCATCTGGTCCGTCACTACCCGGTCCACTTGTTGTTCTAACTCCCGGCGCATGATTTGCCGGATTTCTCCCTCAAACCCTGAAACGCCCTTCGCTTCAGTCAACTCTTTTAATAGTTCCATGGGAGACCCTCACCTTTCTTTGGTTTTCCGCTTGGATTCCCTCCTATTATGGTTGACTGCACCTCATTTTATCAGGCGCGTTGATGAACCATATTTTGGGTAGTAAGGTCGTGTTCTCCCCGGCTCCGAATCTGAGTGTTGGACAGGGGCCGAAACTTTCGGAAAGATCATTTTGCTGCTTCCAGGGCTGTTGATGAAGCATAAAGTGGGATGATGGGAACGAAAGGATCCTTTTACTCTTCCCATTGCCTCCATCGTGAAATATCGCTTGAAGGGATGGGGATGGTGGGACGGCTACGATCTCTTGCAAAGAGCGCAAAGGCGAATCAAAGTCCCCACCATCCCAACCTGATTTTCTGACTAAAATACGGCTCATCAACATGCCTATGTTGCGTCCTTTCGCTGGCAGGATGCAAAATCGTACACACGTCCAATTTCTGGTTAATCACAACCCTGACAGGGACACATATTTCGGCTTCTTCCTCATCAAACTAGCGACAGAGGTGATCCCATTGGCCCACTCTCGAAAACAGTACTGCATCCTCCTCATACTACTTCTCACGCTCTGTCCTACAACTCTTCATCCCCACCTTTGGACAAGCCAATCCCTGAAGGTTTGGGCCAATTCATCTCCTCCCTCCCCTTTCCTTGGGGATTATGCCGGAGAATTGCGGGAACCCCGCCCCCGAAAGGACGGGGTTCGTCACGTGGATACCCCGAGACTGATTCAAAAATTGAAAGAACTGGGTGTGACCCAGTACTTCTATTTGGTTTGGCATGCTCCTACAGACTGGGACGATTTTCGCCATGAATTTTTGCCTGCCGCCCGCCAGGCGGGGATCGATGTCTGGGTTTACCTTGT
Source organism: Kroppenstedtia sanguinis (assembly GCF_050433445.1). Classification (NCBI taxonomy): domain Bacteria; kingdom Bacillati; phylum Bacillota; class Bacilli; order Caryophanales; family Thermoactinomycetaceae; genus Kroppenstedtia; species Kroppenstedtia sanguinis. The sequence goes on along the minus strand of NZ_JBNPXF010000028.1, from coordinate 10,028 downwards.
TCCCCCTTCCGAGGCCCACCGAATCCAATCGGAACCCTTTGGAACTGACTATATCGCTTGGTTCCGGGCCATCGGTAGTCTGTCCCGAAACTACGCAAATCTGAAAGGCGTCGTCATGGATGATTTCAATCACAACCTTTCCTTTTTCACTCCGGAATACGTGGCCAAAATGAAGCAAGCCGCAAAAAAGAGCAACCGGGATCTGTTGTTTTACCCACAGATCTACTATTCAGCCATTCACCCTCACATTCTGGAAAAGTATCGCTCTCTGTTTGATGGCGTGGTAATGACCTTTCGGGACGGGAAATATCGAAACACCCAAAGAAATCAGGATCTGGAAGAACAAATCAGCAAAACCTCTCGACTTCTCGCTCGGGAAGGATTGCCCTTGATTCTGATGGTTCATGCAAGCAAATTGTCAGCCACCCCCTCTAATCCATCTGCACACTACGTCGAAGAGAGTCTGCGGACCGGTCTCCGACAGCTTCACCATGGAAATATCCAGGGACTGGTCACCTATGTCCTTCACAAGGAATGGTTTCCCGAGAGACGGGACCATGCCGCATACAGCGGTGATGGTTACGGCTCTCTCTTTATCCCCTCCGGCCCTGCTCCCGCCCCTGGCAACAAGGGAGAGATCCGGCAGCTCATCCGGCCTAAACCCTCGGGAAAGTACGAGCTTCGCTTCCATCACATGAGCGTCTATCCCCGGAATCTCCGCAAAGGAGAATACGTAAAACAGATTCTGATCGGCGATCGTGTGGTATGGGAAGAGGACGTCCGGGCAGGCGAGGTGGAAAAGTGGAAAGGGGAAAGCCTGAATCTGACTCCCCACCTTCGCGGGAAAAAGGAAACCAACCTCACTTTGAGGCTGGTACGAAAAGGGGGGAAATCCCCCTCCTGGTTGTATATCGGCTTCGATCGACTGGATCCCTTGGGATTTCAGCTGACCCAGGCCAATTTCGAAGAACCTTCGGGTTGGTCCTATCATTCCAACCATCCGGCAATAATCGGGGAAACCCTGATCTATGACCCCAAGCGCCGTCTGCGGGTCTATCTGATCTCCATGATGATGTACCAGTCTTTTCATCTCTTTCATGAGATCTCCTCCTCTGCTCCTTTCCCCCTGCAACAGAGAGCGGATGCCATGCTACAATCTGTCATCGCTGGCCAGACTCAACATGTCGGTCACGATCTAAAGCTACTAAAAAGGACATTGGAACAGACCTCCACGGTGCCACCTTCCCAGAAAAAGAAATGGATCCACCAGATCGATCGGCTGGACCGTCTTTTGACCATTAATCCCTAATCATCAAGCCCCCGGCAGTGCCGGGGGCTTGATGGATGTAAACAAAGTCAGGTTCAGTTTTGGTTTTCATTGCAGTCTGTTGCGAAAATCTTCATCCAGAAAGTTGTCAAAACCATCGGCGATGGATAATTCATTTTCCAGGAGGTTAATCACATTTCCGTAGTAGGCGGCGGCTTCGTCTTCCATACCTTGATTGATCATACTCCGATAGGTGTCATAGCTCTCCTGCAACAACCGAAAATGGTGACGAAAGCTCTCCTCTGTGAGAATCGGTGGACGGTGATCCCCCTCCTCAGACCAAAAGGTTTTGTAACGGTCCAGATAAGCTTGATATGTGAAAAAATCGTCAGACATAGAAGTCATCCTTTGGAATGGAGTTGAACATAGCCTGCCGTGATTCATATCGTTTTATGCTGTGAAATCGATGGCTTGCAAGAAGATCTTCGCAAAGGATCTCCGCCATACCTACAGACCTCTTCTTCTCCTCGCCATCGTCATAGAATGACTCCACCCGCTCAGCTGAAGTGAACACTACCTTGCGCTGGCGGAGACAGACCGATTGGCCCGGATTTCATCGAGAATTCCCTCGGCCATCCATCTATATCCCCTGTCATTGGGGTGAATTTCGTCAGACAACCAGTTGCCCTTCCCTGCGATCAGCCGCTCCGTCACATCCACCACATGAGTGAGCCGATAGGAGTATGCTACCTCTTTCATCCCGATATTCCAGTTCTTCAGCAAGCGATTGGATATCTTGAAATAAGGCTCGTCGGGTAATACCGGATTATACAGAGAGGTGATCAGGATCGGGGCTTTGCGGTTGTGAGCCCGGATCTCCGTCAAAATGGTATCCAGATTTTTTTTGTATCTGGACTGTATCTGGTCAAAATCCGTCAGTATCCGAAGAGGGTCATGATCTTGAAGAGCCGCCTTCAGCAGATCATTTCCCCCGATGGTCAGTGAAATCAAATCCGCCTCCCGAATCTCCTGCTGGATGTTCGGAGTCTGGATATAACCGGTCAGTTGCTTCGATGTCTGTCCGATCACCCCTCGATTGATCAATTGAAGGGGGATCTGATCTTTGGCCAACTCTTTGGCTACCAGTGAACTGTATCCATGGGAATCTGACTTTTCCGATCCAAATCCCCGGGCTACAGAGTCTCCCAACACCAGATAGTTGAGCTCTGCCTTTTCCTTTGCTTTTTCTCTGAGCTGGGTCAAGATGTTCTCTTGGGTCATCATCACTGGTTCAGGAGGGGGCCCAGCAAACATCCATTGAAGCATGGGATAAAATTTAATCACGGAGAGAATGAGGCAGAGGCTGACAACCGCCCAGATCCATCTCTTCATGATGTGGCCCCTCCTTTTTGTCCTTAATTAGTTAATCCAATCATACCCAAAAACTATGACAAACCATTATCAGGGAGATCACAATCAGATCACCTTTTTATTAAAAAATAAAAACAGCGCTTTTGAGCGCTGTTTTTCGATGGTTTATGTAGAGGAAAGCAAACCGTAAGCCGAGTTCTGTTCTCCAAGTGGTTAGACGGCGTTTGTCGAAACGCCTCCCATCGGTGGAGTGGCAATCATCTGTCTAGGCGATGCATTGCTACACCGCTCCAGCGACCTACCCGGGATCACTGCGGGCAACAGCTGCGCTTTGCGGCGCAGATCCCCTATTAGGTCTTGCTCCGAGTGGGGTTTACCTAGCCAACATGTCTCCATGTTGCTGGTGCGCTCTTACCGCACCGTTGCATCCTTACCTGTGGAACCGTAGTTCCCATCGGCGGTCTTCATTTCTGTGGCACTATCCTTAGGGTTGCCCCCACCGGCCGTTAGCCGGCACCCTGCCCTGCGGAGCTCGGACTTTCCTCCCGTGGGACCTTGCGGTACTCCACCGGCGATTGCCCAGTTTACTCTCCTTCAACGAGCGACGAAGTTAATTGTATCAAACTGCGGGGAACAAAACAACAGCCAATTATTGGTTTATATATTGGTTTATATATAATTGAAAGGATTGGTATCCACCTGGGTCACCTGCACCGGCACCTCCTGTAGATGCGGGGCTTCCTTCAATTTATGCATGATCTGTTCCAAGACGAGGTGCTCTACATGATGGCCCGGATCTAACAGGGTCAGGCCATCGGCCAGTGCATCCAATGCGGTATGATGATCCAGATCACCGGTGATATATACATCCGCCCCCAACGCTTTTACCTCCGGATAATAACGTCCTCCGGAGCCACCCAGCACCGCCACCCTGGACACTTCCCGCTCTCCGTCCCCTACCATGCGCAATCCGGGGATTCGGTAAGCTTCTTTCAATGTCTGCGCTAATTCCTGTAATTTCAGCTTTTGGGGTAAGTTCCCCACCCGTCCCAATCCGTCCACCTCTCCTGGCAGATTCAGGGGATAAAGATCATAGGCTGGCTCTTCATAAGGGTGTGCCTCCATCATGGCAGCCAAAACCCGGCCCTGGATCTCTGGAGTGATCACTGTCTCCAATCGCACCTCCCGCACCTGTTCCAACTCCCCCTGGGTTCCAATATAAGGATTGGTTCCCGCCTCCGGCAGGAAGGTACCCGTTCCCCGCAGATTGAAGGTGCAGTGGCTGTAATTTCCGATCCAGCCGGCACCGGCCTCACACACAGCCCGCAACACCGGATCATAGTGAGTTTCCGGTATGAAGACCACCAGTTTTTGCAATGGCTGAGTCCGGGTGGGAATCATCACCTGGGTCTGTTCCAAGCCCAACTTTTCACACAAGACATCGTTCACCCCGCCCCGGGCGGAATCCAGATTGGTATGTGCGATAAAGACATGCAGATCATGCTTGAGGAGTTTGGCATAGAGACGACCTGCTGGCGTATCCGTCCGCAAATCCTTGAGCGGACGGAAGATCACCGCATGGTGGGCAACAATCCAGTTAGCTCCGATCCGGATCGCCTCATCCACCACTTTTTCCGTCACATCCAAGGCCAACAGAACTCCATCCACCTGCGCTTCCGGATCCCCCACCTGCAGTCCGATCCGATCATTTTCCACTGCCAAGGACACAGGCGCCCACTCTTCCATTACACGGATTAGATCTTTTCCTCTGACAGCCATGATTGTACCTCCTCCCATTGACGTCGCCAGGCATGAATCTCTCCTCGCCGCTGGACGGCTTCAGGTGAACGTGCCGACTGCAGGCCGGACAAAATCCGGTTCAAGCCCAGCAGTTCTTCTTCTACCTTCTTCTCCAACAAAGGGTGACGCTCCCTCCAAAGCAAGGGCCCCAACCGCAGAGCTTGTTCACACGTCAGAGAGAGTCCCTTGTATGGAGCGCCGGGGTCGCCCCCTTTCCGGGCGGTGAGGATCTCATAGAGGATTCCTCCTTCTTTCACCAGATCCTCCCCGTCGATTTCCCAACCCTGCTCTAGTAACCAGGCACGCACCTGCTCCCCGTTGTTGTTGGGTTGCAACACCAACCGCTCCACTCCATGAAGCCGCTCTAGCCCTTGGGATAGAATAGAGCGAATCAAGACGCCCCCCATTCCCGCCAATACCACCACATCTGCCTCGTTCCGCCGCAGAATACTCAGTCCGTCCCCGAGGCGCACCTCGATTTGATCTGTCAATCCTTGGCTTTGGATTCGTTGGCTTGCATTTTCAAAAGGACCCTGATTGACTTCTCCGGCAATTCCCCGTTTCATTTTTCCCTGCCGAGCGAGGAAGATCAGTAGCCATCCGTGATCCGACCCGATATCCGCCACCACTCGCTCCGGGGGAACCTGGGCGGCCACCGCTGCCAGTCGTTCGGAAATGGGGTGCCATCCGTTATCCTCCCTTCCCACTCTTTCACCCCCTCGTTTCATCCTCTCATTATAACGAATCCGGGGAGGCAAATTCAGCTTCTTTTTCACTCTTCCAGTTCAGTTCAGAGAGCACCGGCAAATGATCGGAAGGACATCCCGGGGTGGCCACCACAGACGCCGGCCCTGGGTGAAAATGAGGGGAGCAAAAAATATAGTCAATCCGTTTGCGGGGGGAAGAACAAGGATAGGTAGAAGCGGGTGTCCCGCACTCCCCCAAGGTATCCACAAGAAAGGGGGCGAGACGGGTGACTGCCGGCCGACCGGGGGTCACATTCCAGTCTCCCAAGGCCAACACCGGTTGGGTCGAATCCCGGCATTCCTCTAACAATCGATCCACCTGCTGTCTACGCATCCAGGGACTGAGTCCCATATGGGTTACCACTACTCGGATGGAAACTCGCTCCTCCGGCGGGATCCATTCCGCCACCAGCAAGGCACGGGGTTCCTCCCCCCTGCACTGCACCCTCTGGTTGCGTACGCAGTGCACCTTCCCCTTGAACAAGAGTCCATTCCCATAACCCGCTGTCTTCCCCGCCACTTCGCTGTGAAGGATTGCTGGTCCAAACAAGGATTTCATTCCCAGTCGTTCCGCTAACCAACCCAACTGATCTGTAAAAGCACTTCGGTGGTGAAAGCGAACATCCACTTCATTCAGTCCCACCAGATCCGGGGCATTCCTTTCAATGACCCGGGCGATCCGTTCCAGATCGAGACACCCATCACAGCCCAATCCGTGACGGATGTTGTAACTCATCAACTTCACCCTCATTTCCACCTTCCACGATGTATTCCTTTCATCTTATGCACTGCCACAAGTTCATTTTTCCGATACCGGAACCCGCCCCCTGCCGCTGCCATAGGATGTTGAAAAAGGAGGAGCCCGGATGGCTGTTGCCAATCAGATCTTTAATGCCAAGCTCTTCAATGTGTCTCAGACCGGAAACGTCAATATCGGAGATAGTGTCAACGTCGGAAGAGATTTTAATATCAAGAATTTAGGTGGATCTATTCCTGTCGGAGATTTCAGCGCCAATATCCAGGGCGGTGCCAATCAGTTTATCGATCAGGATGCGATCGATCAGACCCGGTAAATGATAGAGGACCGGCACAGATGCCGGTCCTCTCTTTATGATACTCCTTTCTGCTTGCCCGGTTTAAAAAAGAGCCACCGGTCGAAGAAAGGCTGCAGATCCTTGCCCGCTACCTCCTTGGCCACGCGGATGAAATCCGCTGTGGTGGCTGTCTGGAATTGGTAGCGGTTGTAGTAGGTACTCATGATCTTCATCACCTGATTTTTCCCCAGCTCGTCCATCAATGCCCACATCATCGCAGCGGGCCGGGTATACACCATCAAGCCGTAGATAGGATCGGAATACTTGTAAAGGGACTCAACGGAGGTAACCCCTTTCTCCTTATGAATCTGTTCTGTTCTTTCCGCCGCTTTGACCAGTAACCTCCCCTCATCTTCTCCCATCTTCTCCTTCATAAACAGAAACTCGGAAAAGGTGGTCAAGCCTTCGTCCAGCCAAGGCTCCTTCACCTGGTTATTACCGACCACGGCGTACCACCACTGATGGGCCAATTCATGGGCAACCACGTTGACCGCAGGCCGTTCTCCCTGGCGGGTGGGGATTTTATCCACAGAGGTCACCAGCCCAGGGTACTCCATACCAGCGATCCCATAACCGGTCTCCCCCAAAACCACGTCCACTTCATCATAAGGATAGGGACCAAAGCGTTGGCTGAAAAACTCCATCCCGGAAATGGCAGCATCGTGAAGCTCCTGAGCCACCTCCTCCATCCCTTTGAGATACCACAGATTGACTTGGGTGTCGCCGGCTTTTCCCTCCACAGGTTCATAATCCTTGGAAATGACCGCCGCAAAGTCGCGAACCCGTTCCTGTTTCAAAGTCACCGGTTTCATCACGGGTTCCCGGGAATCCCTGGCAGTGGTGATCAGACGATACCCCTCCGGCACTTCAAAGGTCACTTCAAAATCGGATATGCGGGAGAAGAAGGGGTCCCCCGTGGTCGTATATGGATCAGTGTGCCATCCCTCTTGGTCCTTCACCGCCAACATGGGATACCATTGGGCCAGAAAAGCGGTGTTCTTAAATTGATTCAGCCGGGTTCCTCCTTTGGGCAATTTCAATTCATAATCCATGTTCACCTGCACGGACTGTCCCGGTTGCACCGGCTTGGGAAGACGTACCTCCAATAAGGTTTCCTTCACCTGTTGAGAGACTTTCTTACCTTCTGCTTTGACATTTTTCACCTTCAAATACCCCGGTTGCTTCGGCTTGGATTCCTTTCCCCATTTCCAATTGGTGAAAGCGTTGGGATAGAGGTGAAAATAAAGACGGTTCATCGGTTCGCCAGTCACCGGCACCTTCACCGACAGATCTCCTGTCACCTTGGCGGTCTGATCATCGTATTTGGCCCAAATGGAATATTGGGGCCTCTCCGTCTGTTCACCGGCGGGCTGCCCTTGGGCTGGGGCCACCCCTGTCCACAGCGACCCCAGTAATGATATCAGGGTCAAATAGGTCAAAAAGCGACGCTTCATCCGTCCCACTCCCCGTTTCTGATGGAAATCCTTTCCCATCTAGGATTTCCATCGGAAAGCTTTTTATGACAGAGGCGTCGCTATAACTCAGGTGTCGATTAAGGCATGTCTGATAAGTCCATATTGGGGTCGGGCCAGTTTCACATTCCATTCCGTTCAGGGCTGTTGATGAACCATAAAGTGGATGATGGGAACGAAACGACCCTTTCGCTCTTCCTACTGCCCCCATCAAAAAATATCGTTTGAGGGGGTGGGGATGGTGGGACGGTGAAAGGCCTTTGCGCTCTTTGCAAGAGATCCTAGCCGTCCCACCATCCCCACCTTATTTCCTGCCTAAAAATAGCTAATCAACACGCCTGCATTCCGTTATTGCAAGCCAAAGTCATTCCATGTGAAACCTATCCCTCTCCAAGGTTTACTGATTCAAACCAGGTCCTATTAACTGAACCTCCAATTAACCTGTAACTCCTTCAAAAATGTTCATCCGTTTCTCTTCCAAGCCTCCATATTCAGTTCATTGTTTATGGCGGCAGCGGCAAATGCGCCCATCGAGGCCGCAGCTATGGCCTGATGTAGTCGCGTTGCTGAATCCCCGGCGCTATAAACACCCGGAATATTCGTTTTCCCGAAATCGTCGACGACGATCGTTCCCGATTCAGTGATCTGGCATCCGATGGCTTGCGGCAAGTCCGTTCCCGTAACCAGCTCCGGTTTAAAAAAGATCCCCCTACACGGGAGGGTCGTCCCGTCTTCAAGAACCACTTGCCGCACCATCCCATCGGTTGAGTCAATGGACCGGATCGGCGATTCGAATACGGGGACATGATGCCGACGAAGTTCGTCGCGTTCGGCGTCTGTCAACTCGTCGGGGCCGTTTGTGCAGATGGTAAAATGGTTCGTCCATCCGGAAATCAATGGAGCGAAATGCATCAGCTCGGCCCCTTTGCTAATGATGACAAGCGGCTCATCCCTTAATTCCCATCCGTCGCAATACGGGCAGACGAAGGCACTTTTCCCGTATACCTCCGCCAGTCCGGGAATATCCAATGGTCGATCCTTCATTCCGACAGCAAACAGCAACTTTTTGCTTACAAAGGTGTTTCCTTGCGCAGTATCAATTTGGAATTGGCCCTCCTTGCCCGCAATCGATATGGCCGTATCCTCTCCAAAAGAGACAGAGGGATAGGCGCCGATCTCTTCCTGTGCAATCCTCCGAAACTCGCCAGGACTGATCCCGTCGCGGGTAAGAAACCCGTGGGTCTCGCGAGTCACTGCGTTACGGGGACGGCCTTCATCAATCACTGCCACCTTTTTCCTCGCTCTTCCCAACACGAGGGCGGCATTCAAACCTGCTGGACCTCCGCCAATAATTGCCACTTCGAGCAGTTGATTTTCCATGTATTCAGCCACCTTTATAGACCTCCGATATCCATAATTGAATTACAAGAAGTGTATCATTTCTTGTTTACAGGATCCTTCTCCTTGAAAGCTTCATCCAGCACTGACTGAATCGTATGTTCCCGCAAGTATTGATACAGATGTTGTTCGGCGCCGTCCATCACCTTTTTTACCAGACATTCGCTGTTTCCCTGACAATCCGGATCTCGTTTCGTAGCTCTCTCTTCAGCTAACAACCGATGCTGCTTCGATTTCAAAGTCGAGCATTCAAACAGCGATTGCCGGCCTTCAATCACATGGATCACCTCAAGAAATGTGATCTGCCCGGCTGGTCGTGCAAGCTCGTAACCGCCCTTCACTCCCGGCACTGCACGTACGATACCATCCCGCCTCAACTTGGACATGATTTTGGATAAGTAACTTTCTGAAACACTAAGTGACGCAGATAACTCCTTGATTCCGATGTTGCGGCGATGCTCTGAGTGAGCCAAATGAATTAAGGCGTGCAGAGCATAATCGGTGCTTTTAGAAAACTGTATGTTAACTTCCTCCTCTCACAAGGGGATATCTATTACGGACCCGCGATATCCATAATAAACGATTTATCGCCAATATGCAAATGATCGGTTCCTCTGTTTGCAAAATTTCGTTTGCTGTAATTCAGAAAACCATGCAAATTCGGGGTCTTCCTGATCCATCCCCCAGCAATCAGCGAGAGGACTGCCCACTCTCCCTCTAAAGCGTAACCTAGAAACATTATGATGCAGGGCTGTTGATTAACCAGAAAATGGGCGGCGGAAGGAAGTCGTGTGCTGCCAAAGCGACCTTTGCGCCATGGGCACTACAATTTGAAGTTAAGGATGCGCCACAGGCACTACAATCTCGATGGGCTGAAGCC
>NZ_JBNPXF010000027.1:0-50353 GCF_050433445.1 Kroppenstedtia sanguinis | reverse complement strand
GAAAAAATTGGGCGACTTTTCCCCTGTTGAGCATCGGGAAAAAGTCGCCGCATAACCGTTCTTTTTTCATTGTCTACTTGACGGGGTCAAGACCATGACCGTCCTTGGAGGGCGGTTTTTTCTTTACCGTGGGTCACCAGCGGCAATAGGCTATTTTTCTTGTGAACGGAAAATATTAGTGCAGAGGAATTAGTTTTTGGTGGGCTGGATCTGTATTTATCATTAATGAAAATTTTCTAATACAATATTAACTTACGAGTAGATTGATTTATAATTCGAATTTGTCGGGTAAATAAGTAAAGGTTAAGGATAACCATTCTAAAACAAAGAAAAAGTTGCCGGTAAGGCCGGAAATATATTCAAGAAAAGATCGTGTAAACGCAAAAGGAAAAGTTGTTCAGCGAAGATATTATGATGGGAAGGGGAGGGTTCGAACTGATATTGATTACACTAATCATGGAAACTCTAAGACACATCCCAAAGTACCCCATCGTCATGATTGGAAATGGAAAAACGGAAAACCTGTTAGAGGAAAATGGTATTAGAAGGGTGAAGCAATATGGATTGCTCTTATGATCAGTTAGTAGAGTATGTATTCATAGGACACGATATTGAGTTTGAATACAAAGATAAAATGTATTCAATCACGAATACCCCGAATGGATATTCTTTTACGGCATTTTATTCAGATAACCCATTAACTTTTAAAAATCCTAATGAGTTATTGGATAAAGTAACAATTGAAAATAAGAGTCTCAAGGATATTTGGCAGGATGTCGAGGTTCATGAAATTTTTTGAAAGCGCCCAGGGCTTCTTTGATGAAGGTGATTTTGTGGATCTGCAGTAGATCTGGGTGGCCAACGCGCTGGCGGAGAAGAAAGAGATCGATCACGAAGCAGCGGATGAATTGGTGGAGATGTACCTGATCCAAGGCCTCACGCTTGCGGAGGTGATCCGGTAACACGATTTATTTTGGTTTTGTCGACGATCTCCGCACTGCTGGGAATTGACGACAAGATGCAGCTCATCCCTTACCATGTCTCGTATAAATCGGAAAGCCGGGTGGGGAGAGATCCCTGCCCGGCTTTGATGGTTTTCTCCATCGATGATTCCGATCTTCGTCCACGATAGTATGTATTTGTGTTCTTGGGGTGAATAGGAGAGTAGGGCGAAATCATCCTACCTGGCTGTTGATCTTATTTTTCTTCAATAGTCACGGTGGGTTTGAAATTTGCTGTATTCCATTGTAGAAAGTAGGTTCCTGGGGCAATGTTGTAAAAGGTCTGGCTCCCTTTGGTTTCCCCGGAGTTTCCTATTACCGTTTCTATATTTTTACTATCGGAATTTTTCAGGATGACACTAAATAAGGCCATGTCCTCACCTGATCCTTCCCAATCCAACTTGACTTCGTTCCCGTGCTTGATCTCAAATTTTTCGCTGTTACCTGTCATTTGAGCAGTCCCTTTAAACACTTCTTCAAATTTTGCCGGTGCGGCGGGTTTGTCAGCAGATTTTCCATCCGCAGTCGCGGTATCTGCTGTGGAAGTTTTCGCAGGATCATCCCCACCACTAAACACTGCGACACAGGCTCCCAGAAGTACAAACGCTACAAAAATAGATCCACACCCAATCATCCACTTTTTCATGATTTCATTACTCCTATACCATATATTTGATTCATATACTTATTCGTAGAGATAATTCTTTTTGTGTCCACATTTTCCGATATTTTCTGTCGTAATCCGAGGAGTTTCGGGAGAGGACAGGATGGCAAAGTAACTGCTGTTCCCCTTTGTATTTCATGCGCTATAAGGGAAAGAATATTTTGTTTTTTATAGTGACTGCAACTTGGGACATTTGCGTGACTGTAATCCGAGACCCGAATTTCATGCATGATGTGATCCTAGAGAAAGGGTATGTCTACGATGTCTTGAATCGTTTTTGGGGGAAGAAAGAGGAGGGAGGGGTGGGGAGAACAGCAGAAAATGAAAAAACCGGGGGATTTCCCGGGTGAGGGCCCCACCTTGGGGGACGTTTTTTATACATCATGAGTCGATCACTGCGAGAAGCTACACAAAGCAGTCAGGGAATGATTCATGAGGGTCATCCGTTTTTTCGATGTTGGATCCGGTACATATCCCGGACGAGGTATCCTATGTCTTCTGCATTTTCATATGTTATTTTTTCGATGCCTTCGACGCGTGAAATCGTTTCATGGTGGTATTCAGTGATCTTTGCTGTCTGTTCAGCGACGGTTTCGAGGCGGCTTTCCATGCGATCCATTCGATGGTTGACCTCGGAAAAACCCTTTTCCATATTCTCTTCCATACGGTTCATGTTCTCTTCCATATGGTTCATATTCTCTTCCATATGGCCCATCCGGTTTTCCATGCGATCCAAGCGTTCAATGATCTGCTTCAACAGCTCTTCGTTCATGGTCCTTCCCTCCAGTTATATTCTCCTTTAATCCCTTCTTCGAAGAATCAGGGAATCCTCTCTTAGAGGATCTTATTTAACAAATGATGTCGACAGATGTCGATCCATTTTATGTGTACTGTCAGGGTTGTTGATTAACCAGGAAATGGGTGATGAGAACAAAACTGACCTTTCGCTCTTCCTATTGCCCCCATCGTAAAATATGGCTTGAGGGGACGGGGATGGTGGGACGGCTACGATCTCTTGCAAAGAGCGCAAAGGCGAATCAAAGTCCACCATCCCGACCTGATTTCCTGCCTAAAATATGGCTAATCCACACGCCTGGTGTACTGTATGTTTCTTGTAAGCCCTAAGTGGTTGTGGAGTGCGGTTTTTTGTTTCTATCAGAGTTCATGGTTATTGGAGTCAATTATATGATGCTGATTATATCAAGTAAAGCAACTATAAATCGATGCGAAATAGGTGGGAAACTTCCCTTTCTATATTACTAGGATGAAGACTTTGAAGAGCTTGAGTTACTAGGAGTTTTGTGATTTTTTGCGTTTGCAGACGGTCGGGATGGGGTTTCGCATTTGGCAGCTTCGCCGTAGAAGTGGGGTACGTTTTCTTGATTGGACGCATCCACAAGTTTTGATGATAGTTCCATCAGGATGATCAGTCCGACGTTGTTTTATGCTCTGCGACGGTAATAAGCGGCGACACCCGGGCCGGGTATGCCAATTGGGGGAAAACCGGGGTTATCAGTGCCATCGCAATCCGTTTAGGCAACGATAGATTACCGATTGAGAAGGGGTGAAATAAGGCTTGAACGGATTGAGAGTAATTGGTCATAGCAACCTCCAGTTGATTAGATGGATCTTTGTGCCATTTTTTATTTACTGTCCTGTTAAGAAAATGACGAAAAACCAGCTACTCGGATGATACGGAAGCCTCACTACCCGAATAGATTTATTTTTGACTGTAGAGTCAATAATGTGGCGAAAAAAACGATAAACACTTAAATCAGGGATCGCAACATTACTTGACTGGGTGATTAAGTGATGTTTGTGCTTTGCAGTATGAAAAATTCGTCATTTCATTTGATATCTCCGCGATTCGACCATGAATGAACTCCGAAAAAACAAACACCCGTTCCACCGGAGCGGGTGTTTGTTTTAATCTGAACATTAAGAAATTATAACAGGAATTTGACATGCAGGGAATAATAGGTTAAATTATACACAATTACAGCATTATAAATATGCATATGAAATAACAATAACATAGGTGTGGTAAAAAGTCAAGTTTTTATGGGGATATAGGTGGTGGTTTTTTGCGCCCAATGGCACAAGTCTCATATCCTGTCTTACTAAGGGTTCTTGCGAGAGATTGAAGAGGGGGATCCGGATGTGATCCTTCGACAATGGATCGATCACATTCTTTGAAAAGTCAGGTCGATAGAAAGGAAGAGGGCTGTGTTTCTATCCCGTATTTTTAATGCCATTCAGCAATCCCCCCCATCCAAGACGGTGGTGGAGTTGCTGGAGTTGAACGAGAAAACAAAAGAGCATGGTCTGGTTTTAACGCCTGAGGATGTAAAAGCAGTGATGGCCTCCAGAAACAAAGTGTTGCGTGACCATGGACGGGTGGAACTGGGGATTGAGGTAACCAAAAATTTAATTGAGGTGTTTTCTGCTTCACCCTATTTGGATCCAGATCATTATGTAGATGCGTTAAATGAGCTGCATGAGATTTTCTATTACATGCGGAATGAGACCGAAGATCAGATCGGGGACGTTAAACTTATCCACAGGATGAAAGATGCTTTTGATGGCCCTTGTGGAGGCTCCTTGGAACTGTTGAGAAGTAAAATGGAGGCATTCGCCGAGAATTTCAGAAGGGATAGGATCCGCCCAGAGTCGTTATGTGAAGGCAGGGCTGTTGATGAACCATAAAGTGGCTGATGGGAACGAAACGACTCTTTGGCTTGAGGGGACGGGGAGGGTGGGACGGCTACGATCTCTTGCAAAGAACGCATAGCGAGACCCGGGAGCGGAAAGCGACCCTGGCGAGACTTGTGCCCTATGGGTGCAAAGGCTCTTCACCGTCCCACCCTCCCGACCTGATTTCCTGCCTAAAATATGGCGAATCAACACACCTGATTTAAAGGGGATGAATAGGATTGGATCTGGATTACACACAGGATGGTTCTCGATCGATTTCCAATATTTACATCGATCGGTCGCGGTTAAAGCGGAATCAATTTGTCATGTCCCTTCTGCAGGAGGGCCAGCGAGTGGGGCTGATCACCGGCCAGGAGGCTTACCAGATCCAAGTGGGGATCATGCAGGTCCTGCAACAATTGATCCGACGGTACACCCAGGGAGAAAGCACGTCGGTCACGTCGGAAACAGCAGAAGGGATCATGGTCTCCCTGATGTATGCTTTGGATGCTTATGCTCTTCATTTTAAGAAGCCGGAAGAGGCGCTTACCCACTTGAAATCAGAGAGTGTGCGGGATTTGCATGGCAAAGGAGTGGAATTGCTTCGCCGGCATTTTGAGGAGGCCAAACAACTCTATAGGGAAGTAAAAAAAATGAAATTGGATGTACCGGTGGATGCGTATCAAATGACCATCGATGAATCGTTACCTGTATTTATGAATCACTACAATATTATTTTTGAGGCCCATAACACGATGGCGAGTATCGACTATCCTTTAGCCATTGATGATATGAGGCTTCAGGGTGTTTTTTATATTAAACAGTATCTGGAACGGTTGCAAACGGAGACGCGATTTTGTCGTTTTTTCAGCCACTCGGATCTCATGTATATCCTGACAAATTACGGTAGGATCTGCCGTTTTGATTATCGTATTGAGCTGTTTAACATATTTGAGTTAATGATGAATAACGCGCTCTTTTCACTGTTGTCAGGGGGGAATGCACAGCAGGTCAGAATATCAGAACATCAATATACTCAGTTAAAGCGAAAATTAGAGGCTTGTGATCGGGAGCAAAGGGCGGCAGTGATTGACGAATCCATGGAACAGTTACAGGAGGCGTTACAAACCGATCAAGCGCTGACTCGCTACATGAATCGCTGTCGCGGAGAGTTGATGCAAAGAGTAAACAACGCAGCGGAAAACGGTGGCCTGGACTCGCTGATCATCCGGGAAAGAGAAGAGCGTGAGAAGTCGGTGGTGCTGATGCTAAATGAGAATGAACGTATGAATGATGTTCAAATGCGGAAATTGGTGGACAGAATCACGGAAAGCGACGATACAGAAAATAAAGTGCGACTGATCCGGGATCAAGTGGCTTCCCTGCATGATTATCTGGATTTGCTCCATGCAGATTGTCTATTTGGTGACGAATACGATGCGCTCTTTGCCACCTTTGGAGATGTTGAGTTGGCTGTTTTCGCCAAAATCGTGTTTTATGAGGAGTTGCGAGGAGATCTACGGGATTTTCAAGACATTGTAACTGATGGAATTGAAACTGAAAATGAGTGGGAGATGCATTACATCTCGTTGATGCAACAGTTGGAGGATGAACGGCTCAAGACTGTGGGACGACTAATCTATGACATGGACTACGAGGAAATATCATTTTATTGATCTATGTCGATCGGTTGTCTCTGGATAGACGGGCTGGTCGACATACTTCTGCACCTAAAGCAGATCTTCGATGAAGAAAATAACATGAAAAATACCCCTTCAAATGGGGGTATCACTTACTTTTGATTGGGGAGAGAGTGATGAAACGGTATGCAACCGTAATTTTTTTATTTCTTTCTTCGTTATTGATTGCGCCGATCTTCTTTGTTGAATATGGCCTGATCAAATGGGCGCTTGGATTTATATTGCTTCTCTTGGCCGCTTATTTTACAAAATATCTCAAATAGTGCGGTTGGACAGGCAAGATTTGTCCCGAAAGTGGGCTGAAAACATTGGAGGGGGATAAGGTTACATATTCCGTTTCAGGCGTGTTGATTCGCCTATTTTAGGTCGAAACTAAGGTCGGGAGGGTGGGACGGTGAAGAGCCTTTGCGCTCTTTGCAAGAGATCGTAGCCGTCTCACCCTCCCCGTCCCCTAAGCCATATTTTACGATGAGGGCAATGGGAGGAGCGAAAGGGTCGTTTCGTTCCCTTCATCCACTTGATGGTTCATCAACAGCCCTGATTCAGTTTATTTGTCATCTCTATTCTAGTAGTCCTTTGTTATGATGTTGCGATATTATGACGAAGTGATATAATATGAAAGCGGTATCTTTTAGTCGAGTGGGAAAATTACGTCGGGCTTCGGTGCTGGAATGAAGGTAGAGACAAGAGGGTGAGGAGGTGTTAGGTCGGGACTTTGTTGCTCCTTCAAGAGATCCAGTCGCTTCACCTTTCCAGCCTCACCGGACTGAAAAACAAGGGCCCAGTGGCCTGAGAGGGTACTCCTAGCAAGGGTAGAAATCTCAAAATTAGGGTTAAACATGATGTAGCAAGGTGGGGAGAAAGTGGTGCACAAATTAGACAAAGACATCCCGATTCCGCTTTATTTCCAGTTGAAGGAGATCATTTTGAAGCAGATCCGGGATGGGACTTATCAAGTGGAGGATGCCATTCCGACGGAAAAAGAACTGAGCGAGATGTACAACATCAGCCGGACCACCGTCCGCCAGGCGATCACGGAGTTGGTCCAGGAGGGATGGTTGTACCGGGTGAAGAGCAAGGGGACGTTTGTCCGGACCCCAAAAATTTCGCAAAGCTTTATTCAGGCGATCGGTTCATTTAACGATCAGATCCGAGCTTTGGGCAGGAACCCGACGACAGAGGTGCTTGACTTCAAAGTGGTGAATGCACCTGAGTCGGTGGCAGAACAATTGAATCTACAGCAGAAGGACCAGGTGATCTATATCCACCGCCGCCGGTTTGCTGACAATGAGCCGATTGTCATGGTGAAGACCTATCTGCCCTATGAAAAGTGTAGCTTCGTTTTGGACCATGATCTCGTCAAGGATTCGCTCTATCCGGTGTTGTCTACGAGAAATGAGACAGCGATCAGCAAAATCCGTCGTTTTATTGAGGCGGTAGAAGCGGACGACTATGATGTGGGAAATCTGAATGTGGCGCCAGGGAGCGCGATTCAGAAATTCCTGTCCATCGGCTACAATGCTGAGGACGAGCCGATTGAATACTCGGTCGCTCGCTACCGTGGGGATAAGAATCGCTTTGAAATTGTGATCACCGCCAAATAGATCACTGGGGAGAGAGGGGGAACCCCTATGGCGCAGTATATTTTGGCACATGATCTGGGAACCTCAGGAAACAAGGCCTCGCTGTTTTCAACAGACGGCCGATTGGTCGGAAGCCAGATTGTGTCCTACGATACGCATTTCTTTAATGAGAAGTGGGTGGAGCAGGACCCGGAAGACTGGTGGAAGGCCGTCTGCCTCTCGACGAAGCAGCTGATCCAGCAGATCGGCATCCACCCTGAGGAGATCCAGGTCGTCAGTTTTAGCGGTCAGATGATGGGTTGCCTGTGTGTCGATGAGAATGGGAACCCGCTCCGTGACTCGATCATCTGGGCGGACCAACGGGCGACGAAGCAGGTGAAGGATCTCGAAGCCCATCTGACCCAGGAAGAATTTTACCGGATCGTCGGCCACCGGAACACGCCATCCTACGGTATTCAGAAGCTCATGTGGATTCGGGATCACGAGCCGGAAATTTATGAAAAGACGCACAAAGTGTTGAATGCCAAAGACTACATCGTTTTCAAATTGACAGGTACTTTCGTCACGGACTATTCTGACGGCAACAGCATGGGATGTTTCGACTTGGAGGAGTTGAAATGGTCGGATCGGATCGTAGCCGCAAGTGGGATCGACCCGGAAAAGCTACCGAATCTGCAACCCTCGACCTATGTTGCAGGGGGCGTGACGGAGAGGGCGTCCCAGGCGACAGGACTGGCGCTTGGGACGAAAGTGGTCATCGGTGCCGGTGACGGTGTTACGGCGAACATCGGTGCGGGTTCGGTGGATGAGGGGAAAACCTATTGTTCCTTAGGTACGTCTGCCTGGGTGACGACCACCACCAAGAAACCGATCTTCGATCCGGAGATGCGGACGGTCACATGGGCGCATGCCATCCCAGGATATTATGCGCCTAACGGCACCATGCAGTATGCCGGCGGGGCTTTCAACTGGATGAAAGAGACGATCTGTACGGGGGAGCGGGAAGCCGCTGAAGGGAGCGATCAGTCCATCTATGATTTAATCAATGAGCAGGTGGAACTGGCACCGCCGGGTTCGAATGGGCTTTTGTTTCTCCCCTACCTGTTGGGAGAACGTGCACCTCGCTGGGATACAGCCTCAAAGGGATCCTACCTTGGGATCACATCCGAGACGACCCGAGCGGACTTGCTTCGCAGTGTGCTAGAAGGGATCACTTACAATCTGGGGATCATTCTCGATATTCTCCAGCAACATATAGAAATCGATGAGATCATCCTCATCGGCGGTGGAGCGAAGAACCCGGCATGGCTCCGGATTGTAGGGGATGTATTCGCCATTCCGGTGAAGGTGCCGACGATTCTCGACGAGGCCAGCTCCATGGGGGCGGCGATCATCGGCGGCGTGGGCGCCGGGCTGTTTGAGGATTTCCATGTCGTCGATCGATTTATCCAAATCGAAGGGACGCAGCAGCCCCATTTGGAAAACAAAGCGGTTTATGAAGAGGCGAAACAGCGGTTCAACGATTTTTACTTTGCCCTGCGGCCCGTCTTCGAAAAGCACCAGGCGCAAGGGTTGGAAAACTTGATGGCGACTCGATGAGGAGCTGTTTGCCCTCAATCTGGGGAGTGTGAGGAATCAGAAGTAGAGGAGGAAGAGGCAGATGGAAATGCTCAAGAAATTGTTTTCGTTGGAAGGAAAAACAATCCTTATCACAGGTGGTG
The DNA here is from genome assembly GCF_050433445.1 of Kroppenstedtia sanguinis. Taxonomy (NCBI): domain Bacteria; kingdom Bacillati; phylum Bacillota; class Bacilli; order Caryophanales; family Thermoactinomycetaceae; genus Kroppenstedtia; species Kroppenstedtia sanguinis. The sequence continues at coordinate 40,990 of NZ_JBNPXF010000027.1, read as the reverse complement.
CGCAAGGCATCGGTCGTGAAGTGGCCAACCATGTCGCTGCAGTCGGAGCGGATGTGGTAATCTTCGATCTGCAAGGTGACAAAGCTGAGCAAGCTGCGAAGGAAATTGCGGAGACTTACGGCCGGCGGACGGATTCCTATGAAGTGGACGTTACCAACTATAACGGAATCGAAGGCGCTTTCAAACAGGCGGTGGCCAAGATGGGTCCGATCGATCTCCTCTTCAATAACGCCGGCATCGTGATCCAGAAGCCAGTCATCGAGTCGACACCGGAAGAGTGGAACCAAGTGATCGACGTCAATCTGAACGGTGTTTACTACATGGCACAGCTGTTCGGGAAGTACCTGATTGAAAGCGGTATCAAGGGATCCATTGTCAATACAGCCTCGATGTCAGGTCGGATCGTCAACTATCCGCAACTCCAGGCCTCCTACAACACCTCGAAGGCAGGTGTGACGCATCTGACAAAGTCCCTTGCCTACGAGTGGGCGGAGTACGGCATTCGGGTCAACTGTATCAGCCCAGGCTACATTTTCACCGAGTTGACCTCTTTTGTCCGAGAAGATTGGCGTGAAAAGTGGGCGGAATGGACACCGATGAAGCGCCTCGGTCAGCCGGAAGAGCTCGCTGGAGCGGTCATCTACCTCCTCTCTGATTCGGCGACCTTCACAACCGGCTGTGAACTCGTCGTTGATGGTGGATTTACAATTGTATGATCCTGGGGAAGATTCCGGCAGACGCGATTAGCGAGGTCAGAATCCCTGATAAATAAAGGTATATTTGCGAAAATGCCAATGATTGGGAAGAATTCTAAAACAGTTGAAAACGCTATCAAGAGATTGTATAGTATTAATAAATTGTATTGTTGTAACATTACAATACAATGACGTCATTAACCCATTTACTCAGGGGGTCTACCATGAAAAAGAAGAGATTTGCTTTTGTATGTGCCCTTTTGGCCATGTGCTTATTGGTAGCGGCTTGCAGTAACACCGATGACGCCTCCCAAGGCGATAAGGTGAAAGTCGGTCTGGCGATGAAGACACAAGACTCGCCCTACTTCGTGACACTTGTGGAAGCGGTTAAAAAATATGCAAAAGAGGCGGGCTGGGATTTGACAGTCCTCGATGCAAATGGTGACGTGACGAAAGAAGCGGCCAATATCGAAGCCTTTATCGCACAGGGCAAGGATCTGATCCTCCTGGACGCCATTGAGCCGGATGCGGTCGTGCCCAGCATCGACAAGGCAGCAGAGGCAGGCATCGGGGTCATCAACATCGACAGTGGCGTGTCGGAAGAAGCGAACAACATCACAACAGTTTACTCCGATAATCGTCAAAATGGTCGCCTCGTCGGTCTGAAGTATGCTGAAAAGATGGGTGATGAAGAGATTAAGGCGATCGTGCTCAGCGGTGCCAAAGGCAACGTTGCTGGCTATGAACGTCGCACGGGGCTCTTTGCCGGCATCATCGAAGGCAAGTTGGATGTGTCCGAAAAGAAAGCATGGAAATTAGCGGAGAAATTTGAGAAAGAGTTGAGCTCGAAAGGGAAGGCCTCCAATTCAGAAGCGAAGTTTTCCGTTGTCGGTCAGGGCTGGGGTGCATGGACCGAGGAAGAAGGGATGAAAGCGGCTGAGGACCTCATCACAGCAAACTCGGGCCTGACCACTGTACTGGGCGAGAACGACCAGATGCTCTTCGGTGCGATGACTGCGCTTAAAAATGCTGGCCAAAAAGACGTGGATATGGTGGCGGGGGCCGACGGGGCGAAGAAAGCCTTTGATTTGATTAAAGAAGGCAACTATTTTGCAACGGGTCTGAATAGTCCCTACCTGGTCGCAGAAAAAGGCATTGAAATCGGAAAAGAAATCCTGGAAGAGGATAAGGATCCTGAAAGCTACCCTAAAGTGTCGCTGACCAAGCCTGTCGCGATCACCAAAGAAAATGTTGACAAATATTACGAAAAGGGATTCTAATCCGTCTGTTTCGGTTGTAATCAAGGGAAGAATCCTCCTGGATTTCGGGAGGGTTTCTTTTTAGAAAAGGGATTCCCGTTCTTTGTTACCGATTCTCAAGGGCCTAAGGAAGGAGAAGGCTTACGATGACTCCCGATTACATTGTGCAAATGAGCCATATCTCGAAATATTTCGGAGGCGTCACGGCACTGGAGGATGTGCAATTAAATGTGGTTCGTGGTGAGATCCATGCGCTGATCGGGGAGAATGGCGCGGGGAAATCGACCCTCATGAAAATTCTGGCGGGTGCGTATCCGAGGGATGAAGGCAGGATTATGATCGACGGCAAGGAGGCGACGACGGCCACGCCACGTGCCATGATCGACATGGGCGTATCGGTCATCTATCAAGAGTTTATGCTTGCGCCGGATCTGACCGTCGCGGAAAACATCTTTATCGACAACATGAACGAATCTGGCCTGTTCGTCCATTGGAAAGGGCTGAAAAAACGGGCGCGGGAGCAGCTTGAAAAGATTGGATTCGGTCATATCGATCCGGGGAAAAAGGTCGGGGAACTGAGCGTCGCCTACCAGCAGATCGTTGAAATCTGCAAGTGCTTAGCAAAGGATTCAAAGGTGATTGTTTTCGACGAACCGACAGCCGCCCTTACTCATTCGGAAACGGAAAAGCTCTTAAATCTCATCCGGAAACTAAAGGAGGACGGCGTGACCGTTCTTTATATCTCTCACCGCCTAGAGGAACTGTTCGCCATTAGCGATCGGATCACCGTGCTGAAGGACGGTAAGTATGTGGACACCGTGGAAACCCCATCCATTACGAAAGAGTCACTCGTTACGATGATGGTCGGACGTAAAATTGAACAGCTGTTTCCGGAACGGCATGCCGAGATCGGAGAAGAGATTCTGCAGGTGGAGAATTTAAGTACCAGGGATCTCGTCAAGAACGTATCCTTTTCCCTGCGAAGAGGTGAAGTCTTGGGCTTTAGCGGTCTCGTCGGATCCGGGCGGACGGAGACGATGCGGGCGATCTTCGGTGCCGATCGGAAGGCGTCAGGGAAAATTGGCTACTTCGGTAAAGAAGTCGACATCAAGAATCCGAAGCAGGCGATCCAGCTGGGCATCGGTCTCCTTCCGGAAGATCGGAAAACGCAGGGGCTACTGTTGAAACAACCGATACGTATCAATACGACGCTAGTCTCCCGACAGGGAAATGGGTGGATCAATCACAGGAAAGAGAAGGTAGAGGTCCAGTCACTCCTAAAGCAGATCGCAACGAAGTACGGCTCGACTGAAGACAATGCAGATAGTTTGAGCGGTGGCAATCAGCAGAAGGTCGCACTGGCGAAATGGCTCACCATCGATATGAAACTGATCATTCTGGATGAGCCGACACGGGGTGTCGATGTCGGAGCGAAGACGGAAATTTACCGCATCATCAATGAACTGGCGGAGCGTGGTGTCGGAGTCATCATCATCTCGTCAGAAATGGAGGAGCTCATCGGCACATGCGATCGCGTCATCGTCATGCGAGAAGGCGAGATCACTGGAGAAGTCACGCAAGAGAACTTGACGGAAAATAACTTGATCAAACTGGCGATGGGGGTGTAATTATCGATGGAAGAGACGAGGAGAAAATTCGACTGGAAAGAATTCATCATCAACAACAACACCTTTGTCATCCTGCTGTTGTTGATCGTCGTCAGTGCTTGTATGTCTGATACCTTTCTGACCATGATGAATATGCGTAATATTATGCTGCAACAAGCGGGTCCCATCTTGGTTGCGATCGGTCTGCTGTTTGTGATCCTCACCGGCGGAATCGACCTGTCCGTGGGATCGATCATGGCGTTGGGGTCCACGGTCTCAGCCATTTTGATTACAGACATAGGTCTTCATTTTACAGGTTCCATCGTTGTAGCCGTTCTTGTCGGTCTTTTATTAGGACTGTTCTCTGGGGTACTTGTCGCCTATGCCGGGATGCAGGGCTTCGTCGCGACGCTGGCGACAATGACCATCGCTCGGGGGATCGCGTTCGTCATTACGGAAGGACGTCCGATCAAGGTGGAGACAGGCACGATCAATACGCTGGTGAGCGAGGACTACATGTACCCGATCATTTGGATCACACTTCTTTTGATTATTGTCTTTATGGTCATTCACAGGTATACGGGTTATGGCCGCAAGGTGATCGCGATCGGCAGCAATGAGACCGCTCTGCAACTCGCTGGTGTCCCTACGAAACGGTATGTGATGTCGACTTATGCGCTCTCTGGTGCGCTGGCAGCACTTGCCGGGATCTTCGTGGCGGCTCGTTCGTCAACGGGGAGCGCGACGGTGGGGATGGGTCAGGAACTGGATGCGATTGCGGCAGTGGTGATCGGTGGGGCGAGCCTCATGGGGGGCCGCGGATTTGTCCTCAACACCGTTGCAGGTGCGCTCATCCTTGGCTTGATCGGCAATATCATGAATCTGATGGCGGTGCCGTCCTATCCACAGGACATCATCAAGGGCATAATCATCGTCGCCGCGGTATTACTCCAGATCGTGACCAGCAAGAAAGACCGGACGATTTAGTCAGACTGGGAGGGGGTAACGATGAAGACACTGGTGGTGACCCAAGCAGGGCAACTCAAGGTTCAAGAGATCGATCGACCACAGATTACTGAGCGGCAGGCTCTCGTCAAAACGGTGAGCTGTGGCATCTGTGGAACCGATACCACCCTCATCCGACAGGCGTTTAAAGGGTTCGGGCAGTCCCAGTATCCGCTGGTCTTAGGCCATGAAGGGGTGGGGGAAGTTGTAGAAGTGGGTGCCCAAGTCAAGAGCTTCAAACTCGGCGATCAGGTCATTCTTCCATTTGTATCGGAGCCGTCGGTGGGAGGGGTACCGCTTCATTCCGGATGGGGGGCATTCAGCGAGTATGGAGTACTCGACGATGCGAAGGCCTATGACTCCGGGGAGGCGCCGGAGGCGGCGGTGGCCCAGCAGGTGTTACCGGATTTCATCGATCGGTATGAGGCTCCGGTCCTGGTGACGCTTCGAGAAGTGCTCAGCACGATCCGTTACTTCGGCATTCAACCTGGTGAGTCTGTTGTAGTCTACGGCAGCGGTCCGGTTGCGATAACCTTTGTCAAGCTACTTCGCCTCATGGGCGTCGATGAGGTGACAGTAGTCGTCCGAAGCGGACAGAAGGCGGAGCTGATGAAACAGTTCGGCGCCACCGCCTGTATCAACAGCAGGGAAGAGGATGTCCGGGAGCAGATCCGTTCACGGGTTCCAGAAGGGGTCTGCTATGTGTTGGATGCAGTCGGGTCGGAGTCTATCCTTTATGAGGCGATCACTCTCCTGCGGGATCGGGGCGAGATTCTTTGCTATGGCGTGCCGAAAGTGAACCACATGATGCTGGATTGGACAGAGGCACCCTACAATTGGAAGCTGAACTTCCAGCAGATGCCGTACAAAGCCGAAGAAGCCGCCTGTCATGAACAGGTGCTCGAGTGGGTGGCGGAGGGAAAACTGGTGCTATCAGATTTTATCTCGGAAATTGTGGATTTTGCCCAGGTGCTGGATGCGTTCCAGGATCATCTCGATGGCAAGACGATGAAGAAAGTGATCATCAAATATGACTGACGGGGTGAGAACCATGAAGATGAGACAAGCGGTGATGACCGAACCGGGACACATCCAATTTCGAAAAGTAGACGTTCCACCAGTCGGTGATCAGCAGATCAAAATTCACATTAAAAAGATCGGGGTTTGCGGTTCCGATATCCACGTCAATCACGGAAAGCATCCCTATACGTCCTATCCGGTCGTGCAAGGGCATGAAGTTTCCGCGGAAGTAGTGGAAGTGGGTCGCAGAGTGAAAGACATCCAGTTGGGTGACAAGGTAACGATTCAACCCCAGGTCGTCTGTGGCGTATGCGTTCCTTGTATTAACGGGATGTATCATGTCTGCGAAGAATTGAAGGTGATGGGATTTCAGACGACGGGGATGGCGAGTGACTACTTCGTCGTCAATGCAGACCAAGCGACGATTCTCCCAGATTCTCTCGACCATGAGGAGGGGGCAATGGTTGAGCCACTGGCTGTCGCCGTTCATGCAGTACGCCGCGTTCCCTCGGTACGGGCACTAAATGTTCTCGTCATCGGAGGGGGTCCGATTGGCAATCTGGTGGGGCAGACAGCGAAAGCTTACGGTGCCTCAAAGGTTGTCGTGTCCGAACTGAGCGAGACTCGACTGCGGTTGGCGGAACAGTGTGGACTGGGTACGATCAACAGCAAGGAGGAAGACCTTTCAGAAGGGATCTTCCGCCATTTTGGAGAGAGCAAAGCAGATGTGATCTTCGAATGTGTAGGTTCCAGTTTCACAGTGGCCCAGTCGATCGAAGTAGCCCGAAAAGGGAGTACCGTCGTCCAAGTCGGCGTCGTTTCAGACTTGACTGAGGTGAACATGGGTTTTGTGCAGGACCATGAACTGACGGTTTTGGGCAGTGCCATGTACCAGTCAGACGACTTTGATAAGGCGGTAGATCTGCTCCAGGAGGGGAAGATCAACCTGAAGTCGCTGATTACAGACCGGGTTCCCTTCGAGGACTATGCCAAGGCTTATTCCATTATCGATGAGGAAAAGGATCGTGTCATGAAGGTAATCATCGAGATGGAGCCGGATACGGACTAACCTCTACGATCCAAGCCAAGGTGAAAACAGGTTATATGAAACGATTGATATGTCATGACATAGTAATGTAACATGAAAGCTGAAGCATCGGAATGAAGGTGAAGCGATTGATGAAGAAGGTACTGATCACTCCGAAATCTTTTCAGAAGCAAAAACAAAAGCCTATGGAGATGTTGGAGGCTGCTGGCTACGAAGTCATTCTGAACACGACAGGTCGGACCTTGACGGAGGAGGAGATCATCGAGATCGCGAAGACAGGCGTGGAAGGGATCATCATCGGTGTCGATCCGCTTCCCGCCTGGGTGCTGGAGGCATGTGAGGACCTCCGTGGGGTATCGAAGTATGGAGTCGGGATGGATAACATTGACCTGGAACAGGCGGCACAGCTGGGGATCCAGGTGAAGAACGCCGTCGGGACGAACAGCATTTCCGTTGCGGAGCTGGCGATCGGTCTCATGTTTGAAGGAGCTCGCCATCTGTTCAACCATGTGCAAAGGGTGAAGAACTTCGGCTGGGATCGGACCCTAGGCACGGAGCTGACGGGTAAGCATCTAGCCGTCATCGGGGGCGGCCAGATTGGAAAAGAAGTCGCTCAGCGGTGCCGAGGCCTGCAGATGGAAGTTACGATTTACGACCCGTTCTTCCATGATTCAGCGTTCCTTGAGAAATATGGCGTCAAGTACTCTCAAGACTTCGATGCATTGATCCGCTCGGCGGATATCCTTACGCTCCATCTGCCGGTGACGAGTGAAACGAAGCAGATGATCGACGCGGATGTCTTCAGCAAGATGAAGTCGACGGCCATTCTGATCAACACGGCTCGTGGTGAGTTGGTAGACGAGCAGGCGTTGTATGAGGCGCTGTCCAGCGGGGGGATTGCCGTCGCTGCTCAAGATGTGTATTCCAAAGAGCCACCGGAGGCAGGCGATCCCCTTCTTTCTCTACCAAACTTCCTACTCACCCCCCACTTAGGTGCCTTTACGAAGGAGGCGGTGGAGCGGATGGCGGTTCGGTCGACTGAGAATCTGCTTGAGATGCTGGAAGGGGGTGGATAAGGATGGTGGCGAACCCTATGATTACGACGGTCCGGGGAGATACCCCCGCTGCGGAGATCGGTTTCTGCCACAGCCACGAGCATCTGTTCATCAAAAAAGGGCAGCCGGAAAGAATGGATCCCTCTCTCCTCCTCGCGGACTATGAGTTGACGAAAGCGGAAGTGGAGAGGTTCAAGGAATTCGGCGGGGAGACGATTGTAGACGCCCAGCCGGTGGGTAGCGGCCGTGATGCCGCCGGTCTCCTGCGGCTGTCCCAAGAGACAGACGTCCACATATTATCCTCCACTGGCTTTCATAAGCTGGGATTTTACCCGGAGGGGCACTGGATTTATGACACATCTGAAGCGAAGTTGCAGGAGTTATTCATCGATGAGATCGAGAAGGGCCTCTTTGCAGACGGTGAAGAGGATTGGCCCCAGGCACAGATCGGCGCGAGGGCGGGTTTGATCAAGACGGCAGCTGATTTCGAAGGGACGGCGGGCCCCTATTTTCGGCTGTTCCGTGCAGCGGCTGCCGCATCCCGCGAGACGGGTGTTTCGATTATGAGCCATACGGAGTTGGGACATAACGCCCTCGAGCAGATCCGGCTCTACACGGACTTAGGTGTTCCAGAGGATCGACTGATTATCTGCCACCTCGACCGGAAGATGGGAAATAGGGACTACATGCTTCATGTCGCAGGAACGGGCGTCTACGTCGAGCTCGATACGATCGGTCGCTTCAAGTACCATTCGGATGAAGAAGAGGTACAGCTGATTCAGATGCTGATCGACCAAGGCTACGAAGACCAGATATTATTGGGCTTGGATACGACACGGAAACGAATGAAAAGTTACGGAGGTGATATCGGCCTCGATTATCTGCAGAGATCGTTCCTACAGCTGCTTCGACAGTCGGGAGTGACGGAGGAGCAAATCCATAAAATGATGCACGACAACCCGGCAAAGGCTTTCAGCAAGCGACTTTGACAAGGAGTGTTTCCATGGATCTCCCGGAAAAAGCAAAAGTACCGACGATGTACTTTATTGGAGTCACCACGACGAAGTCTTCCATCATGACACTGTTTCCAGAGTGGGCGAAGGCCCTCGGTCTGAAAGACGTGGTCTTGAAGGGAATTGACCTTGAAATCCACGCAGATCCAGCGGAATATCGGAAAGTCGTGGAGTTCATCAAAAATGATGAGCTGTCTCTCGGCGCACTTGTCACGACCCACAAGATCGACCTCTATGAGGCGGCGAAGAATTTATTTGATTTCCTCGATCCCTATGCACAGATGTTCGGCGAATTATCGTCGATTTCGAAGCGGGGGGGTGAACTGCGAGGTCATGCGAAAGATCCGATCTCCAGCCGTCTCGCCCTTGAAGAGTTCCTGCCAAAAGATTATTGGAAATCCCAGGGCGGGGAACTGCTCCTGTTGGGGTCGGGAGGGAGTGCCATTGCGATTTCCTCTGCGCTGTTGGACCCGGAACACGGAGAAAACATCCCCTCCCGTGTCTATATCACTGACATTCACGAGCACCGGCTGGCCGAAACCGAGCAAATCCTTCGCAAGGTGAATCCCAATGTGAAGGTGGAGTACCATCTGATCCAGGGTTCAGAGGAGAACGGAAGGTTACTGGAAAGATTGAAGCCCCATTCCCTCGTGATCAATGCGACGGGAATGGGCAAGGATCGTCCAGGTTCGCCGCTTCCGAATCCTGCGCGGTTTCCTCAGGACAGTCTGGTCTGGGAGCTAAACTATCGCGGGGAGCGGGACTTCATGCACCAAGCCCTCGCGCAGAAGGACAAGCGGAACTTGCATGTAGAGGACGGATGGATCTACTTCCTCCATGGCTGGACACAAGTCATCGCAGAGGTGTTCGACATCGATATAGACCCAGAGCGATTCAACCGGATCGAGCAACTGTCCAATAAAACACGGTAAATCCAGACCTGTTGATTAGCCCTATTTTAGGTAGGAAATCAGGTCGGGAGGGTGGGACAGTGAAGAGAGCCTTTGCGCTCTTTGCAAGAGATCGGAGCCCTCCCACCATCCCTGTCCCCTCAAGGGATATATTACGATGGGGCAAGGGGAAGAGCGAAAGGATCGTTTCGTTCCCATCCTCCATTTTAGGGTTGATCAACAGCCCTGACGGTAAATCATTTTTCAGGAGGAATAGATCATGACGCAAAAAAAAGTTGCAAATGCGACGATGTTCGATCTGAAAACGGGGCTTTCAAAAGAGGAGAAGACGAAGCAACGCCACCTGTCGGATATGACAAAAATGTTCAACGATGTGGAAGCGCTCCGGGAGAAGATTGACGGGGGCGAGGATTCCCTGGTTTACGAATACTACGAGCTCGATTTGCCCAAGACAGAGGGTGACATTCAATACGGTACGAGTATCGTCTATCCGGGCACAGTGAATGGCGAGTATTATATGACAAAGGGGCACTTCCACAATATCCTTGAAACCGGTGAAGTGTACTTCTGCCTCAGCGGTGAAGGGTATATGTTGATGGAAAACCCAGAAGGGGAGTGGGAGGTGGAGGAGTTGATTCCAGGCCGTGCCGTTCAAGTGCCGCCCCGCTATGCTCACCGCAGTATCAACACCGGTAAGGAACCCCTTGTGACCTTCTTTGCCTTCCGGGCGGATGCGGGTCATGACTATGGTGCGATTGAGACGAAGGGTTACCGGAAGCTCGTCGTCGAGAAAGACGGAAAGCCGGAAATCATCGACAATCCGAAATGGCAGCAGTGAGTGGTGGGGATGATGCGAAAACAAGAGATCCTGACCCAGGTGGAAGACAGCGGTCTGGTCGCGGTTGTCCGTGCGGACCATGCAGAACAGGCCAAACGGATCACAGAGGCAGCGATGAACGGCGGCGTAGTATCGATCGAGATTACGTATACGGTAGCGGGTGCAACGGATGTCATTAAAGAACTGAATGCCGAGTTCGGTGAGGATCTCATCGTCGGGGCAGGCACAGTATTGGATGCAGAAACGGCAAGGATCGCTATTCTGGCTGGCGCGAAATACGTCGTCAGCCCGTACCTGGACGAGAAAACAGCGCGGATGTGCAACCGGTACCAGATCCCCTACCTACCAGGCGTCATGACGATTCAGGATGTTGTGCATGGGCTGGAGTGCGGTGCGGAGGTGCTGAAAGTATTTCCAGGGGATCTGATGGGACCCCAAATGATCCGAGTGATCAAAGGTCCGATCCCACAGGCGAACCTCATGCCCACCGGAGGCGTTTCCGTTGACAATGTCGCCAACTGGATCCGTGCGGGCGCCGTCGCCGTTGGTGCTGGTGGCAGCCTGATCGGCAAACCGGATGTGGACGGCTACGAGAAGATCACAGAAACCGCCAAACGGTTTCTGGAACAAATTGAGATTGCGCGGAATGAATGAGTGAAGGAACGAGATCATCCAGATTCTCCAGTGCGGGAGGATCTGGATGATTTTTTAAAAATACTGCTGCCAAGAGCGATTCTAATTTTTTCTGCATGGTAAACTAGATTTGTCCACATGTAATAGTGTGATGAAAGGAATGAGATCTGATGTCAGAGGAATCAGCTGTGATTAAGTTGTTAGAAGGGGAGCGAGTCTATTTACGTCCGCCGGAAAAAGAGGACCTGGGATTTTTTTATCAGAGTTTTTACAACCCTGTGGTTCGCCGGTTAACCGGGACGAATCGTGTGATGTCCATGGATGCGATGGGCAGTTGGTTGGAACGGGTGATTAATGACGAAAGCCGGTTGCTGTTGTGTATTGTGGACCGTGGAGATGATCGGGTAGTGGGGGATGTAGAGCTGTTGGAGATTGATCCGGTGAACCGGAGTGCTCATATACGGATCGCTCTCCGTGATGAAAAGAAATTTGGAAAGGGTTACGGGACCGAGGCGATGGGGCTGATGTTGGATCACGGCTTTGGAAACCTGAATTTGCACCGGATCGACTTGGAAGTTTTCGACTACAACCTACGGGCGATCCGTACATATGAAAAGCTGGGTTTTCGTCGGGAAGGTGTCAAGAAAGAGGCTCTCTTTAACGAAGGTGCCTACCATGATGTGATCCAGATGGGGCTATTGGCCAAGGAATATCGGAAGCAGGAATGAAAGGAAACCCGATGCATGTCAGTCACTGAGGTTTGCTTCATGGGCAAGTTCATCAAGGATTTTCACTAAAGCATCGTCATATTCATAGGTTACCAGTTGTGTCTAAAATCTTTTCGCTCCCCAACACTCTATGCAGGGAGGGTGGGGTTTTGCATGGAGTGATTTTTGGACCGGTAGAACAACGAAAACGACCTGTGAAGTTTCATCCCGATCTGCAAACGAGGGGATCAAAATATTTCTAACCCTCCCGCCTTTCTCATGAAAGGCAGGAGGGTGTTTTTTACTTGGTTAAATAATATTTGATGATGGACAGACATTCCCGGGCTTTGTAATAAGGGGCGAACAGGACGTGGGAGTGTACAGGGGCGGGTTCGGCTACAATTCCAGTGTCTCGGGCCAAAGATAGGGCCCGGTTCATGTGATAATCATGGGTGACGAGATAGATGTTTTGAATCCCCTTCGCGTGGAGATGCTTTTTGGAGTAGTGTAGGTTTTCCTTCGTATTTGTCGATTTTTCTTCCAGAAACAAATCTTTAGGTGACACCCCCCGCTCCACCAGATATCTCTTCATCCCTTCCGCTTCAGAGATTTCATGATCTCCCCCCATGCCGCCGGAACAGATAATCCACTGGACCTGACCTTTGTTGTACAAATCAAGGGCTATCTCTAACCGTTCCCGCAACGCCGGGCTCGGTTGGCTGTCCCAGAGGGCTGCTCCCAATATCAAAGCCGCATCTCGAGGATGGTCAGCCACTTGCACATCATCATAACGAGAAGTTTGCACCCAAAAAGGGATACATAAAAGGGCAAAAATCAAACACAGGATCACACCACCTGCAAGCCAACGCTTTTTCAATAAAAGGACCACTCCTTATCGGTGGGAGCCTGGAGCACTTCCGAGAAAAATAAAAAAGAGCCCTCCACCTCTTGTGGGCTGGAGGGCTTCAATGTAGCAATATAGGGATTGGGTGTGCTCCTATGCCCTCAGAGTACAACAATTCTCACCAAGATTCATTATATAAATTATACCAGGGCTGTTGATTAACCAGAAAATGGGTGGCGGAAGGGAGTCGTGTGCTGCCAAAGCGACCTTTGCGCCACAGCACTACAATCTCGATGGGCTGAAGCCCTGGAATAAAGGTAGCCATCCTACCCAGCGGAGAATCTGGAGGGAGGGCGTTTAGGGGCAACATCTTCCCTGTGTTGCTTCCGTAAGGCTTTGCCCCTGCCCGATCGGAAGATTTGGAGCGGCCAGTTTTCACTTCCTTGCCGGATGGCAACCGGAGCGTGGTAGAACACGATCTCCCCACCTAAAATATGGCTAATCAACACGCCTGAAATTATACCATTATAATCATAAAAATTGATAGGGAATCTAAAAAAAGGAGCCCAGGAAAAGAGATGACCTTCCTTTTGTATTATAAACACTGAAGAGATAAAGATTTCCGAATTTGTTTTTTGACCTCATCCCCTGCTTGCATTACTCCCATTTCATTGTACGATATTAAAGGCCCTTCATTTACAGCGGGTGTTTCCGTTGCAGCAAAAGATATCACACAAAAACAGACAGGAGGGTGTGGCAATTGAAACCCGTACCAACAAACCAATCCCGTACGATCAAAACTTCTCTGGTCTTGCCGCCGGACACCAATCATATGGGCAATATCTTCGGTGGCCAGGTCTTGGCATATATCGACGAGGTGGCTGGCATTGCTGCGATGCGCCATTCCGGGCGGCCGGTGGTGACCGCATCCATCGATTCCGTCGATTTTCTCTTGCCGGTGAGAGAAGGAGACATTATGACTGTGGATGCCTTTGTCGTTTGGACAGGACGGACTTCGATGGAAGTGTACATACAAGTGACTACAGAGAAAGGACCGGGTGGACCCCCTCAATTGACGACCACTTCCTTTGTCACTGCGGTGGCAGTGGGAGAGGATGGAAAACCTGTCCCCGTCCCACCGGTATTGCCTCAGACGAAGGAGGAACAGCGTCTTTACGAAATGGTAGCGGAACGGCAGCAATTTCGAAAAGAAGGGGCAAGCCAGATCCTGGCGTAGGTTTCCTTCAGCGAAATCCCATCTGATTCATGGAGTCGGCGGTAGTGGCCGGCTCCATTTCATTTTGAAGTGAAGATATTCTCCCTTGTATGGTATATTTGAAATCTTAGGACTGAACACCCGTTGTAGATAGTTGGGAGGAGGAGAGAGGATGGCCCACACAATTCCGGAGACGATTGGGAATGGGGCGACTTTAGGGGAGAGATTGTTATTTCAAACGTTAAAAGAGTATCTGCCACCAGATGATATCGTTTACTATGAGCCGGATCTCTACGGCAGGCGACCTGATTTTGTAGTGATCAGCCCAGAGTTGGGATTGGTGGTGTTGGAGGTGAAAGATTACACCAAAAACACCCTGGTGGAACTCAATCCCGACCGATGGAGCCTCCGCAAGGGGAACGGAGAGAGGATCACCGTCACCAGTCCGAGCAAGCAAGCCCGGGATTACGCCTTTCGGATCGCTGATAAATTGAAAAAGGATGCAGCACTGGTTCATACTTCAGGCAAATATGCGATGCAACTGAGATTTCCCTACGGCTTTGGAACAGTGTTTACTCGGTTATCCCGAAGGGATCTGCAGGCGACGGGTGTGGAGGAAGTGATCGGGGAGAAGCAAGTCCTAGCTCGAGAGGAGATCGATCCGGAACAGGATCGTTTCTCTGCGATCTTACTGCGTCGAAAATTGAGGGAGATGTTGCCAGCCCCTTTTTCTATGGAGAGGCCGCTGACGGAATTGGATCTCGCCCGAATCCGGTATCACTTGTTTCCGGAAGTGCGAATCCATGGAAAAGTGTCCAAGGTTCAGACGCATGACTCTCTCCTGTTTCACCTAGAAAATCTGGAGACGATGGACCTGCACCAGGAGAGCCTAGCCAAACAGATCGGGGATCAACATCGCTTGATCCGCGGAGTGGCAGGGAGCGGGAAAACTCTGATCCTGGCCAGTCGTGCCCATCTCCTAGCCAAAGAGCATCCCGATTGGAACATTCTCGTTCTCTGCTTTAATATCTCCCTCTCCCGGGGCATCCAGCGGATGATCCAGGAGAAGTTCAAGGGGGCCGGCTTACCGGGAGAAGCCGAACCCGATTCTGAGAGGATCCACGTGTTCAATTTCCACGAGTGGTTATGGAAAGAGTTGAAAAGCAAGGAGGGACAGATCCCTGATTTGTTGGAGAAACTGTCTCTTGGTACCGAGGGATTTCCTCGTTATGATGCGGTTCTGATTGATGAGGGGCAGGATTTTCAACCAGAGTGGCTGGCGTTGGTCAGCCGTCTTCTCAATCCCGAAACCCGGTCGCTCTTACTGGTGGAGGATCGGGCGCAGACCATCTACTCCCGCAAACGAAGTTACAAACAGGATACCGGTCTCGATTTCCGTGGTCGTTCCCGGGTACTTACGGTCAACTACCGGAACACCGCCCCTATTGTCCGTTTTTCCTGGGATTTCTACCAGGCCCATGCTCCTGATGGAGCCAAAGGGGGCGGTGACGTGGAGATCATCGCTCCCCAGAGCACCCTTCGCCAGGGTCCGGAGCCGGTGGTTCGACGTTTTCGCTCCTTCGGGGAAGAGATGGATTTTGTAGCTGGACAAATCCGGCGCCTCCGGGGAGAGGAGGGGATTCCCTATTCACGCATGCTGATTCTGTATCGGGTGAAAATCGGTGGCACGATCGATGGGATTCGGAAGTCTCTGCGAAAAAAGGGAATCCCCTTCACATGGATTGCGGAGAACAACTGGGCAAAACGATCCTATGATCCCAAAGAACCTACCGTCAAAATCAGCACCATCGATAGCAGCAAAGGGCTGGATTTTGATGTGGTATTTGTGGTCAATGTGGATCGGCTTCCCCTTCCCCAGGAAGAAAACCGGGCTCGGGAAGTCTCGCTTCTCTACATCGCGATGACCCGCGCTAAAGAGCACTTGTTCTTGACCTATTCGGGTGATTCAGAGTTCACCCGTTATTTTGATCAGAGACGGAGACTGTAGGAACTCTGTATCTATGTACTTCATTCCTCTTTCTTAGGTGCGGTAATGGACTTAGTTCAGGGCTGTTGATTAACCAGAAAATGGGCGGTGAAAGGGAGACGTGTGCTGCCAAAGCGAGACCTGGGAGCGGAAGCGACTCTGGCGAGACTTGTGCCCTGTGGGTGCAAAGCGACCTTTGCGCCACAGGCACTACAATCTCGATGGGCTGAAGCCCTGGAATAAAGGTAGCACCACAGGCACTACAATCTAAAGGAGCTGAAGCTCTAGAATAAGGGTTGCCATCCTACCCAGCGGAAAATCTGGAGAGAGGGCGTTTAGGGGCAACCTCTTCCCTGTGTTGCTTCCGTAAGGCTTTGCCCCTGCCCGATGGTCAGATTTGGAGCGGCCAGTTTTCACTTCCTTGCCGGATGGCAACGGTCGCGTGGGTGAACACGATCTCCATACCCGAAATATGGATAATCAACACGCCTAGACTTAGTTATAAATGGGGTTATTGATTGGATGTGGTGATGGATCGAAAGAGGTAAACGCGGTTGTTTCCGAAGAAATGGGATTTGTCTTTGAAAAGACGATGGAGAAAATCCCTGAAACGACCTGTGCAAATTCACCAAAAATCCGTGCACCCGTGGCACGGATTATGGTGTGGCTCATTCCCTGGGAAATTGCTTCTTCCAGGCGTCAAAACCGCCCTTCAGGTTGATCACATTTTTTCTTCCTTGGGCTTGAAGAAGACTGCAGGCGATGGCAGAGCGACCGCCAGATTTGCAGTGGATGAGGACCGGTTTGTCCTGGGGAACATTCTTTGCTTGTTCTTTCAAATGGCCTAGCATTAGATGACGGGCACCTGGGATATGGCCTTGGTCCCACTCGTTTTTCATCCGAACATCGATTACATCCCATTTCCCGCCGGTCACCTTATTCGCGGCATGGGCGGGGGAGACGTTCTCATATCGTTCCAGCTCCCCGGGTTTTGTATTACGGAACAGGTCGGTGCTGAAAAAACCTCTCATTGTATCGATTCCGATGGATAGAAGGTCTTTGCGGATCTTCTCCACCCGATCCGAATCCACGATCAGGTAAAGGGGGTGCTCATAGTCTACCAACCACCCGGCCCAGTTGGTAAAGGATTTTCCGTAAGGGATGTTGAGGGTTCCAGGCAGATGACCGGAGGCGAATTGAACAGCGGGCCGGGTGTCGATCACGGTGGCTCCCTGCTTCAATACTTCCTCCACAGCTTCCGGGGAGGATTCCTGCTTTTTCGGGGAAGCAAGATGGGCGATCAGTTCCGGACCATTGTAGTTTACATGCTTCATCACTGCAAAATAAGTGGGTGGCTCCGGTTGACCTTGCAACAACTCCTGTTTAAACCTCTGGGGATCGTCTTGTTTTAAAGCCCAATTGTAGCGTTTTTCATATCCGACAGTGGAGGAGGGAACCGCCCCCAAAGCTTTTCCGCAGGCACTGCCCGCCCCATGGGCGGGCCAGACCTGCAGAAAGTCAGGCAATTCCTTGAATCTTTTCAGCGAATGGAATAACTGATCAGCGCCGATGGTGGCGGAACCGGAGACTCCGACGGCCTTCTCCAAAAGGTCTGGTCGTCCCACATCACCGACGAAAACAAAATCACCAGTAAAAATACCCATCGGCTCATCGGCTCCACCATCAGTCAACAGATAGGAGATATGTTCCGGGGTGTGTCCCGGTGTATGAAGAACATCCAGACGAAGGTTTCCGATTTGGAAGCTGTCTCCGTCTTTTAAGAGCTGATGATCTAGATTCCAGGTGTAGGGGTAGCCGGTTCCACCCTGTGTTTCCCCAGAGAGATAGAGTTTGGCCCCGGACTGTGCTGCCAACTCCCTGGTTCCGGAAACATAGTCGGCGTGAATGTGGGTTTCAGCGGCGGCCACGATGTTCATCCCCTCTTTGTGGGCAGTCTGGAGGTAAGGTTCCACATCCCGTCCGGGGTCAATCACAAGGGCTTCCCCTGTGGCCGGGCAACCCACCAGATAGGATGTATGGGCCAGCTTGTCATTGTGAAAATAACGAAGGTACATTCCCATCCCTCATTTCTTCGGATTGATCACATCTTCATCTTTATGGATCGGGAGATATTCTATGCTTTGGCTTTGAGTTTGGATGAAATGGACAGGCCTGAGATTTGATCCCTGGAGAATTGACAAATAATTTTCAGAATGTGGGCCGTATTCCCACCTGTTTTCATGCATCATAGGAGTTGGAAGGAGGGGTTGATGATGAAGGCGATCGGTTGGAAAGGATTTTTGCTGGTGTCAGCCATGGCGGTGTGGGTTGCGGGCTGTTCAGATCCAGGCCAGTCTACATCGAAAGACAAAGCCTCTGATGAACCGGTTCAAGTGGATGCAACCCAAGCGAAGGAAACCTATCAAAGCAACTGCATGAGTTGTCATGGAGACGATTTGCAAGGAGCCCAGGGTCCGGAACTGAAAAAAGTGGGCGACAAATTTTCTTCCAAGGAGATTGAAAGCATCATCCAACGCGGACGGGGAAGTATGCCAGCCCAAGTCTCATTAAACCCAGAAGAACGTAAAAATTTGGCCGCTTGGCTGGCGGAAAAAAAGTAACGGATTCTCGGAAAACGCTTTCCTTATGTGGAGAGCGTTTTTCTTTTTCGAACATCCCAGCGCAAAATGATTCCCAGGCTTTGCTTACTGAGATCACAAAGGACCGGCTTCCATTTGAGAAAGCCGGTTTCGGTGATCATCTGGGACCGAAGTGTGTCGGACCATGAGGATACATATAACGACTCGACGAACTTTCGTGATGATGATGGCAATGCTTCATCATTCGTTTTAACTCTTTATACGCTTTTTTAGAGTGGCGGTAAGCTTTCTGCAATTCGTGGCAATGGTGGTGAGAATGCTTGTGGGAATGTTTTTTATGGTGTCTATGCTTTTCGCCCAACACAATCCACCTCCCCTCGGTTTGGAACTCTTGTACTGACAGGGTATGTTGTCTATCCACAGGTGTTACAGGGGCGAGTGTCCCAAATGGGAACCAAAGATCAGAATAAAAAAAGACCGATCCTTTCTGAACCGGTCTTTCGTGATACCTATTCCACTTTTTTGATCCGCTCGGTGCCTTTCAATGCTTCAATCTCCTTGATCCCCGTTCCGAACATGGCAATTCGACATTCTGTTTCGATTCGCTCCAGTTGGGAGGCAATCGCATCCGGGGTGGGAGCCGTGGCGGCTTTCAACAGAGAACGTCCATAGCCAGCCAAGTCCGCCCCGAGGGCGATCGCCTTAGCTCCATCCACCCCGTTGTTTAATCCGCCGCTGGCAATCAGGGTGCCTTCCGGATTGAGAGCACGTCCTTCCCGGATGCAGTCGGAGGTGGGGTGACCCCAACTTTCAAATGCCTCCGCAGCCTGAAAGAGAAGCGGATTGTCTGAACGATATTTCTCCACTTGGCTCCAGGAAGTGCCGCCTGCTCCGGCTACGTCCACAAAATCGACCCCGACGTCGAAGAGGCGACGAGCGGTTTCTCCATCTATTCCCCATCCGACCTCCTTAACGCCTACAGGAATTTCCAGTACGCTACATAGATCCTCCAGCTTGCGGAGCAGATTGCGAAAATCGGTGTTCCCCTCAGGTTGAAAAACCTCTTGAAGGCTGTTCAGATGGAAAACCAAGCCGTCGGCTTCAGAGAGTTCCACCGCTTGTCGGCAGTGGTCGACGCCATATCCGTAGTTGAGTTGAACCGCTCCCAAGTTGGCCAAGATGGGAATGGTGGGGGCCACTTTCCGAACATTGAAGGTAGCAGCCGTCTCCGGATGTTCAATGGCGGCACGGACTGAACCGAGTCCCATGGCCCACCCCTGGGCTTGGGCGGCTGCAGCCAAGTTTTGGTTGATTTTGGCGGCTTTGTCGGTTCCGCCGGTCATGGAGCTGATCAAAAAGGGAGCTTTCAGTGATTTGCCCAAAAAGTTCGTAGCAAGGGAGATATCTGCATAGCGGGTCTCCGGGAGAGCCTGGTGGACAAAACGGTACTTTTCAAATCCGGTGGTGATCCCACTTCCACTCACCTTACGGTTGAGCACGATTTCGATGTGTTCAGTTTTTCGTTTTTCCGTTTGGTTTTCATTGCTCTCCATGACATAAATCCTTTCCAGTGGTGGCAGGATGATTTTTGCTCACCTGCTCATGAGAATATGTATTTTCCAAAAAACTATGGGAGGAACTCTACGACTATATGATGACATCACAGGAGGGGAATCGTCCACCCCTTGCTTTTTGGAGAAAATATCCCTTGCTAGATCGGAACTGATATTAGATAATTAGGGTATAATCTAATTAATCCTTTTCAGGTGGGATGTATGGTGAATGAAGCCTTCAAAGCCTTGGCCGATCCGACCCGACGTCGGATTCTGCATCTTTTGCGGAAAAGGGATCTGACGGCGGGGGAAATCGCTGAACATTTTTCCATGACCAAGCCGAGTCTCTCCCACCATCTGAAGACCCTGAAACAGGCAAATCTGGTGCTTCGGGAGCGACAAGGCCAGCATATTTTGTACTCCCTGAATACGACTGTCCTGCAAGATGTGACGGGGTGGTTTCTGGATTTGGCAAAAAACAGGAGTGGAAGGAGAGGGAAAGGTGAATAAAGGATGGAATCGTTGGGATACAATCATTTTGTTGGTGGGATTGGCTACTCTGATTTTTGCGTGGACGGTTTATGATCGTCTTCCAGACCAGATTCCCAGTCATTTTGGGCCGAATGGGCAACCAGATGATTACAGCGATAAATCTGTTTTTATTTTAATAATGATCGCTCTCAACTTGGGTTTGCCTTTATTGTTAAAATGGATCCCCGCTGTGGATCCGCGTCGGGAAAATTATCAGAAGTTTAAACGCATCTACGAGCTCTTCCGAGTCGTGATCACCCTGTTTATCAGTGCTTTATTTATCGTAATCCTACTGAACGCACTGGGATATCCGATGGAGATCCTGAGAGTGGTGATGGTGGGAGTGGGACTCCTGTGGATGGTGATGGGCAATTATATGGGTCAGGTCCGCCCCAATTGGTTTTTCGGCATCCGACTTCCCTGGACGATGGAGAATCCGGAGGTTTGGCGGAGAACCCACCGGATCGGCGGTGCAATCTGGATGGGAGCGGGATTATTGATCTTGCTGTCGTCGTTTTTGCCTCTCCCGGTTGCCATTTGGACCGCGATGATTGCCGTGGCAGGATCCGTCTTGGCGCCTGGGATCTATTCTTATCTTCTGTTTCAAAAGTTGAATCATCATACATGAGATGTGTTGTGGCTGCTCCTACAAGAGCAGCTCTTTTATTTCAGAGGTCAAAGACTCTGGAAATCGAGTTTGGAAAGAGCATGGCTCATATCAACCTTTTGCGTGTCTCGACGTATGCTGTAAAGAGAGAGGACAGGGAGAAGGGGAGATGGAAAACGGTGGGTGAAATGAGCGAACTGGAACGAGCGGTGGGAGAGATCACAGAGATCGCAAAGGGGTTTGGCCTTGATTTTTATCCGATGAGATATGAGATCTGCCCCCCAGAGGTGATCTACACCTTTGGAGCTTATGGGATGCCTACACGATTTTCGCATTGGAGTTTCGGTAAAACCTTTCACAAGATGAAGCTGGAGTATGATCTGAATCTCAGTCGCATCTATGAACTGGTCATCAATTCCAATCCCTGTTATGCCTTTCTGTTAAAAGGGAACAGCCTCATTCAAAATAAATTGATTGTGGCTCATGTGTTAGCCCATTGTGATTTTTTTAAAAACAATGCCCGTTTTGCAAATACATCCAGAGATATGGTGGAAAGTATGGCGGCCAGTGCCGAGCGCATCCGGCAATATGAGTTGCAGTACGGGAAAGATCGGGTGGAAAGTTTTCTGGATGACGTGTTGGCGATCCAGGAACATATCGATCCCAGCCTGAAACGGCCGCGATCGCAACCACAACAGGAAGGGAAAAAAGAGAGCAAAAAACAGAGAAGGGCCACTCCCTACGATGACTTGTGGGAATTGGATGATGACTCTACACCAGAGACAACTAAAGAGGCGACTAAAAAGAAAATCCCCCCCGCACCGGAGAAGGATCTCTTGCTGTTTATTATGGAACAGAGTCGGGTTTTAGAAGATTGGCAACAGGATATATTAACGGTCTTGCGGGAAGAGATGCTCTATTTTTGGCCCCAGTTGGAGACGAAAATCATGAATGAGGGTTGGGCCTCTTATTGGCATATCCGTATCTTGCGCGAGTTGGAGCTGTCAGAAGAAGAGACCCTGGAGTTTGCCAAATTGAATGCCTCAGTGATCCAGCCTTCCAAGACTTCTATCAATCCCTATTATCTGGGGTTGAAGTTGTTTGAAGATATCGAGAGACGTTGGGATCAACCGACTGTGGAGCAGCAGCATCGTGGCCAGACTCCAGGCGAGGGGCGGGAGAAGATTTTTGAGGTGCGAGAATTGGAAATGGACACTTCTTTCATTCGTAACTATCTGACTAAGCAATTGGTAGAGGATCTGGATCTGTATGTCTTTCAACGAACCGGAAACGAATGGATCGTGACGGAAAAGGACTGGAAAGCGGTGCGGGATCAGCTGATCGGCACCCGGGTCAATGGCGGGCATCCCTATATTGTGGTGGAAAACGGAGACTATATGAATAATGGGGAGCTGTATTTGAAGCATCGTTATGAGGGATTGGAGTTGGATCTCAAATATATCGAGAAGACCTTGCCGCATGTGTACCACCTGTGGGGACGTTCGGTTCATATTGAGAGCATGATTGAGAACAAACCGGTGCTGTTTACCTACAACGGTCGAAAGTGTATCCGTCGTTTTCTTTGAGGCAAAAGGGGAAATCCGAAGCCGAGATCCCCCGAAGATGGAAATAGATAAAAGTCGGATGCCCTATCTAAGAGGCATCCGACTTTTTCAGTTTGGTCGACGTTTTCGGGTTGCTGGCTGTCACATCGGATCGCTCAGGTCAATTCAAACCCTCATCGGTAAACTCTTTTCGGCTCCAGTTTCCTCCTCCGAGACAGAGGGTGGGTTTTCCCGTAGGTCCTGTAACCAGTTGAAAGGCGACTAATCCTTGCTTAAAACAAAGTTTGAGGCTGGGAATATTGTCACAGGCCACCCGGGTGTAAACCCGGTCCAATGTATGGAGGGCCGCTTCCAGGAGAGACTCTGCAACAGCCTGTTTGCGGTACTCCGGGTGAACCACGATGAAGGATTCCTCCAGTCCGTATTTGCCAAACAGGATGAAACCGGCCAGACGTTGCCCATCCAGGGCTGCAGCCAGCCAGGTTCCCCCGGGAAAGGGATCTCCGGTCAGGCTGCGGAGCCAACGAAGGGCACGATGTGTGATCCGGCGGTCGCCGTGTCGTTTGGAGAAGCGGAGGAGCTGAGGGCGAACCCGTCGTAAGAGAGTGGGACGAATGGGAACGATTCGGATCACTGTTTATGACCTCCGAGCGTAACCACTCAAGTAGAGGGAGTATTCAATCAGGCGGCGCAAGGATTTTTGTCGGATGACCGGCTCATCAAATTTCATCGGTTTAGCATTGGCTTCAAAAAACCAGATCTTCCCGTCGGGTTCCAGCCCTAGGTCCATGGACATTTCTCCAAGGTTTTTCCCTTCTTCTTTTTCGATATGGCTGGCAATTTCCAAAGCGGTGGACTGGAGGTGTTCTGTGATGGTGGAAGCTTGATTTCCAAACAGGCTGCGGAGAACCTCTCCGATGGGAGCGATGGAGCCACCCATGGGCACATGGGTGCTGATCGCTCCCCCACCTGCCACACGAACTCCGATTCCGGTGACATCCCATTGGCCGGTCCCTTTCTTTTGTAACAACAGACGCAGATCGAAGGGGCGCCCGCGATAGCGAGCCAGCTGGATTCCCTGTTGTAGAATATATTTCCGGTTCCGGGTCAGTGCTTTCAACTTGCTTCGAAGCTTGTCGTCGCTGCTGTGAAACCTTTGTTTCCCACGTAGAGTTTGATGGATGATTTCGTAACCTCTCTCCTGCTGGCTGATCCGGATCATCCCGTTCCCGGCTTTCCCATTCACTGGCTTGAGAAACAGAGTGGAATGCTTTTTTACCATCTCATCCAGTCGGGTGCCGCCCTCCCATTCCACTGTATCGGGAAGCAGACGGCTCAATTTTTCCGAGCGACCCATGTGGAGAAACAGGGTCCACTTGTTGAAGAATGCGGGGTTAAAGAGATGAATTCCGGGCATCGTCGAGAGGATGGCCAAAGCTTTTTGTTCTGCCGGGCGCATCTCATGGCGACGAGAGGGAATCCGGTTGTACACCACATCCGGCAGCGGCAGCGTGGTGGCTACCCAGCGAGGTCCTTTGCTATGGGGGTTTAAGAGGAAGCCCTTTACGGTTTTTGCTCCCGGTCGAAGCCCCTCTGGTGTCAGGACATAGACGGTGACACCCATCCGCCGACCTGTGCGGATCAGATCGGAAAAATTGGACACATTGCCACGAAATCCACCCTCCCCTGCAGAAGTTAAGATCGCGATAAAAGGACCGGCTTGAACCTGTCCGTTTTTGTTTTTTCTTAGCTGGGCCGGCCATTTCATCTGAAGCGGGGTGGAGGTTCCAGATGAATCAATCCGCACTTTCTTTACCCACTGTGATCCCAACCGCATGGATAGGAGAGAAGGGAGGGAAGGAGAGGTGGGCTGTCCGCGGGGGATAAAGCGGAGGTGGCCTGGAGCCACCCGCAAGGGAAAAACCAGCCAGCCTGTGTGAAGAAATTTACTCAAGGGATGACCCCCTTTCTAAAATTTGGCCAGTTTCAAGCTGTAGTCCGTGATATAATGCGCTGACTGTTTTCCGGCATCCCACAGGGAGGGGTGGAGGAAAATATGGCGTCCCGGTTTGGAGTTGGCCTCAAACAACCACACTCTTTGCTGATAATCCACACCGATATCTAGACCCAGTTCCCCCAGCGGCCCTTTCACATGGCCTTCTAAGGCGTTACAGATGCGGATGGACGTCTCCTTGATCCGATTTTCCATGTCAGTTGCTTTTTCAGGGAAGGTTTTTTTCAACAATTCCGAGATGGAGAGAAGGGAGCCTCCGGTTCGACCGTGAGTTGTGACACTGCCGGCTCCTGCCACTTTGGCGCCGATTCCCGCAACGGTCCACCTGCCAGATCGATCCTTGTGCATATGGACCCGGAAGTCGACTGCACGGCCTTCATGCTTGATCAAGCGGATTCCCTGTTGGACTAAATAGCGTGAAAGTCCGTTGAGTTGCCGTCCGAAAATTTGCGTCATGAGTGGGGGCAGGGAGCGGAATTTGCGCAGGACATTGCGGTCCCCATTTCGAAATCGACAGTAATAATCGCCCTGGGGTCCCCGGGTGATCCGAAAAATCCCCAGACCGAGGCTGCCGCCACTAGGTTTGAGATAGACCATCCGATGCCGTTCCAACATGTCCTGGACGGTCTGGATGGAGGGAGAACGATGTGCTTCTGGGATACAGCCCAGGGTGAGCGGATGGTTGTAGAGTGCTTCATGGACCATCCATTTGTTGAAAAAACCTTGGTTAAAGATGGGGACCCCCATTTGTTGAAAGAGACGACGACAGGTCTGCACTTGGCTCTGTGCCTCTGCTTTTCGGTTGGGGACCCGCTCATATACCACATCCGGCAAGGGGGCCCGTTTGCGAATCCAACGGTAAACCCCACTGAGATCTTTGCGGTAGAACCACCCGTAAACCACCTGACGGGTCCAGTCAATCATTTCCGGTGTGAACACATAAAAAAAGGGACGATCCTCTCTGGAGGCAATCAGGAACTGGCGGAAAAGAGCGGAACGGGAGCCGAAGGGTGTGGAGGAAGAGCCGGTGAATCCTGTGGTCAGAATCCCGAGGACCGGTCCCAAGCGTAACTCTTTATTCCGGAAAACAGCACGGGTCTCACCGAACCACGGAAGTCGCAACTGTGTAGCCAATGACCGGGGCAGGAGGATAATCCTCCCTCGATGGCGATCCCCGAGAATGCGGGTGATCAAGCTTTTACCACCGATTCGTATTCTAATGGATTGTCCCTGTTGGCATCCCCACTCCCTCATCAGCGCCGATGATAACCAAACTCCTTGTTTGCCTGAAGGGAGGGGGTGAACCCGACAGATGATGGAGCTCATAAATACCCTCCTGTCAGCCCTTTGAACAGGGTCAAGGCATATTGGATGGGCAGTCGAACGGATTGCCGTTGAACCTCCCGATCTCCGGTTTGGAGAAAAACGCTTCTCCCAGGTTTGGAATTGGCTTCTAAAAACCAAACATTTCCTTGACGGTCGACGCCTACATCCAGACCCAGCTCCAACAGTCTTCCATGTTCTTGTTCAATCTGTATGGGAACATTTTCGGACAAATATTGAATGGATTGCAAAATATCCTTCGCCTTTTCTGGAGAGTAATTTTTGCTCAGAAATGCTTCTGTGTTCTCCGCGTGACCTCCCCCATGCAAGTTGGAAGTTAATGAACCCGGTTTGCCCGTCCGGACAGCTGTTCCTGTAGTCACCCATTTGCCTTCCCCGTTCTTTTGCACCAGGATTCGTATATCAAAGGGACGGCCGTCTATGGACTTCAGATGGAGGAAGGGCTGAATGATGTACGGAGTTTGACCGATAAATCTTCTTACCCAGTTGATCAGGGAGTTTTCGGAATGGAGGATCAGATGAAAGGGTCGGTTGGTTTTGGAACGGCCTCCTACGCGAAAAGATCGATCTTGGTCTACAATGGCGGCTACCCCCTTGCCATGGCTGCCTCCGTTGGGTTTGATCAAGACAGAAGCGTACTGTTTCATCCCTGAGATCAGATCCGCTGTGGAGGTCAGTTTTTTGGTAGGCAAGAGAAAAGGCGTCAAGAATTTGCTTTTTTGCACAATGAGGTGGGTTTGTAGCTTTCCGCTCAAAGGTTTTCCTAAAAGGTGGATAGATGGATCTCGTCGTAAACGATCGATGTATGGTTTGTAAAGCCGATAATGATGGGTGTCCGTATAATAACAGCGATCATAGATCAGATAGGGAATCGGATGACTTTCTTTTAGCCATCTGCGGACTGGTGGATGATATCTCCATGCTGTCACCCGGCGGGTTTTCCAGTTGACATTCATGGGCGGGAAGATAATCAGTTGAATTCCTGCGGAAGCTCCTTCGATCGTCAAATCCTTGAAATATCCGGTTTCGTTGAAAGGAGGGGTCTGCCCCGACAAACGGCAAGTAACGACCCCCAAAGTATAAGCCGAGGATTTCATTATCTTTTCCTCCTGGTTCGATCTGGCTGTTTCGGGAATTCTGGGTTTCCTGTTGTCAGGAACGAATCCCAACCGGTAATGTAGGAGACGTAGTCAACCAGACGGTTGACAGAAGGGCGGATCACCGTCGATGGATTGACGGTTTCATCGGTTTTGGAGGGTTTGGAGTTGAGCTCCAGCAACCAGAGTTTCCCCTGTCGATCCAGGACCAGATCCACCCCCAGCTCGGCATAGTGACCTTGGGAAAGCCGTTCAAAGGTTTCAACGATGGACAATGCCTTATTCCGGATCTGTTGGAGGGTGGGTTTGTTAACCGCTTGGACAGCGGCAAGGACCTCACCGGCTTTCCGAAGAGTTCCGCCCCGGGCGAGATTGGATACGATGTGTTGGTCATTGGCCACTCGGGCTACCGTGGAGGTGACCGACCAGACTCCTTTTCCATTCTTTTGGATCAACACCCGAAAGTCGACGGGGCGTCCATCCCACTTCACCAGATTCAATCCTTGTTGGATCAGATATGGAGATCGGGAACCTATGATTTTTTGTCGGAGATGGCGAAAGGCTTCCTCTACACGGGGAAAGACCCTTGTGACCGTACGTGTGGCCTCCGTATACTGGCAAACCCATTTTTTATCAACGGCGGTGACGCGAATGATTCCCTGCCCCAGACTGCCGTTGGTCGGCTTCAGATAGACCACATTGTGCCTGTTCAGCATGCCCCGAAGCCGTTTGGGCTTGTAGGAGTAGGTTTCAGGTAAAAGTAGACGCATGTGAACATCTTTGGCTAACAGATTGTGGACTTGTTGTTTGTTTAAAAAAGTTTCGTTAAATACGGGAATTTGGTAGGTATTCCTCAAGATCGACAGTTTTTGTTGTAATTCTCGCCGTCGTTCAATGCGACGGGAGGTGATGCGATTGTATACGGTATCCGGGAAGGGAGCTTCGGTCAGACTCCACTGTTTCCCTTGATAAGTCCATCCCCGGAGGAAGCCTTTGGATAAGCGAATCTCTTCAGGGGAAAAGACGACCAAAGCTACTCCTTTGGAAGCGCAGGCCTGGGCACACTCTTCAAGAAAGCGGGTCATCATGCCAAATCTTAATTTGTCGTTGCCTAGCACGTCTTGATTGATCAGAATCCCGAGGACAGGTCCGAAATGAAGTTTTGCGTTTCGGGTATCGTAATAGATGTTTAAGCTTTGTTGGTTGCGGATCTTTAGTTTTTCCGCCAGCCGGGAATGGATCCGGACAAGGGGAGTCTGTGTTTGGATGGTGGTAATGATGGCAGTATCTGAAGACCTGCCGAAAGTTGCCCAGATGGGGTGATTCGGAAGTTGGAGTCGATTGGCGAGTGACTGGCTGACAACCATGTTGACCTGTGGGGGGAAATACCGTTCTGACAAGACCTGGATCATGATTCTGGCATGCCCCATGTGGATCCCCTTCCGCTATAAATGACTGCTATAGGGTATGTAGGCATGTATTCGCCGGTGAATAAAAAGGGGTGTGATCGCCAATTTAGGGCAAAGGAAGTTTTTTTTCACGATTTTGTGGTATATGCATAGAGGGGGAAGGAGAGGTAGCATGAGTAGCGTAAATCCTTATGACAAGGCGTACGAACTGTCCCGGGCATTGCAAAACTCGGATGAGATGAAAGGGTTGCAGAGCGCTTGGCACCAGGCGAGCCAACATCCCGACCATCACCGAATCCTGGAACAGTACAGACAGGTGGCAGATGAGGTGCAGACCCTCCAGATGCAAGGTCGGAAACCGCGTCAGGAAATGGTGAGTGAGCTGAATCAGTTGATGAATGAGATGCAATCCGACCCCCAACTTCTTCATTACATGGAAGCCGAAGCCCGGATGGGACAATTGATGACAGATATCATGCAAATCCTGGGAAAACCGTTGCAGGAAATCTATGGGCACCGGGCGATGGATGAGCGAGATCCGAACCCACACAAAAAATAGTCGAAGTGGAGGGAATGCGATGCAAATCACATTTCATGGCCAAAGTTGTTTTGAATTCCGAGAAGCGGGGATCGGGTTAATCATCGATCCGTTTCTGGGGGGAAATCCACTGGCCCAAGCCCGGCCGGAAGAGATCGATGTGGATTACATCCTGTTGACCCACGGTCATGAGGATCATGTGGGGGATACTGTGGAGATCGCCAAGCGAACAGGTGCCACCGTGATCGCCAATAACGAATTGGCTCATTGGCTCGGGTTTCAGGGAGTGGAAAATGTTCATGCGATGCATATCGGAGGCAGTCATTCATTTGATTTCGGACAGGTGAAACTGACCCAAGCCTTTCATGGGTCGGCCCACATCGATCCCGAGAAAAAAGAGATTGTTTACTTGGGTATGCCGACGGGATGTTTGCTGACTCTGGGTGGGAAAACGATCTATCACGCCGGAGATACGAGTCTTTTTTCCGATATGAAGCTGATCGGTGAGTTGAACGATATCGATCTGGCGTTGCTGCCGATCGGGGATAACTTCACGATGGGTCCAGAGGATGCCTTGATCGCAGCGGAATGGATCGGCGCCGGAAAAACGGTACCGATGCATTATAATACCTTCCCGCTGATTGAACAGGATGCCGACCTTTTTGTCCGTCGTTTGTCGGAGAAACAACTTGACGGTCAAGTGATCCAGCCCGGAGAATCCTTCAAACTTTAAAAAATACTTATGGGATAACAAAATGTAAATTGGATGTAACTTCCCTGTAATGTCCAAGAACTAGGATTGAGTTAGGATGAAAACCCCCTAATTGGAGACGGTGCAACCCACCGCCTCTTTTTTTTGTGCATTTTTTCCCGGTGGGATCTGTATAGATAAGAATAGATGGGATAAAAGGGGGAGGCATCTTTGTTTCGTACCAAACACGAAATCGCTCTGGTAGTCGCCCTGGCACTCTTGTTGATCGCCGTGCCCCGCATTCCGGTATCGATGACTCTCCAAGGATCATCGCTGTTTGCTTTGAGTTGGTTGGCCTTTGCTTACTTGGTGATTGCGGCCAATTGGCGAATGGTCCTGCAGCTGGACCGGGAAAAGAGACAAAAGGATGAGAAGGCACGTCGCCTGCGGTGGCTGCAAGCGGAAAAACAAAAAAAATCGATGGCTGCACCCGCCACCCTCAAAAGGAAGTGGCAGAGAGCCCCCTGAGCAGGGAGCTCTCTTTTTATATGAAACCCGTTGGACGGGGGGTTTTTTGGTTTCCACTCCATGCTCATGTATAATGTGGAAGAAAGCGTCGATATAGGGCCTCTTCGGTTGTGGTATGTAAAATCATCGCAGGGCGCAGAGAGGGATTTGACTCGCCTTTGCACTCATAGGGCATTCTGTTTTTGGTCTCGCGATGCACTCAAGGGAGCAGACTTACCATTCCTGGGTCTCCCTATGCGTTTTTATAAGAGATCGGGGCCGTCCCTCCGCCCTCCTGCTCTCGATTTGCGAAAAATAGGATCAAGGTGATCTAAAGAGATAATAGAACACGGGGAAAGAAGTGAGTGCACGTGACGACAAAACACGAAAAGATTCTGGAATATATAGAAAATCTGGAGATCGGCCACAAAATCTCGGTTCGGCGAATCGCTCGGGAACTGGGTGTCAGTGAGGGAACTGCGTACCGAGCCATCAAAGATGGGGAAAATCAGGGGCTGGTCTCCACCGTGGAACGAGTGGGTACGGTTCGGATTGAAAAAAAACATCGTTCCAAAATCGAAAAACTCACCTTTGCTGAAGTGGTGAACATTGTAGACGGTCAGGTTCTCGGGGGGAGCGCTGGTCTTCATAAAACGTTGAATCGGTTTTTGATCGGTGCGATGAAATTGGAAGCGATGATCCGCTATATGGAACCCGGACAACTGATGATTGTCGGAAATCGGGATAACGCCCATCGGATCTCTCTGGAACGGGGGGCGGCTGTGCTGATCACCGGGGGATTTGACGCCACGGAGGAAGTGAAGCAGTTGGCTGACCAACTGGAGTTGCCAGTGATCTCCTGCAGTTATGATACCTTTACTGTGGCGGCGATGATCAACCGGGCGATCTATGACCGTTTGATTAAAAAAGAGATCCTACTGGTGGAGGATATGTTGAATCCGGAGCAGCCCCCTATATTTTTAAAGTTAAATGATCAGGTGGAAAACTTTCATACATCGGTTCAGGAGACAAAGCATAGCCGCTACCCTGTGGTCGACGATAAGGGTCGGTTGCACGGAATGGTGACGGCCAAAGATGTGGTGGGACATGCTTTCCATGAACGGATCGACCGGGTGATGACGAAAAATCCGATTACAGTCACCCCGAAAACATCCTTGGCCACCGCTGCCCACGAGATGGTGTGGGAAGGCATCGAATTGTTGCCAGTTGTAAATCAACAGCATCTATTACTGGGAGTGATCAGTCGTCAGGATGTGATCAAATCCCTTCAATATATGCAGAAGCAACCTCAGATGGGAGAGACGATCAATGATCTCGTGTTTCAAGGATTTGATGAGGTGAAGGGGAAAAATGGAGAGATTTCATTTCAGGGGATGGTCGTTCCTCAGATGACAGATCCACTGGGAAATCTCTCCACAGGGGTGATGACCACTCTCATCACTGAAGCGGCTCATCGCCGCCTGCGCAAGCAGCATCGCGGGGATATGGTAACAGACAACCTGACTCTGTATACATTGAAGCCGGTTCAACTGGAACGGAAGTTGCTGATCCGGCCTCAAGTGATTGAGCTGGGCAGAAAAGTGGGCAAGGTAGACGTGGAAGTGGTGGAAGATGGCCATATGGTGGCAAAGGCTCTCGTGACTGCCCAATTGATTGAGCGGTGAGCGATTTAGTTGTTTTGCTATATAAGAAATCTATGTTAATCTATTTAGGACTGGGTCATGATGACCCAGGTTTTTGTTTTTTCAAAAGCGAAATGGGGTAAAGTGAACCTATGGACAGATCCCATCCAATCAAGACATGTACAAGGGGGAGAAGATGAATAAAATTGAAGTGAAGGATCTAACGAAGATTTTTGGGCGCAATCCGGCCAAGGGTCTGGAGCTCGTGCGTCAAGGAAAGAGTAAGGAAGAAATTCTGAAGGAAACAGGAATGACCGTCGGTGTCAACCGAGCTAGTTTTTCGGTGGATGCCGGTGAGGTATTTGTGATTATGGGTTTGTCTGGCAGTGGGAAATCCACATTGGTGCGGCTTTTCAACCGGTTGATCGAACCAACGGAAGGTTCCATTCAACTGGATGGGAAAGATGTATCCCAGATGAATGCCCAGGAATTGAGGCAGATTCGTCGGACCAAGATGGGGATGGTCTTCCAACGCTTTGCTTTGTTTCCTCACAAAAGCGTGCGGGAAAATGTGGAATACGGTCTGGAAGTGCAGGAAATCCCCAAAGAGAAACGAAAAGAAAAGGCCTTGGAAGCATTGGGCTTGGTCGGCTTGGCAAATTATGTTGACAGCCGTCCCGATCAGCTCTCCGGTGGGATGCAACAACGGGTCGGCTTAGCCCGGGCATTGGCTAACGATCCGGACATCCTGTTGATGGACGAAGCCTTCAGTGCTCTAGATCCATTGATCCGTAAGGATATGCAGGATGAATTGATGGATCTTCAATCCTCCATGCAAAAAACGATTATCTTTATTACCCACGATTTGGATGAAGCTCTGCGGATCGGGGATCGGATCGCTCTGATGAAGGATGGGGAAATCGTACAAATCGGCACGCCGGAGGAGATTTTGACCAGTCCGGCTACAGAGTATGTGGAAAGATTTGTGGAAGATGTGAATCTGACCAAGGTTCTGACCGCCGGGTCGATCATGAAACGCTCTGAAGCCCTTGTCCTTGGGAAGGAAGGTCCCCGTGTAGCTCTGAAACGGATGCGGGAAGGGGGAACCTCCACCGTCATGGTTGTGGGAAGGGATCGCAAATTCATGGGGATCCTTACTGCGGAAGGCGCCAAGGAAGTGGCGGAAAATGGCAAGACGATCGAAGATGTGTTGATCACAGATGTTGTGAAGGTTCATGAAGATACGCCGGTGAGTGATCTTCTGCCGGAAATGGCGGAAAAACAATTCGCTCATCCCGCCGTGGTTGTGGACCAACAGGAGAAATTGAAGGGTGTGGTGGTTCGAGGCGTGATCTTTGCCGCACTCGCTGGAAACGGGGTGAAAACGGATGCCGATTCCCAAGGTTCCGCTTGATCAGTGGGTGGATGCGCTAGTCAACTGGTTGACGGATAACTTATCTGGGCTCTTTTCCTTTATCACTAATATCGTTGAGCCGACGGTAGGTTTTTTCCAAATGATCCTCACGGTGGCACCTCCTTTGGTAACCATCGTTTTGATCAGCGCCTTGGCCCTATGGGCAAGCCGGTGGTCGGTGGCCCTGTTCACCCTGGTGGGACTCTGCTTGGTAGAGAACCTCGGATTGTGGGATAAGAGCATAGAAACGCTGTCTCTAGTACTCACTGCATCGTTGATTTCTGTCATACTGGGAATTCCCTTAGGCATTTGGGCTGCACGCAATCAAGCGGTTCGCAACATCCTTTCTCCGGTTTTGGACTTTATGCAGACGATGCCAGCTTTTGTTTATCTGATTCCTGCAGTTTTCTTCTTTGCTCTGGGGGCTGTACCTGGAGTGATCGCTTCGGTGATTTTTTCGATGCCGCCGACGATTCGTTTGACCACTCTTGGGATTCGCCAAGTACCGGAAGATTTGATTGAAGCTGCAGATGCATTTGGCTCCACTTCAGGGCAGAAACTAATTAAAGTTCAACTCCCCTTGGCCCGGACCACGATTATGGCGGGGGTAAACCAGACGATCATGCTGTCACTGTCGATGGTTGTGATTGCCTCGATGATCGGTGCTGGCGGATTGGGTGCGATTGTGTTGCAGTCGATCAGCAGGCTGGAAGTGGGTACCGGTTTTGAAGGGGGTCTGGCTATTGTCATCATCGCCATCGTACTGGACCGGATTACCCAGAGCCTGGGCAAGGATACGCAAAAGCCCGCTTGAGGCAGGAAATGCCCTTGATTTTGAAGAAGAAGTTATATCTGATGGAATTACCCCCCTCGATCAGAGGGAACCAAGGAGTGAACTGTTTTGAAGACCCGTTGGAAGCGTGCTTTTCTCTTCGTCTCCATGTTGGCCCTTCTGTTTACGGTGGCTTGCGGTCAACAGAGTGGAGACGACAAAAAAAAGGTAACACTTGCTTACGTGAGTTGGGACTCGGAAGTAGCTAGTAACCATGTGATTCAAAAGGTATTGGAAGACCAAGGTTTCAAAGTGGAATTGAAACAGGTGGAAGCTGGCCCGATGTGGGCTGGAGTGGCCAGTGGCAGTGCGGATGCGATGGTCGCGGCCTGGTTGCCCATCACTCATGAGAGCTACTACAAGAAATTTAAAAACCAGGTGGAGGACTTAGGCCCCAACCTGAAAGGAACTCGTCTCGGTCTGGTAGTCCCTGATTATGTGGATGTGGATACCATCGCCGATCTGAATAAGAAAAAAGATGAATTTGACGGGAAAATCATTGGGATCGATGCCGGAGCGGGTGTGATGGAGTCCGCTCGCAAGGCGATCAAAGACTACAATCTGGATATGGAATTGGTAGAAGGGTCCGATGCGGCGATGGTCGCCTCTCTTAAAAAAGCGATCGACGAGAAAAAACCGATTGTGGTCACCGGATGGAGCCCTCACTGGAAATTTACCAAATTTGATTTAAAATACCTTGACGATCCCAAGAAGAGCTTCGGAGACAAGGAGAATATCCACACCGTTGTAGGTAAGAATCTGAAAAAGGATAACCCTGAAGCCTACAAAATCCTCGACCAATTCCATTGGGACGAAGAGGATATGGGCGAAGTGATGCTGGCGATCCAAGATGGCAAAAAGCCGGAGGAAGCCGCTGCTGACTGGGTGAAAAAGAATCCGGACAAAGTGAAAGAGTGGACGAAGTAATTGACAACAACAACAGCCATCCGTTCTGCGGATGGCTGTTTTACTAACCAGGTATGGAATCCGACCAGGTGACAAAAACACGGCTCTTGCTCCTACCGGATGGTATGGAGAAGAGCCGTGTTTCATGTGTCGGATTCTTTTTTGTAAAAGCGCCAGGCGCGGATGCCGTAGATCAGGTTGTAAATTCCGAGCAGACCGATCAGGATGAGTAGAACGAGGCGAAGCCAGCCTCCGCTCAGGGAGACCCCTTGCATGAGGGCGACGGAGATGAACATGATCCCCATGTGGATATTCATCTGGGCCTGGTGTTTCAACTGATCCCACCCTTGGGTCCGCCGGCCGGCGATGCTGTGGGTAAAGGTTCGAATGGCGGTGTAGATGATGACGAGGACCAGCAGCAATAAGAAGAATTGCATAGATAGAACCTCCTGTATGTATACAAAACGCTCTCCGCCAAACGGCGGAAAGCGCTGGTTTGGGGCATTAGTTGCAACGAGAGTCAACGGGACCCGGGGGGTGCTCGAGAGGTTGTTCAGCAAGGATGAACCAATATCCGATGGGTGTCTGTTCAACGATGACTGGCAGGTCCAATTGAGCTAACTCCTTCTCGATGAGGTCAGCAACTTCCTTTGTCTCCGCATAAGCGGAGAATCCGCGTTTCAACTTTTCCACCTTTGCTTTAGCCATTTGTTTTCGGCTGATGATCATATAGATCCCCCCCTTTCTTTATCTATATCATACCCTTTTTCCAGGAGTTTGGCGATTACTTCCTACCGATTGACACATTTTTTTCTTTATTTTCCTTGGCGAGAATCCAGACTTTCATCTCATCGGTACCGTTGAAGACCATGTATTTCAACCGGACCTTGATATGATGGGTCTCTTTGTCTTGCTGGATCTGCAAGAGGCGGTCTTTTAACATATTATCTACAACGTCAGGGTTATCTTTCACCCAATGAATGGGTTTCCCAAGAAAGGGTTGCAGGGTTTTTTGCACTCTTTCCCGGATCCGTTCCTCGACAAATCCATTGTCCATGTCAGATGCATCCACTTCCACGGGAATTCTGCGAATAAACTGGGGGCCTGCGTGTTTGTCCAGGTCTTTACGCAGGGTGTTGATCTCCCGTGACTTTTCGTTGTTTCTGTAAATCAGGATATTGCGCTCCAGATAGAGTGCATCCAGTTTTTGACCATAGAGAAAATTCATCCCCGATGACCCGAATAGCACGCCTAACAGAAAGGCGACCACCACTCGGAGTAGCCGGAGCCTTCTTGAAGATTTCATCTCAAATTTCTCCTTGAATCAACCACCGGATCAGAACGGTGCCGACATGAGCTCCGAAGAAGGCGCTCAGGATAAAGATCATTTGCTGAAAAGCCTGATGCAGTTCTCCACCGAGGATATGGACTTCAAAGGATTTGATGGTGTCAAAGGTTCCGCCGAGGGCGGCCACCAGAGCCCATATTTTCAATTGCTCTGCCAGACGGAGCATGGCATCCATCGGGGGATCGTTGCCGAAAAAGGCGCCTACTCCTCCTAGCACCGATCCTCCCAGAACGACGCCCATGGCGATAAAATAGTTTAATATGGTAGTTGACCAAAACTCTCCCATCCCGACACCGCCTTTGTTCCATGGGTTCCTTGCTTTCACTGTATGACAGGCTGGGCTTGTTTATGTTTGAGGGTGGGGATGGTATGTTCGCCTCCCTTGTTGCGATGGGGTATAATAGGGGGAGAAACTTTTTGTGGGCCGGGTGAAGGGAATGAAAAAATCTCCGTTTGTTCATCTTCATGTACATACGGAATACAGCTTACTCGACGGGGCGTCCCGGATCGAAGGGCTGGTGGAACGGGCGAAAGAGGCGGACTTTGATGCTTTGGCCATCACCGATCACGGGGTGATGTACGGAGTGATCCCCTTCTATAAAGCGTGCCGCAAAGCGGGGATTCGGCCGATCATCGGATGTGAGGTGTACCTCACTCCAGGCAGATTAGAGGAACGCCCCTCGCCGCGGGAAAGTCGGATGCACCATCTGCTGTTGTTGGCGGAGAATGATGAAGGATATCGCCATCTGATGAAGATCGTGACTGAGGCTCAGCTGAAGGGCTTCCATTATAAACCACGGGTGGATAAAGAGCTTCTACGCCGTCACCACCGGGGTTTGATCGCCACCAGCGCTTGTTTGGCCGGGGAGATCCCTCAGGCTATTCTGGAGGATGATTTTGACAAGGCCCGTCAGTTGATGCAGGAGTACGAGGAAATCTTTGGGCCGGGGAATTTCTTTCTCGAGTTGCAGGATCATGGGTTGCCTGACCAGCAAAAGGTGAACCGGCATCTCATCTCCCTGGGCCGGGAGGCGAATCTGCCGCTGGTAGCCACCAATGATCTGCATTATGTGGATCGGGTGGACCATGAGATGCACGATTGTCTGCTTTGTATCGGAACCAATCGTCGTCTGGACGAGGAAGATCGGTTGCGCTTTCCTTCCACCGAATTTTATTTGAAATCGGCGACGGAGATGGAGCGCTTGTTTGCCCATGTGCCGGAAGCCGTAGAGAATACCCGCCGGATCGCTGACCGTTGCCGGGTGGAGATCCCCTTGGGCGAACGGCTGCTCCCCCGATTTCCAGTGCCGGAAGGCGTAACTGCTCATGACTATCTCACGGCGCTCTGTCGTAAAGGGGTCTACAAGCGTTACGGCAAGGTGAATCGGGAGGTGGAGGAGCGGCTGGAATATGAGTTGTCCGTGATCGGGAATATGGGATTTAACGACTATTTTCTAATCGTGTGGGATTTTGTCCGATTTGCCCGGGAACAAGGGATCGCTGTCGGGCCAGGTCGGGGATCGGCGGCGGGCAGTCTGGTCTCCTATGTGTTGGGGATCACTGACGTCGATCCGATTCGGCACCATCTTCTGTTTGAACGCTTCCTTAATCCGGAACGGGTAAGCATGCCTGATATCGATATTGATTTCAACTATGAGCGCCGGGATGAAGTGATTCATTATGTCACCGGGAAATATGGGGACCACCGAGTAGCTCAGATCATCACCTTTGGCACGATGGCCCCTCGAGCGGCGGTACGGGATGTAGGCCGGGTGATGGGGATGCCTTATGCCGAGGTGGATCAAGTGGCCAAGGGGATTCCGGCAGGGCCGGGTGTCAGCCTGGATCAAGTGATGAAAAGCGGCTCTCCCTTGGAGAAAATGGTGCGGGAAAATCCCCGGGTTGCCCGCTTGATTGAAAATGTCCGCAAGGTGGAAGGTTTTCCGCGACATGCTTCTACTCATGCTGCCGGAGTCGTGATTGCCAACACGGATCTGACAGATCATGTTCCCCTGGAGCGGGGAAGCGAGGGTCTCAGCCTCACTCAGTATCCCATGGAAGCATTGGAGGAGATCGGACTCCTGAAGGCGGATTTTTTGGGTTTGCGGAATCTGACGGTGATCGAGCGCTCCATCCAATCGATCTGGGAGAGAGAGGGGGTACAGGTCGATTTTAGCCAGTCGGCTTATGATGACCCGACCACCTACCAAATGTTGTCCCAGGGGGAAACCACCGGAGTGTTTCAGATGGAGTCTCCTGGTATGCGGCGGGTCCTCCGGGAGCTGAAGCCTAATGCTTTTGAGGATCTGATCGCCGTCCTCGCTCTCTACCGTCCCGGCCCGATGGAGCAGATCCCCCGTTTTATCCGGGCCAAACATGGTCGAGAGGCGGTGGATTATCCCCATCCCGATCTGGAGCCGATTCTGAAGAACACCTATGGCATCATCGTCTACCAGGAACAGATTATGCAAATTGCCTCGAAAATGGCGGGATTTACCTTAGGGCAGGCGGATCTGTTGCGGCGGGCGGTCTCCAAGAAGAAACGGGAGGCTCTAGATGAACAGCGGGCCGCCTTTATTTCTGGTAGTGTGACCCAGGGATACAGCGAGGAGACAGGTCGCAAGGTGTATGATCTGATTCTCCGTTTTGCCGATTACGGATTCAACCGGAGCCACTCCGCAGCCTACGCCGTTCTCGCTTATCAGACGGCATTTCTGAAAGCGAATCATCCTCTTCCTTTTATGGCGGCCTTGATGACGACTGTTATGGGCAGCCAGGGGAAGATGGCGGAGTATATCGAGGATTGTCGCAAACATGGAATTCAGGTACTTCCCCCGGACATCCACGAAAGTGAACACGGATTTTCCGTGAAAGGTGGAGGCATCCGAATGGGGATGGCGACCATCAAAAATGTGGGTAGCCACGCGATCGAGTCCATTCTGCAGGAACGGAGGCAAGGGCCATTCCGGGATTTATTCGACTTCTGTCGCCGGGTGGATTTGCGCACCTGTAACCGACGGGTGATTGAATCTTTGATCCAATGCGGGGCGATGGATGATCTTCCCGGCCACCGAGCTCGCTTGCTGGCCATGTTGGACGAAGCGATGGAGCAAGGGGGGAAATATCGCAAACAACAATCCGAGAATCAGCTCCAACTCTTCGATGAGCCCCCTGAAGGATCTCGGGCCCGGTTCACCTATGATGGAGTGAAACCCTTTACTTCCCGGGAAGAGCTGGAAATGGAACGGGAGCTATTGGGACTGTATCTGTCTGGTCATCCCCTGGATCCTTTTCGGCAGATCATCACCTCCCGGGCGACTCATCGCCTGGGGGATCTGTCGGGTTGTCGGGAGGAGGAGCGGGTGACGGTTGGGGGCTTGGTCCGAGAGGTGAAGGCGATCACCACCCGCAAAGGAGAACCGATGGCCTTTGTCACCCTGGAAGATCATTCCACGCAGGTGGAGGTGGTGGTGTTTCCCCGGACTTTGCGCCAATTCCGTTCTCTTTTGCAGACCGACCAGGCGGTCTTGGTGACCGGTCGGATCAATGGTCATGAACAGGGGAACAAAGTGTTGGCGGATCGTGTGGAAGACTTGCAGTCGCTTCCAAAACCGCAATCGGAGCGGGTCCAGGAAGCCCAGGGGGAAGCGACGGTCTATATCCGGATTCCTTCAGGGAGCGAAGGGCCCGAGGTACTCGGGCGCCTGAAACGTCTCTTGCTCTCTGACAGGGGAGGAGTGCCGGTGCGGCTTTTTTATGAAGGGAGCGGGAAGCTGTTGGAGCTTCCAGTGGACAGATATGGAGTTCTTCCTTCCGATGCATTGAAAAGACAGGTGGAGGGCATACTGGGAACGCATTCTTTCCGCATGGGAGTCTCTTCCCGCACCTCAGGTGGGCGGGAATCATAGAATGTTCCATGATCGGGATGAAGAAGGTGGTACCTTTTGTTTTACCGCCATGTGGTGGAACTCCTGAACCGGAGGGGGGTCACCTTGGAGTCGATTGCAGCGATCGCTTTTTCTCTACAACATCCTTATAACGACAAATTGAAGCGGCAGGAATGTCTGGAGAGTGTGGAACACGTGTTGCGCAAGCGAGAGGTGCAAAACGCTCTGATCACCGGGGTGGCCCTGGATGAATTGGCAGAACGTCAAGAACTTCCCCCACCTTTGCAAAAGATGATGGAAGTGGACGAACCTCTGTACGGCATTGATGAAATTTTGGCTCTCTCCATCACCAACGTTTATGGAACAATCGGATTGACGGGTTTCGGCTACTTGGATAAAACCAAGCAGGGCATTCTGAGGAAACTGAACAATCACGACGGTGGCATCCACGTCTTCCTCGACGATCTAGTGGCCGGCATCGCCGCCGCGGCTTCCGCCCGCATCGCCCATGAATACCCGGATATGGATCGCTATCGGGAGGATCTCAACCTCTACGAAGAAGGACCGGTGGAGTGGTCTTGACCCCGTCAAGTAGACAATGAAAAAAGAACGGTTATGCGGCGACTTTTTCCCGATGCTCAACAGGGGAAAAGTCGCCCAATTTTT
>NZ_JBNPXF010000026.1:0-51150 GCF_050433445.1 Kroppenstedtia sanguinis | reverse complement strand
CAAAGGTCGCTTTGCACCCATAGGGTACAAGTCTCGCCAAGGTCGCTTCCGCTCCCAGGTCTCGCTATGGCAGCACACGACTCCCTTCCGCTGCCTATTTTCTGGTACATCAACAGCCCTGACTCATCCTCTATAAATATCCTCCCGGAAGTTGCTCGATATGTACCAAAACCGTAATGGTCCGGTACCCTTTCATTGGCTTCATATCCCCCTCCGGAGGTACCTTCTCCAATCCCTCCAGTTTTAGAAGGAGCTATTGTGTCGGTTGATCCTGTTTGGTGAGGAATTTGGCCGCCCAAAATGACCTTATGTCCACTAAGAGGTGAAAAGAACCCTCGACGATCGTGACGGGGGTTCTTTGCGAGATTAACAAAGGGGGGGTTGAAGTGGGTATACCTCGTTACCCCCTGGCCTAAGTGGCTATGCAAATAGGGTTCATCGACGGTCTTGCACGGCTTTATCTACAATTAAGGTATGTCTGGTGAATCTATATTTTGGGACTCAGCCGGTTGGGATGGGTTTTTCCCATTTCATCACGCTTCTAGATAGCCTGTTGTTCCTCCAAAGTCTGCTCCACGGTTTCCCTCAGCTCCGCTGCCGCCTGACGGGGAGAAGTGGCTCCGGCGATGGCGGAGATGACAGCGACTCCCTCAGCTCCCGCCTGGATCACAGCTTTGGCATTGTGATGATGGATGCCACCGATTCCGACGATGGGAAGAGGAGAGTTGTCCATGCGGGCAATTTGCCGGATGGCGGAGGGTCCGATGGGTTCACCGGCATCCGGTTTGGAACGGGTGGCATACATGGCCCCGACGCCAATATAATCGGCACCGGCTTGAGTGGCCTTATCTGCCTCTTCTGGATTGCCACAGGAAACACCGAGTACCGGCTGAGGCCCCAACAGACGGCGGACTTGCACGGCAGGCAGATCCTCCTGTCCCACATGCACCCCGTCGGCGTTCAGTACCATGGCCAGGTCGGTGCGGTCATTGACGATGAAGGGAATCCCTTGCCGGGTACAGATATCCCGCAATTTTTTACC
This sequence comes from Kroppenstedtia sanguinis, assembly GCF_050433445.1. Taxonomy (NCBI): domain Bacteria; kingdom Bacillati; phylum Bacillota; class Bacilli; order Caryophanales; family Thermoactinomycetaceae; genus Kroppenstedtia; species Kroppenstedtia sanguinis. Next base: position 50,108 of record NZ_JBNPXF010000026.1, on the reverse strand, counting down.
GAGGAACACCTTTTGGGAAAGGGTAAGGGATGATTTTTTTTCTCGGAATTGAAACATGGTGATGCCACCATGAATGGCTTCTCGCAATACCCAAACCGGATCCCGCCCCTTGCAGTCCTCGCTCCCCATGACAAAATAGAGCCGGAGGCTTGCAGGTGAAACCGGCATATCATCACGCTCCCTTTATATTTGATGGTCGTGGATTCGAAGCACCAATGATCATTCTATGTTCAGGGAGAGTCGGAAATGACAGTTTGTGTGCGAGATTGGCGGAAGGCCCAATGATTGGTGGGACCGTGTCCTGCCCCTAGCTCCAGGGGATGAGCGATTGCCTGGGTGACAAACTCTTTGGCGGTGGACACGGCCTTCGTTAACTGACGTCCCTTTGCCAATTCCGCTGTGACCGCAGCGGAAAACGTACAACCGGTTCCGTGGGTGTGGCGGGTGGAGACTCGGGGAGCGGTAAAAGTGTGGAAGGATTCTCCGTCAAACAGGAGATCTGTGGAGAATTCTCCTTCCAGATGCCCGCCTTTGATCACTACAGCCGCGGCCCCCATGTCGTGGATCTGTCGGGCGGCTTCCTTGCAAGATTCGTCGGTGTTCAATTTCATCCCGGTCAGGACTTCGGCCTCTGGCAGGTTGGGTGTCACCAATTGGGCCAGGGGGATCAGGGTGTCGACCAGTGTGTTTTGGGCGGATTTTTCCAACAGAAAGGCTCCGCCTTTGGCCACCATCACCGGATCGACTACCAGAGGGAATAAGCGGTGTCGTTTCACCCTATCCGCGATGATCTCCATAATGGAGATGTTGGCGATCATTCCGGTTTTCAAAGCATTTACACCCAGATCTTCCACCACGGCATCGATTTGGCCAGCGACAGCCTCTGGATCCAGTTCATAGATTCCATGAACTCCCAGGGTATTTTGGATGGTGATGGCAGTGACCGCAGACATTCCAAAGACATCTAATTCCTGAAATGTTTTGAGATCCGCCTGAATTCCTGCTCCTCCACCGCTGTCAGAGCCGGCGATGGTCAGTGCCCGTGGAATCCTGCTCGATGTTGATATCAATTTGCTCACTCCCTAAAAAAATAATGCCGCCGGGATGCCGGCGGCGAGGGTCAGGAGCCTGGGTAAAAAATCTCGCCCCGTCTCTGTACCTCCGCTGGCATGATCCAGATCAGGTATACGGTCGGCAGCGGACTACTCAGCTACCCTCTCAGCCCGGTTCCTCGGACTCCCGTCTTACAGGGGTTGTACACTTCATTTAGTTTTTTAGATTGCCTCGCCAGCTCCCTGTAAGGGAGCTTTCCAGGGGTTGATGTACACTATTCCTCATTGTATCAAAGGATCCCTCTCTTTGCGAGAGGAAGGATTTTTTTAAGAATGCTGTGATTTATATCGGTTGTCTGGTAAATCCAGATTTCCTTAAACACTTGACTCGTCAGACGTTTGTTGATGAAGACCATCAATTGGAGGATGGGAAGGAAACGACCTTTCGCTCTTTCCATTGCCCCATCGCAAAATATTGTTTGAGGGGACGGGGATGGTGGGAGGGCTACGATCTCTTGCAAAGAGCGCAAAGGCTCTTCACCCTCCCACCATCCCGATCTTATTTCCTACCTAAAATATGGCGAATCAACACGCTTGGTCAGACGTGATTTTGCCTGAAAAGTATGGGGAGTGGGCCCTTGTCTATACCGATGAAATAGTTTGAGAATACCCTGTAGGGAGTTATTGCGAAGGAAGGAGGTCTGGCAATTGAGTAAAGCGAAGACCAAAGGTTATGGAGAATTCGGATTCGGATTCGGATGGGGCTGGGGTTGGTGGATCGCTATCGCGGTCATTGTGATTATTTTCCTGTTTTTTGCCTTCTTCTGGTGGTGGGGAGGAGGATATTTCGGACCTTATTATTGATCCGCTTTCCGGATACTCTTCCGCAAACCCCCCCGTGACAGATGTCACTTAAACCGGCTCGCTTTCATAGTCTGACAAGGAGTAAGGATGCTCCCGGGAGGTGATGCGGTTGGGGTGGCTTCGACCGTGGTTTGAGTCCATGTTGTACGAGGAGATGGGAGAGATGTGGCTGGAGATGGAAAGGCTCTCCCATGAGTTGGATCCAAACCGGACTTCGGTTCGATGTGAGCAGACACCGACCGAAGTGGTGGTCCAGGTGGATATCCCTTCCCTGAATCCCCGTCACGAAATGGATGTCCGGGTGGAGGACAACGTTCTGTTTATTTCAGGATCCACAGGCAGGGATGAAGTGAGGGAACGGAGGCAATTCCAGTTCACTCTCCATGTGTACCTGCCGATACCGGTGGAACCCTCCGGTATGATCACCGAGATGGATCCAGAGGCAAAACGCCTGACAGTCCGTCTGCCTAAAGGAAGGATGGAAAATAAATAAAGGGTCTCGCGGGCTGACGCTTGGGTCCGCGGGACTGTTTTTTCCGGGGGCCGACAAGATGAAACCAAGGGATTATGTTAAAATAAACAGGGTCTTCATCTAGAAAGAGGTGCTACTACATACTATGTCAGACGTAAAACGCGGAGATTTTAAACAATTGCTCAAGGAGCTGACAGAAGTACCCGGTCCCCCAGGACATGAGGGGCCTGTCCGGAAACGGATGGCTCGATGGGCGGCTCCCGTTGCCGATGAGGTCACTTCAGATCATCTGGGGGCGCTGATCGCACGACAAGGGACGACAGGGCCCCGGATCATGGTGGCGGGCCACCTGGATGAGATCGGTTTCATGGTGACCCGAATCACCGAAGAAGGATTTTTGCGTTTTCAGCCACTGGGTGGATGGTGGAGTCAAGTCGTGTCTGCCCAACGGGTGGAAGTGATCACGGATCAGGGAAACGTGTTGGGGGTGATCGGTTCCAAACCCCCCCATCTTCTTCCCATGGATCAGCGGAAAAAAGCGGTTTCTCTGGAGGAACTCTTCATCGATGTGGGGGTATCTGACAAAGAAGAAGCCGAAGCGCTTGGGATTCATCCCGGTGATGTGGTGGTTCCCTGGTCTCCCTTTACAGTGATGGCCAACTCCAAACATTGGTTGGCTAAAGCGATGGACAATCGGATGGGGTGCGCTGTCGCTGTGGAAGTGTTGAGACGGCTGAGTCAGACCGATCATTCCAACACGGTTTACGGTGTAGGGACCGTGATGGAGGAAGTGGGACGCCGGGGAGCCCATACTGCCACCGCTGCTGTCCGACCTGATATCGGGATCGCGGTGGATGTGGGGATTGCTGGGGATACGCCGGGGATTCACAAGGATCAAGTCCCTTGCCGATTAGGTAGCGGTCCCCAACTGGTACTGTATGATGCAGGACATCTGCCCCATCGGGGCCTGGTCCGACTGGTGCAGGATGTGGCAAAAGAAGAAGAGATTCCTCTGCAATATGAATGGATTGCCCGGGGAGCCACAGATGCGAGCCATATTCATCTGTTTGATCAAGGGGTTCCCAGCCTTAGTCTGGGAGTGCCTGCTCGCTATATCCACAGCCACACTTCCATTATCCATGAGGAGGATGTGGAACATTTGGTTCAGTTGTTGGTGGCAGTGATTCGCCGGCTGGATCAGAAGACAGTGGATCAGCTCTGTCAGGGGTTGTGAATAACGAATACAAATAGACCAAGGCTGATGACCGGATCCGTCATCAGCCTTTTTTTGTACGGAAAGAAATCGGGTATAAGAGAGAAAACTTGAACCGGATGGTTTAAGACGGTGCGACGGGGGGTTGCGCCTCTTTCCTGGGCATATGCTCGTGCAATGTTTCAATCATATGTTCCTGATCCTGGGGCGTGCTGTTCTTCCAGATCACTTCAAAGAGGACGCCCAATCCGGGAAGCAGTTTTTCCTCACCCTGAATCGAATCTTCCACCATCGATTTCAGCTGTTGGGGATCCATCTCCTTGATGTTGTAATAGATAGCCCCACGAATGGGAAAGCTCACTTCGCGCTCCCTCCTTTCATGTGTAGTTTGACCCGGAAGAGACAGCTTATCCGTCTGGTGGGAAACATTGTGATATAATACACACCATGTATGGGCACCGAAAAAGGGAGGATCTCGATGAAGAAAGAGTTTGCAGTCATCGGCTTGGGCCGTTTTGGCGGAAGTGTGGCTAAAACCCTGCACGAGATGGGGTATGATGTGCTGGCCATCGATCGCGACCCGCAGCGGGTTCAGGATTTTGCTCAGATTGTCACCCATGCTGTGGAGGCGGACTCCACCGATGAAAATGCTCTTAAGGCACTGGGGATTCGAAACTTTGATGTGGTGGTTATCTCCATCGGCGAAGATATTCAGTCCAGTATTATGACCACACTGATTCTGCGGGAGATGGGGGTAGAAAAGGTGGTGGTCAAGGCGAGGAACGACCTTCATGGCAAAGTGTTGTATAAGATCGGAGCCTACAAGGTGGTTTATCCCGAACGGGATATGGGAGTGCGGGTCGTACATAATCTGATCTCTCCCAATATCTTGGATTATATCGAGTTGGCGGATGAATACAGTATCATTGAAGTGCATGCGGGGGAATTCTTTGCTGGAAAAACTCTGGAGGAGTTAGATATCCGCGCCATGTTCGGTTGTAACGTAATGGCTATCAAGAGTAAAAATAAAATCAACATCGCCCCCTTGGCTGGGGACCGGATCCGCCGGGGTGATGTCTTGGTCGTGATCGGTCATAACGATGACTTAAAAAAACTGGAGGAACGTGCATAAACCATGGAGATCCATCAAATCACCTCTGCCCGCAACGAGAAAGTGAAGCGTTGGCGGAAACTGAGTACCCGGAAGGGACGGGAGGAATTCGGTAGCATCCTGATTGAAGGAGAAAAATTGCTGAAGGAAGCCACTGTGGCAGGATGGAAAGTGCGTTCAGTGATTGTGTCTGATGAGGGGATCGAGCGGTTGGAGAGTCTCTCCTATCTGGATGAAGTTTCGGTTTATGCCTTGTATCCTTCTACCTTCTCGCAATTAGTGGATACCCAGACTCCTCAGGGAGTCGCCGCTGAGGTGGTGGTCCCGGAAAATAAGGATGGTTATCGGATCCGTGGTGAAGAGCCAGTACTGTTGCTGGATGCCATCCGGGACCCGGGCAATCTGGGGACGATCCTGCGGACGGCTGAAGCGGCAGGAGTTCGGGATGTCTGGTTGGGAGCGGGGACGGTAGATCCTTTCAACCCCAAGGTGGTCCGTTCTGCAATGGGCTCCTTGTTTCGCTCCCGTATCCGACGTGTGGATCTGAGAGAGGCCATTCCTGAGTTGAAAAAACAGGGATATTGGGTGGCGGGGACGAGCCCCCGAGGAGAGAAGGCTCATTTTGATTGCCATTATCCGAAACAGACGGCGATTTTGCTTGGAAATGAAGGCAAGGGCGTTTCCGCGGAAATCGATTCCCTGGTGGATGACCGGGTGAAAATTCCCATGCCCGGACAAGTGGAATCCCTCAATGTGTCGGTGACGGCAGGGATTCTTCTATTTGAACTCCTCCGCCAACAGTGGATGGAAACCGGCTGATTTTCAATCCAACTTTACTCAGAGACATGTTTTCGTGTGTGTCATTGCATCGCGTCAAGTTTTTGGCTATACTGGAGAACAAAATCGATTGCCATCATCGGCTGTGACGGAGAAGAGTACCGATGTACGACCTGACCAGGGAGGGGTTGCCATGACTGGAAGCACCCCCAGGAACACGGCATGGGGAAGTTCACTCCTGAGCCGTCCCCCTGAACCTCCTGTGGGAGCAGTAAGGGGTACCGGATCTAACCGTTATCTTTTTTGAGTGGAGCAGTTTCCGCCGTCTTGTGGGGACTGTTCAACCAAGGGTGGTACCACGAATCTCTCGTCCCTCGGACGCGGGATTTTTTTATTTTATGGGAATTCAGGAGGGAATCCATGTGCGTGAACAGCTGAAATCCATGAAAGAGGAGGCGGAAGCGGCGATCCGCTCCGCATCCGACTTGGATGTTTTGAAAGAGATTCGCGTGAAGTATCTGGGGAAAAAGGGGGAGATCACCTCTGTCCTGCGGGGAATGAAAGATCTTTCGCCTGCCGAGCGGCCAGTGATCGGCAGTTTGGCTAACGAGATTCGCGCTTCTTTGGAAGAGTGGATCCGGGACAAAGAGCAGAAGCTGGATCAAGAGAGGCTAAAACACCGGCTGGCCTCGGAGACGATCGATGTGACTCTGCCGGGAAAGGCGAAGCCCTTGGGGGGTGTGCATCCGCTGAACGCGGTGATTGAGCGCATCGAAGATATTTTTGTCGGAATGGGTTTTGAAGTTGCAGAAGGGCCGGAAGTGGAGACGGATTATTATAATTTTGAGGCTCTCAACCTCCATAAGGACCATCCGGCCCGGGATATGCAGGATTCTTTCTACATCACACCTGAGATTCTGTTGCGGACCCAGACCTCCCCAGTTCAGGTGCGCTCCATGGAGTCCAAGGAGGGAAAAGTCCCGGTCAAAATCATCTGTCCTGGGAAAGTATATCGACGGGACGATGATGATGCCACCCATTCCCATCAGTTCACTCAGGTGGAAGGACTGGTGGTAGACCGCGGGATCGCTATGAGTGAGCTGCATGGCACTTTGCTCTCCTTTGCCGAGCAGATGTTTGGGAGGAAATTGGAAAGCCGGCTGCGCCCCAGCTATTTTCCTTTTACCGAACCTAGTGTCGAAATGGACATCTCCTGTGTACAGTGTGGCGGCGATGGCTGTCGAATGTGCAAACAGACCGGATGGATCGAAATTCTGGGTGCTGGGATGGTTCATCCTCGGGTGTTGGAGCGTGGGGGTTACGATTCGGAGCGTTACACTGGGTTTGCCTTCGGGATGGGACCGGAACGGATTGCCCTTCTGAAATATGGGATCGACGATATTCGTCATTTCTATACCAATGATCTTCGGTTTCTACGTCAATTTCAAAATGTATAACAGGAAAGGAGAGAGAGAGCCGATGCGTGTTTCCTATCAGTGGTTGAATGAATACGTGAATCTGGAGGGAGTCTCACCGGAGGAGTTGGCTGAACAGTTAACTCGTGGCGGGATTGAAGTAGATGGGGTGGAACTTCGGGATCACGGCGTAACTAAGGTGGTGGTCGGTCACGTACAAAGTGCTGACCCCCATCCGAATGCGGACCGGTTGCGTGTTTGCACGGTCGATGTTGGTGAAGAGGAGCTTTTGAATATTGTTTGCGGTGCCCCCAATGTGGCGACCGGGCAAAAAGTGCCGGTCGCTCTGCCTGGAGCCAGACTCCCAGGGGGAATCAAGATTAAAAGATCTAAGCTGCGGGGGGTACCCTCTCAAGGGATGATCTGTTCCGCTCAGGAGTTAGGTCTGCCGGAGAAACTTCTGCCTAAGGAGCAACAGGATGGAATTTTGGTTCTCTCCCCAGGGGTAAAGGTCGGGGAAGATGCGAAAAAACTCCTCGGTTTGGATGATGTGGTGCTGGAGTTGGACCTGACGCCCAATCGCTCGGATTGTCTCAGCATGTGGGGAATCGCTTATGAAGTGGGGGCTTTGTTAGACCGGGAAGTGCGTCTTCCCCAAACAGCTGAAGGCCGTTTGGAAGGGAAGGGGAAATCAGTCGCCATCGTATTGGATGCAGAGGAGGAATGTCCCTTATACGCCGCCCAAGTGGTGGAAGGAATCCGGCTGGGTCCTTCTCCCCAGTGGATGCAGAACCGGCTGTTGGCAGCGGGTGTGCGCCCCATCAACAACGTGGTGGATATTACCAATTGCGTGATGTTGGAATACGGTCAACCCTTGCATGCCTTTGACTACCACCAGGTAGATCATGGGGAGATCGTGGTTCGCCAGGGGACTGCCGGGGAAACAGTGACCACTTTGGACGGGGTGACCCGAGCTTGTGATCATGGGACCTTGCTCATCACCGACGGGACCAAACCGATCGGCATTGCCGGTGTGATGGGGGGGGCAAACTCTGAAGTGACGGAAAAGACAACCACGATTCTGATTGAATCCGCTTATTTCGCTCCGGAAACGGTACGTCGGACCACCCGCAGATTGGGACTCCGCTCCGAAGCGAGCACACGTTTTGAAAAGGGAGTCGATCCGGAACGGATTTTGCCTGCCTTGCAACGAGCGGTGGAGTTGATGGGAGAACTTGCCTCAGGGAAAGTGGCCTCTGCCATCACGGCGGAACAGATCGGGGAAATTGACGATGTGACCGTCGAATTACGCCACAGCCGCTTGACAGGAGTTTTGGGAGTGCAGATAGATGAACAGGCGGTCATGGACAGTTTCCGTCGCCTTCGTTTCCCTGCGGAAGTAAAAGAGGGAGTCTATCGGGTTCAGGTTCCATCCCGACGTCCGGATATCTCGATCGAAGTGGATCTGATCGAAGAAGTGGCCCGCCTGTACGGATATGACCGGATTCCCACCACACTCCCCTGGGGCCAGCAGTCTCCGGGATCCCTGACCCCGGAGCAGCGGTTACACCGGACGATTCGCCATACGTTGCGGGATATCGGCTTTTATGAGGTGGTCAATTACAGCTTGACATCACCGGATGCCCTTCGTTCATTGGAGCAGGTGATCCACCCAAAGGCCCGGCCGATTCGGATCAGCATGCCGATCAGTGATGAACGGAAACTGCTTCGGACCTCCCTGGTGCCGCAACTGTTGGAGACAGCGGAATACAATATTCATCGCCGGGAAGAAGGGGTATCCTTTTTCGAAATGGGGCGGGTGTATCTAACGGAAGAAAAAAAATTGACTCAGCAGCCTGAGGAGCCCTGGATGTTGGCTGGATTGACCACAGGGGCAATCGATTCCAAACATTGGCAGGGGGGAGCGGAAATTCCGGATTTCTTCTCCCTTAAGGGATCTTTGGAAAGATTGTTCCAACGACTGGGCTTAGTAGGAGTCCGTTATGAGGCCATCCAACCACAAGGGTATCACCCAGGGCGCACTGCCCGACTGATCCTGGAGGATCAGGTGATTGGACTGATCGGCCAAATCCATCCGCAAACAGCCCAGGCCTATGATCTGGAGGATGTGTTTGTCTTTGAACTGGACTTGGTTCCGGTGATGGAAGCAGTTCTTGGAGGGACCTTGGAGTATCATCCCCTGCCCAAATATCCGTCCACGACTCGGGATCTGGCGTTGGTGGTGGATACGGACGTGCCAGTGGATCGCCTGCAAGACTTGATTTACGCCACAGGTGGGGAATGGCTGCGGTCGGTGATGCTGTTTGATGTGTTTACGGGTGGGAGAATCGGGAATGGAAAGAAGAGTGTCGCTTATTCCCTCACTTATCAAGCGAAAGATCGGACCTTGACCGATGAGGAAGTGAATGAGGTACACCAAACGGTGGTCTCGAAATTGGAGCAGGAACTGGGTGCCGTCTTGCGCCAATAACAGGATGGGGCAGGATTCAGGAATTTACAAGATGAAATAAAATGGGGAAGCGATGGGAGGCTGAATGGGGAGGGAGTAAGTGATGAGCAAGCAGAGATACAGTGTCGAGATCTTCGGTCAGATGTACCATATCGTGGGTAAGGCGAGCTCCGGATACGTTCGGGAAGTAGCCCGCCATGTGGATGAGAAGATGAGAGATATCGCCGACAGCAATCCCCGTCTGGATACCACCCGACTGGCGGTGCTGTCTGCCGTGAATATCACTGACACCTATATGAAATTAAAACAGGAACATGAAGAGATCTTACATTTGATCGAGGATGATCAACCGTAAGTGTGATTGTGAGCCAAGCGCTTCCCCCTATTGGAGGGTAATTTTGGATGAATCTGTTGGATGGACTGATCCTCCTGTTGTTGATCGGAGGACTTTTTTCCGGTTATAAGAAGGGGTTGATCAAAGAGACCGTTTCTCTGCTCGGAATGCTGATTGCCGTAGTTGTCGCTTGGAAATTTAGCCCGGACTTGGGACCTGTTCTCATGGACATCATCCCCTTGCCGGACTCGATGAGCGACAGCGGTCTGCCCCTGTTTTTTTTGGAAAAACCGATTTACACAGCTTTAGCCTTTGTGTTGTTGTTTCTGGTTACCCGACTGCTACTCTCCATTGTGTCCAACATCTTGACTGCGTTGGCGGGTTTACCTGTGCTGGCGCAGATCAATGGATTAGGTGGCGCCCTGGTGGGATTTCTTAAAGCTCTGTTGCTTATTTTTGTGGTGGTTCATCTGCTGCAAATTCTTCCTTGGGACACGGGGCAAGAAGCGGTTACCGGATCTTCGATCAGTCAGGGGATCTTGCAATTGACTTCTGATTTCTCTGGGGAATCTGTCCGTGCGACTCAGTCATAAATAAAGTCATGGGATGATCGGGATCCGCCCCCCTGGATGGGGGCTTTTTTTTCACTGCCTCATCATCTTCGGGAAGTATAGGGAGGGCAAATGTCGAGATACTAACAGCAGAAACAACCTAAGAGAGGTTGACTAGCTATGAAAAAAACACTGCTGTTACTATGTGCCTGTATGCTCATCGTGACCAGCTTGGCCTCCACTGCCACTCAGGCGGAAGCAGCCTTTGGTAAGCATGAGTTGAAGATGGGGGCGGCAGGTGATGATGTGTATGAGTTACAGGGTCGGTTGAAGTATCTCGGCTTTTATACTGGGAAGATCGATGGACGCCTAGGTTGGCGAACCCATCGTGCCGTCCGTCTGTTTCAGTACCAATTTGGACTGGAAGTGGATGGCCGGGTTGGTTCCCAAAGCAAACGGAAACTGGTGGAGGCGTCAAAGGAGTGGGCACCTGGAGTTTCCAATCGGATCTTCAAGAAAGGGGACCGGGGAGGCTATGTGTGGGAACTGCAACGGAGACTTCAGTTTATCGGGTATTATTCAGGAAAGGTTGACGGGAAGTTCGGCAAACAAACGGACCGGGCGGTGCGGGACTTCCAGTATCGATTTGGCTTGAGAGTGGATGGCCGGGTAGGTACAAAAACGAAATTAAAACTATGGAAGGCCACCCGCCGCTGGAGTCCCCAAGCAGGTAAAGCTCCCACCAAGAAGGCCCCGGTCACAGGGTTGACCCAGATGAAACCCATGGATCGGGTGCCGAAAACTACGTCAGGACTGTCGAAACACGATATCAACATGATCGCAAAAGCGGTTCACGCAGAAGCCAGAGGGGAAAACTATACCGGCAAAGTGGCGGTGGCGTCAGTCATACTGAATCGCTTGGAAAGCGAACAATTCCCGGATTCCCCTTCGTCTATTGTATATCAACCCCTCGCCTTTGAAGCGGTGGTGGATGGTCAGATCAATATGGAGGCGAATCTGAAGGCGAGAAAAGCGGTATATGACGCGATCAACGGTTGGGATCCCAGTGGAGGCGCCCTCTACTATTTCAACCCCGCCAAAGCCACCTCCCGATGGATATGGGGAAGACCCCAGATCAAACGGATCGGCGAGCATATCTTTACCAGATGAAATATCTCTTCGGCATCCCCTCTCTGGGAGATGCCGACTTTTTTTACCGGTGTGGAAAGCCTTTCATGCTATAATATTGAATGATTGTTGTCGGAACAGGAGGGTGCAAAATGGACCCGCAAAAAATGCTTCATGCTTTGGAATATGATCGGATCATCGATCAGTTGATTCAACAAGCCACATCGGAAACAGGGAAAAAAGCTGCTGCCGGTTTGCAACCGTCTCTTCAGGGAGATGAAGTACAACGGAGGCTCCAATCGACAGCTGAAGCTATGGACTTACTCCGATTGAAGGGGAGCCTGTCCTTGGAGGCGGTCTCAGACATCCATCCCGCACTGCGAAGAGCGCGGATCGGTGGTTTACTGACAGCGATGGAGCTGCTTCGGGTGGCAGGGACGGCCGGAGCGGAAAAGACGGTTCGTTCCGTGCTGGAAGGGGTGGATCCGGAAGAAGCCTCCTTGTTCCTGCTGCGGGAGCTATCCGCACAATTGAGGGAGACTCGGATGCTGGCTCGAAGGATTCGGCGAGCCATCGATGAAGATGGAGTCGTCAATGATGATGCCAGCTCGGAGCTGAGTCGGATTCGGCGCAACATCCAGCAGCTTCAGGAATCGATCCGCACCACTCTGGATGAATTTTTACGTCATTCTTCATACCAAAAAATGCTTCAGGACCCGATCATCACCCAGCGGAACGATCGCTATGTGATTCCGGTCAAACAAGAGTACCGGGGAGCCCTCCGGGGGATCGTTCACGATCAGTCGGCATCGGGACAAACCTTGTTTATTGAGCCCCAGGCAGTGGTCGATCAAAACAACCGATTAAGGGAATTGGAGCTGGCAGAGGAGCGGGAAGTGGAACGGATTCTCGGGGAGTTGACTGGGGAGGTTGCGGACCAAGCGGATGACTTGGAGATGAACCTCACCCTCCTCACTCAATTGGATTTGATTTTGGCCAAGGCTCGTCTCGGAAATCAGATGAAAGGAATTGTCCCAGGGGTGAACAGGGACGGTTATATCCGGCTGAAGAGAGCCAGACATCCTCTGATCCCCATCGAGGAGGCGGTTCCCAACGATGTGGAACTGGGTCGGGAGTACCAAGCGATTGTGATTACCGGACCCAATACAGGGGGGAAGACGGTCACCTTAAAAACAGTGGGTCTGCTGGCATTGATGGCTCAGTCGGGGTTGCCGATCCCGGCGGAAGAAGAAAGCGAATTGCCCATCTTCAGCGGAGTTTATGCTGATATCGGGGATGAGCAAAGCATCGAGCAAAATCTGAGCACCTTCTCTTCCCACATGACCCACATTGTCGACATCCTGGATTCCATCGATGCAAACAGTCTGGTGTTGCTGGATGAATTAGGTGCAGGGACGGATCCCACAGAAGGAGCAGCACTGGCCATCTCTGTTCTGGAACGTGTTTTGGAACAAGGATGTCGCGTGGTGGCAACGACTCACTACAATGAGTTGAAGCTGTATGCCCACGCTCGCAAAGGTGTAACCAATGCCAGTGTGGAATTTGATGTGGAAAGCTTAAGTCCCACCTACCGATTGCAGACAGGGGTTCCGGGGCGGAGCAACGCCTTTGAGATCTCCCGGCGGTTGGGTCTGCCGGAGAAGATCATTGAAGCGGCGAAATCACAACTCTCATCCGAGGAAAATCGTTTGGAAGAGATGATCGGAGCTCTCTCAGATGACCGCCGCCGAGCGGAAAAGGAGAGAGCGGAGGCGGAGGCGCTGCGGAAGCAGGCAGAGGGACTGCTACAGGATCTGAAACTGAAAATGGAATCCTGGGATCGGGAAAAAGAACGAATTCGAGAAGCCGCTCGCCGAGAGGCCAAGGCCGTGGTTTCCCGGGCCAAACGGGAAGCGAATGAGGTGCTGGATCAACTCCATCGCTGGGCTCAGGAACAACCGCAGGAATTGAAAGAACACCGGTTGATTGAAGCCAAGAAGCGGCTGGATGACGCTGAACCCGAGCTTCCGATCCACCGGAGTGTCAACAGGGAACCCACGCGGCAGATTCGGGTGGGTGATGAAGTGCTCGTACGAACTCTTGGACAAAAAGGACAGGTGATCGATCAGCTTGGAGAGCGGGAGTTTCAGGTACAGGTGGGAATCATGAAGATGAAGGTGGACCGAGAGCAACTGGAATGGAAAGGATCCCCTACTCAAGAGGCTCCCACCCAAGGGGGCACTTCCTACCGCAGACAGTCCAACATTGTTCGACCGGAGCTGGATCTGCGAGGGCAGATGGTGGAAGAAGCGATTCCGGAAATCGACAAGTATCTGGATGATGCCCTGTTGGCCGGTTTTGACCATGTCTCTTTGATTCACGGGAAAGGAACCGGTGCACTCCGGACCGGGGTTCGCAAGTTCCTGGATCAACATTCCCGGGTGAAATCCTATCGTTCCGGGGGCCAGGGAGAAGGGGGCCTTGGTGTGACGGTGGTTGAACTCTCGTAAACGGGTGCGGATCTGCAAGTGAGGTCTTTTTAAAAACCGGGATGCCGGTGATTGGAGGCGATGTAGATGCTGGTCCGTTTAGCTAAGATCTTGGGATCGATTGCATTAATCTTTTTCATTGTCGGTGGGATTTGGTTTTATTTGAATGCGATGTAATCTCGCACTCCATTCCTGTATACAACTGGAGGGATAGCGGGACGGAGGAGATCAAATGAATGGGTTACAGGAGCCTTGGATAGCTGGACTGATCGTTTTTTTGGCAGGGATGTTACTGGTGACGGAGTTTCTGGTGAAAGCGCGAGGGTTGGCCGGGGTGTCCGGAGCCGCCTTACTGTGTTTGTATGCCTGGACTCAATCTCCGTCGTTTCATAGTTGGTCACTGGGTCTACTGTTGGTCGGACTTGCTTTGATGATCCTGGATGGAAAATTGATTCAGGATGGGACCATCGCGGGGATCGGGATGTTGTTGATGCTGGTCGGTTTGGTTCTGCCAACGGGGGATTTTTTGACTGGGAGTTTGGTGGCGATCCTGTGGATTCTGGGTCTGCTGGCCGGATTTCTTTCACTGAAGGTGTTGCCCCGGCGGGAGGTGTGGGACAAGATCGTGCTGAAGGATTCTCTGACACGTGAACAGGGCTACCGATCGGTCAATGCCAAATTTCTGGAGTTGATTGGCCGTGAAGGCGAGACTCTGACGGACCTCAGGCCTTCCGGAACCGTCTCAGTGGACGGAGAGCGTTTCAGTTGCACCAGCGGAGGTGCATGGGTCAAGAAAGGAACACCGGTGCGGGTGGTTTCCGTAGACGGGACCCGGATTTTGGTGGAACCTTTGCCAGAAGATCACGCTGGTTAATCTTCTCGAAAGCAAGGCACCGCTTATGCGGTGCCTTGCTTTTTCTGCGTTGCTAGTGTCGTCTTCAGGTGAAGTGATGGCTCACCCCCTGCGGGGCCGAATATGGATCCGGACTTTGTGAACCGAGGGAGTGGGGAGCGGGGAAGCGGGGATCTCTTCTTTTTCCAATTCCTTTTCCCTTTCTTCGCGATGATTATGGTACATAAACAGCCATTCAGGTTGAATCATGCCTGTCGCCAGAGCCGGGTAAATGGAAAGCCGAGGATCTCTCAATCCAAATAACATCGGATGCACCCCCTGAGGAATCTGTTGTTGCAACCAGTATATGGGCTGGGAGGGTTGACCCATACCCAATAGGCGACGGCTTTCAGCATACGGGATTTTCGCCCTTCATATAAATCATGTACCCATGGATCCGTCTGCAGACGGATCTTTTTTCAAAGTGTTGCAGATCGGGTCTCACCGAGTAACAAAGTGTAACAGGTCTTACATCAAAAATCCTCCACACCCTTTCCCGAAGGGAGGCGGATTGCCACCGGGCGCTTTCCCCCTTCCCGTGGGAAATGGACAGCAGAAGGAGGAACAGTGAGTCTGTTGACCCGGTTTCAAAAATAAGATGCAATCTGGAACCATGATCTCAACAAGTCCATAAGATAAAGCAGCTGAGGCGGCCGCAGTGAATCAAACATCTGAAGATGCCAGAGGAGAGGTTGAATGATGAATTGGCTGCTCATCTTGGGATTTGCTCTTTCATCCAGTATTGATAACTTGGGCGTCGGTATGTCTTACGGCCTTCGCAAGATCCGGATCGGAATGCTTTCCAATCTGTTTATCGCCGTGATCTGTTTTCTGTTTAGTATGGGTGGCATTTTATCCGGACAATGGGTTGCTAGCCTCCTACCGGGGATTCTCCCCACTTTGCTGGCAACCTTTGTGTTGTTTTTTATTGGCATTCGCATCATTTTATTGACTCACCCCCGCAAAAATCAGAATGAACCTTCCCGGAAGGGAAAAGAAAAATTCGGAAAGATAGAAGGGATTCTCAAACATCCAGAACGGGCGGATCGGGACCAATCCGGAGAAATTGGGCTGGGAGAGGCGGCACTGTTGGGCATGGCCCTTTCGGCCAATGCCCTGACCAATGGTTTGAGTGCGGGACTGATCGGTCTGTCGCCTGTGGTAATTTCACTTACGGCTGCGATCGGTAGCTTCCTTATGGTTTGGCTGGGGGTGGCGATCGGGGGCAAGCTGAGCCAAATCCGTATCGGCCCTTTCACCATCGGTCAATTCAGTACCGTATTAAGTGGTGTCATCATCCTATGGATCGGGATTCATGCCTTGCTGGAGGTATGAGAGAGATTTTCTCCTTCCCGCAAGGATTTTTTTGGGGGATTTTCACCGTCAGATGAGATCCCGACGCAGCCACTTGGGGTAGTGATTTTTCAGCAGACCGTTGGAGACCTTGCCCCAGCCAAGGGGGAACCCCTCCACTGTGACCAGGGTCCATCCTGGGTCTCCAGCGGTGGGGAGGGTCTCCCCGCGCAGATATTGATGCAAATGTTCCTCTTCCGGCGCAAAAGAGACCTTTCGTCGCACAGAATCAGAGGTGAGGGCTAAGGCGAGGGCATGGGAAGGGGCGAAGTGTTTTCGCTTGGCTTGTCCCAGATAAAGTCCCGGCCGCTCCACCACCCATCCCTTCAGAGAAGGCAAATCCCCAGGGATTTGATAGAGATGGTCACCAAACAAGGTGAAGGGACCGGGAAATCTGTCCTCGGTCAGCGTCTCCCGCAGGAAATCTTTGAAAACTCTTTGGGCATCGCCATGTACAGGAGGAAGTTTACCCGGTTTTTGGCGGGTTCCTTCGTCCCCCTCCCTTTTCTCCAGCACCGCCACAAAGTGCCCCTCTCCTTTCAAGTGATGGGGCCAGAGTCGGCCTGCTTGGGCCAGGGCGGGGGAAGCATCGATCCAATCGGGCCGAGCAGGCTGGTAGTGGGCGGCCTGAGGCACCTGTCCCGGAGTGAAATGGGGGTGTTGCTGGAGAAACTGGTGAAGGACCCCCTCATTTTCTCGTGGATTGAAGGTGCAAGTGGAATAGACCAGTTTACCTCCTGGACGAAGCATTGGCGCCGCTGCTTCCAGGATAGAGAGTTGCAGTTCGGCGGCGGTCTCTGTGGAACGGAGACTCCAGCGCTCCCGTGTGTCAGGATCCTTCCGGAACATACCTTCCCCGGAACAGGGGGCATCGATCAGGATTCGGTCAAACCAGCCGGTAAAGCGGGTAGAGAGGTGACGGGGGTCTTCCCCTAGAATGAGGGCGTTGGTTACACCACACCGTTCCAGATTTTCCACCAAGGCTTTGCGTCGTTCTTTGCTGATCTCATTGGCGACCAAAATGCCTTCTCCCTTCATGTGGGCGGCAATCTGGGTCGTCTTGCCTCCAGGGGCGGCACATAGATCGAGGATTTTTTCCCCCGGTTGGGGTTGGAGTGCCTCTACTGGGGCCATGGCACTGGGGTCTTGAATATAGTAAAGGCCGGCGGCATGATCGACATGCTTGCCGGGGCGATCCCGGTCATGGTCATATAAAAAACCGGCATCGCACCAAGGGACAGGCTCCAGCTGGAAGGGAAGACGTTGCCTTCCTTCTGCCACAGACAGTTTCAATGTGTTGATCCGAAGCCCCCGGTAAGGAGGGTTGTCATATGTTTGGATAAAGGCCGGGTATTCCTCCTTCAGTAACTTTCGCATCTGTTTCTGATAATCTTCGGGAAGTCGGTTCACAGGATTGTTTCCTCCTCAAGTTTTACATCCAATCTCCTCATTGTAACAGAAGCGGTGATTCATCCAGGAAAGTCGTTTCCTTTCCGCGATTCGGAGCCTATGGTTTACATCAGTTTTGGATAATATCAGGGCTGTTGATTAACCAGAAAATGAGTGGCGGAAGGAAGTCGTGTGCTGCCAAAGCGACTTTTGTACCACAGGCACTACAATCTGAACTTAAGGTTGTACCACAGGCACTACAATCTGAACTTAAGGTTGTACCACGGGCACTACAATCTGAACTCAAGGTTGTACCACGGGCACTACAATCTGAACTCAAGGTTGTACCACGGGCACTACAATCTCGATGGGCTGAAACCTTGGAGTAAAGGTAGCACCATAGGCACTACAATCCAAAGGAGCTGAAGCTCTAGATTAAAGAAGCCATCCTACCCAGCGGAGAAGTCTTACGAGAGGGCGTTTAGGGGCAACCTCTTCTCTGTGTTGCTTCCGTAAGGCTTTGCCCCTGCCCGATGGTCAGATTGGGAGCGGCCAGTTTTCACTTCTCTGCCGGATGGCAACGGTCGCGTGGGTGAACAGGATCCCTCCCACCCAAAATATGGATAACCAACATGTATGGGATCATATGTAAAATCTTCTCCCTCGGATGTTTTTCACTCCGCTTTCGGTTTCATAGCCTTCCTTTCAGGGAAACTATAGGAAGGGACAAAAATTGCGGGAGGGATGATCTTGGACGAGAATCACCGCGTCTCCATCCATTTTTGCATGGCTTGAAATTATGCCCCATATGCTGCCCGGGTGGCAGAAGAACTGTTCAGCGAGTTTCGTCACCGCATCACGGACATGACTTTAATTCCTTCCAGCGGCGGGGTTTTTGAAGTGACCGTCGATGGTGAGAAGATTTATTCCAAAAAAGAGACGGGACGGCATGCAGAAGAAGGGGAAGTCCTTCGTTTGATGAAAGAAAAGATCAGGTGACCGGGAATGAATTCCCGGTCCTTTGCATTATTTGACACGCTCCAGACTTTGCAGAGCTGCATGCTTTCCTGCAGTAAATCCTGTACTGAAAGCAGCGGTAATGTTGTAGCCCCCGGTATAGCCGTGGATATCCAGAATTTCACCGGCAAAATAAAGTCCCTGTTTCAATTTCGATTCCATCGTTTTCGGATGGATCTCTTTCAGATGAACCCCTCCGCCGGTGACAAAAGCTTTCTCAATGGGAAGGGTTCCATGAATCTGAAGAGGAAAAGACTTCAGCAATTGAAAGAGCTTTTCCCAATCGGCTTTGGAGACATGGTTCCAAGTCACTTCCGGATGAAGTCCCGATCGCTGGAGAAGCAAGGGGATGGCCCGATCAGGAAGATGAGGTTTCAGGATCGTTTTTACCGCTTTTTTAGGGTTCTTTTTCCACTCCTCCTGAATTCGGGTCTGCAGTTTTTCTCGCTGTTCATTTGGGAACCAGTCCAATTCTAATTTAACGTGATCCACTGCTTCTTGTTTTAACGTTTTCACCACAAATTGACTGCAACGGAGAGCGATGGGTCCGGAGAGGCCGAAGTGAGTGAAGAGCAGATCGCCGGTGTGTTCCGTCAATTTTTTCCCCTTCGGATGGATCACAGAGAGTCGGACCCCTCGCAGGGAGAGGCCTTGCCAGGTCCGCTCACGGATAAAAATTTCTTCGGAAGTGAGGGGAACTTCCGTGGGAAACAACTCCGTAATGTGATGCCCCGCCGCTTTTGCCCAAGGATAACCATCGCCGGTGGATCCAGTGTGGGGGACGGATTTTCCGCCGACAGCGACCACCACGCAGGAAGCTTGCAGAGTTTCCCCATTTTCTAGCCGGAGTCCTGTCACTCGATCCGATGAAAACAGAAGTTCTGACACCGGGGTACGAAGGGAGATGGTTGTCCCCAGTTCCCGGATGCGACGCAACAGAGCTTCCACTACACTTTGCGCACTGTCGGAGACGGGAAACATGCGTCCGTGATCCTCTTCTTTCAGTTTCACCCCCAACTTCTCAAAAAAATGGATGATATCCTGATTGTTAAAAGTGGCGAAGGGACTATACAGGAATTTACCATTCCCAGGGATATGACGAATGATATCTCCGCTCTCCCCGTTGTTGGTCACATTGCATCGCCCACCGCCAGATATGGCCAGCTTGCGGCCTGGCTTGTCCCCTTTGTCCAGGAGGAGAACCTGCGCCCCTTGTTCCGCTGCGGCCACTGAAGCCATCAAGCCTGCAGGACCGCCTCCGATTACGATGACATCCCAAGTCACTGATCTGACTCCCTTTCTATCAATAAGAAATGAAATTCATGGAAGTTTTCCGCCAAAAGAGATCCTCTCCATGGGGAGAAAGATCCACATTCCGATTGTACATAAATCCAGATCAAATCCAAAACCAGGATCAATTTTTCATCACATACTTTCAAAAACGAGAAAAGTTCGTTAAAATGAAAAAAAGAGATACAAATAGGTATTTATTTTTTGCCTGATAATGAATGACCATTCATTCAGGAAGTGGGAGGAGATGTACCTATGGCAGTCAAGGAAAGGATCTGGTTTAAAAACTATCCGGAAGCTGTACCGCAGTCACTGGAGTATCCGGATCAACCCTTGCCCGAACTACTCGAAAAATCCGCCCAGGAATTCCCGGAACGGGAAGCGATCTATTTTATGGGCAAGCGAATCAGCTACCGGGAACTGACAGAGGATGTTTATCGCATGGCCCGAGCGTTGAAAGAGTTGGGTGTGAAAAAAGGAGACCGGGTCTCCCTCATGCTGGCGAACACCCCTCAGGCAGTGATCTCCTATTATGCGGTGTTGAAGATTGGCGGTGTGGTGGTTCAGACCAATCCGATGTACAAAGAGCGGGAATTGGAGCATTTGTTGGCTGATTCCGGTGCGGAGACGATTATCTGTATGGATCTGGTCTATCCACAGGTGGAAAAAGTGAAACCGCGTACATGTCTGAAAAGAGTCCTTGTCACCAGTATCCAAGATTACCTTCCTTTCCCGAAGAACTGGCTGTACTCTCTAAAACTGAAGATGGACGGAGCTAAGCCGAAAATTCCCTATGGAGACGAGGTTTTTGCTTTTTCGGAAGTGATGAAGCAGGCGGCGTCGGATCCGGTCAAAAATGAAATCGCTTCCATGGATGAGGTGGCCCTGCTTCAATACACCGGCGGTACCACAGGCCTGGCCAAAGGGGCGATGCTGACTCATCGCAATCTGGTGGTGAATGTAATTCAATGTAGCTATTGGATGTATAAGGGCGAGCGGGGACAGGAGAAAGTGCTGGGACTGGTTCCCTTCTTTCATGTCTACGGAATGACGGTTGTGATGAATTTTTCCATTTATATGGCGGCCTCCATGGTGTTGGTACCCCGGTTTGATGTAAAAGATGTGCTGAAGGTGATCGACAGAGAGCGCCCTTCCTTTTTTCCTGGTGCTCCGACGATGTATGTGGCTTTGATCAATCATCCCGAAGTTACCAAATACGATCTTTCCTCAATCCAGGCTTGTATCAGCGGATCGGCACCATTACCCTTGGCAATCCAGGAGAAGTTTGAAAAGCTAACCGGAGGACGGTTAGTGGAAGGATACGGTTTGACGGAGTGCTCTCCAGTGACACATGCCAATCCGATATGGGACAAGCGTAAAAACGGAAGCATCGGTCTTCCCTGGCCGGATACAGAGTGTCGAGTGGTCGACCCAGATCGCGGGGAGGAGGTGGAGGCCGGGATGGCGGGATTGCTTCATGTGAAAGGTCCCCAAGTGATGAAAGGATATTGGAACCAGCCAGAGGAAACAGATAAAGTATTACGTGAGGGGTGGCTCAATACGGGGGATATCGCCATGATGGACGAAGATGGATATTTTTACATCATGGATCGCCAGAAAGATATGATTATTGCCGGTGGTTTCAATATTTACCCCCGGGAAGTGGAGGAAGTTCTCTATGATCACCCGGCGGTGCAAGAAGTGGCTGTCATCGGTGTTCCGGATCCTTATCGGGGGGAGACGGTAAAGGCATATCTCGTGTTGAAACCGGATGCCCAAGTGACCGAAAAGGAATTGAATACTTACTGCAGGAGCAAATTGGCCAACTTCAAGGTGCCTCGCCTGTATGAATTTCGTGATCAATTGCCGAAAACCACGGTGGGTAAGGTATTGAGACGAGAATTGGTGGAAGAGGAAAAAAGAAAAGCGTCAGTGGAAAACCCTGGCGGTGAATGAAAGGTGGCTTCTTCGCTAGAGACGAGGGAAGATGAAATCTCAGTCAAAATTTACGGGTATTCATAAGGATACGACTTCCGGCTCTGTCTGTGCTTGTCGAATCTTCGACGGAACTGGTATAATACGATTGGTTGCGCTTTCACCCGCCCGGCTTTCCTAGTGTCCCTTCAAGCAACTTGGATCTCATTTTTCAGCCTGGCGGGGCGAAAGGGGGAGACGGCTCCGGGTTCTGCAAAAAAGGGATCAAATCCTCACCCTCTTTCCCTGAGGAGGAGCACTAGAAGCATTGTGAAAAAATCACAGAGGGGATAGGGTTCATATGGAGCGACTTTGGCTCGCAAGACTGGGTTGCCGCCATGTGAATCCCCTCCCGACCGGCTCGGCCTAGCATAGGTATTTACCAATCAGCCCCTCGTGGGAAAGTTGACAAAACCGGGAGAGTTGCCATATACTCGATATTGAATGAATGATCATTCACCATGGGGAACTAGGGAAAGGAAGCACAGATGGCTAAGCGTACCGGAGAAAAATATGAAGCGATTATCAATGCCGCCGTGCGCGTGATCGCCGAATTCGGCTATCATCAGGCACAGGTGTCCAGAATTGCCCGTGAGGCCAAAGTGGCGGACGGGACGATCTATCTGTATTTTGACAATAAGGACGATGTCCTCATTTCCCTTTTCAATGAGAAAATGGGGGCTTTTATCTCAGATATGGAGCAGGCGTTATCCAAAGTCCCGTCGCCAGTAGACCAATTGCGGCAATTGATTTACCTCCATTTTTCATACCTCGGCAGTGACAAACAACTTGCGATCGTCACCCAGATCGAACTGCGTCAATCCAATCCGGTGATCCGCAAAGAGATTGGATTGATCTTAAAGCGCTATCTGGCCGTGATCGATCGGGTGTTGAAATCCGGAGTGGAGCAAGGGTTGTTTCGGGAAAACTTCGATGTCCGGATCGCCCGCAAGATGATTTTCGGAACTATTGATGAAACGGTCTCTTCTTGGATCATGGATGACTTTAAATATGATTTGATGGACCAGGTGGATCCGCTTCATCAATTATTTTTGCAAGGGATGAGCTCCTGAAGATGGCGGGTTTCTGTGAGAAGGGAGACCATCCATCTGTATAGAGACTGGAATGGCGAAGGAGGAACAGAGAATGAACATTCTGGTGTGCTTGAAACAAACCTTTGACACCGAAGAGCGAATTGTAATCGAAGACGGACAAATCAGTGAAGATGGTGTAGAGTTTATCATCAACCCCTACGATGAATATGCCGTGGAAGAAGCGATCCGTCTCCGTGACGAACACGGCGGGGAAGTGACTGTGATCACGGTCGGACCGGAGCGGGCGGAACAAGCCTTACGTACGGCGATGGCCATGGGTGCGGACAAAGGGATCATCGTGGAGGATGAAGATCTGGAATCCGCTGACGAATATTCCATCGCCCGTGTGCTGGCAGCTGTGATCGAAGATCTAGAATATGATATTATCCTGGGCGGCTACATGGCAGTTGATGACGGATCTGCCCAAGTAGGTCCCCGGTTGGCCGAATTGCTAGGGATTCCCCATATCTCCACCATCACCAAACTGACTGTGGATGGGGAGACGGTGGAAGTGGAGAAGGATGTGGAAGGGGACACAGAGAATATTCAGTCCAAACTCCCGATTCTGGTTACGGCACAACAAGGATTGAATGATCCTCGTTATCCTTCTCTGCCTGGGATCATGAAAGCGAAGAAAAAGCCGCTGGAACGTATGGATCTCGATGATCTGGATGTGGATGAGGACGACCTGGAAGGGAAAACGGAAACCTTGGAAATCTTCCTGCCCCCGGAAAAGGAAGCAGGCAAAATATTGGATGGCGAACTGGATGCTCAGGTAAAGGAACTGGTCCAGTTGTTGCATAAAGAAGCCAAGGTCATCTGAAGGAAGAGGAGGAAATGGAGCCGATGAGCAAAAATGTACTTGTGCTGACGGATGTTCGCGAGGGTGAACTGAGAAATGTTTCTCTGGAAAGCCTGGCTGCAGCGACGGCAGTAGCGGAAGGTGGAACGGTGACCGCCGCTGTTTTCGGAAGCAAGGGACAAGAGCTGGTGGAGAAACTGGCTCATCATGGGGCGGACCGCGTCATTCGAGTGCCGAATGAACAGCTGGACACATACACCACCGATGCTTACTTCCAGGCATTTAAGCAAGTGATCGAAAAAGTGGAACCCGATGTGATCTTTACCGGCCACACCGCTGTGGGGCGGGATGTGAGCCCGCGAATCGCCGCCCACTTCCACATGGGATTGGTGTCGGACTGCACCGGCGTAGAAGTGAAGGACGGAAAGATTGTGCTCACCCGCCCCATCTATGCGGGAAAAGCCTTTGTCAAAAAAGCATTTCGTGACGGAATCGTATTTGCGACATTGCGTCCCAACAATATCCCTGCATCGGAGGCGGACACCGGTCGTTCTGCAGAAACGGAAGAGCTGGATGTTCAATTTGCTCCGGATTCCCTGCGGACATTGATCAAAGAGGTGGTCCGGAAAGCCTCTGAAGGCGTCGACCTGTCCGAAGCCCGCGTCGTGGTCTCCGGAGGTCGGGGTGTCAAGAGTGCGGAAGGATTTCAACCATTGCAAGAGCTGGCAGATCTGCTGGGAGGTGCTGTCGGTGCTTCCCGGGGAGCCTGCGATGCCGACTACTGTGATTATGCACTTCAGATCGGACAGACAGGAAAAGTGGTCACCCCAGATCTGTATATTGCCTGTGGAATTTCCGGTGCGATCCAACACTTAGCAGGAATGTCCAACTCCAAGGTGATCGTTGCCATCAACAAAGATCCGGAAGCCAACATTTTCAGCGTGGCGGATTACGGAATTGTGGGTGATTTGTTCGAAGTGGTACCCATGTTGACGGAAGAATTTAAGAAGGTTCTAGTCACGAGTTGAAAAGATGGCGGGTGGTGGAAAATTTTTCGCCACCCTCTTTTAGGTTTAAAAAATACTTATACGGGGTATCCCATGAAAAGCATGGAACTTTCTTAACCTCAGTGGTATACTGTGTGAGTGAAACAGAGAATCTTGTGAAGGAGGAAGTATGATGGCGATGAAACAGGTAACAGATCAAACCTTTCGCGACGATATAGCGTCGGGAACGGTTCTGGTGGACTTCTGGGCCCCTTGGTGCGGTCCTTGTAAAATGATTGCGCCGGTTCTGGAGGAAATAGATCAAGAAGTGGGCGACAAGCTCACCATCGCGAAACTCAACGTGGATGAAAACCCGGATACTGCCGGTGAATTCGGCGTGATGAGCATTCCGACCTTGATGGTTTTCAAAGATGGTCAAATGGTAGACAAAATGACCGGTTTCCAACCGAAGGCACAGTTGTTGGAATGGGTCAATCCTCATCTCTGAGGCGAATCAATCAAGAAAAAGCCTGCACCCAACCAGGGATGCAGGCTTTTGTTTCTATTCAGGCCCATTTTAGCGTGGGTTCGGATCTTTGGGTTGATTCGGATCTGTGGACTCTCGGGAGTCATCAGAATCCGAGTCTTGTTGTAGGTTCTCCTCAGGTGGTAGGAAGGGATCCGGCCCCTGCATCGGGTGAGAGAGCGGTTCCTGATTACTATACGGCTCTGGGTTTGTGTCTTCTTGGCTGTGGTTGTAGGGACCTACCGGAGCAGGTTCCAAATCTTCTGGGACCACCCACTGGCGCATGTGTTGTTTGTAGCGAAGAGAGAGAATCAGATGGATGATCACCTGCATGAAAGGAGCGGTCGGGATGATGACCAAGAAGAGCAGGATGATGCCTAAGAAAACTCCAACTCCAGCATTGTCTGGATCCAGGATCAGGGGGATAAAAGAAGCCCCTGCAATCACACTGTAAACGATGATAAAAGGGATGACCGCAGCGATCAGTAATAGCAGGGTCACCAAAGTTTTTCCGTAGGACTTTCGGGCGGCTCGGATCGAATGGCGAATCGATTGCCAAGGTCCTATATTTTCAGCGATCATGATGTATGGAGCGTAAAGGAGCAAGCTACCAAAGAACATCATGACTGCCAACAGCAGGAACCAAAGGATCGTACACAGGATAAAGAGCAGATGGTTCGAATCCTGGAACATCGCCATTCCGGCATCGGCGATCCCCCATGGGATCAGAATCGGCAGACTGATAACAGCTATCAAAATAGTCAGGAGAAACATCTTCCACAGATAGCGTGTGGCTGAACGGAAATAGCTGTTTAGGGAGCTGCTATCGTCTAACACTACTTCGGTGGCCAACCCAATGCTCCCGGCAGAATGAAAGGATTGAATGAGTAAAACAGCCAGGTAGATCAAAAGCATAAATAGGGCACCCAGCAAGATAAACCCTACTGTGGCTGAATCCATGGCTTGGTCTAGGCTGTCCGCACTGACGGTGGACATGCCGATTCCCATTCCGAGGAAAACGAGCATACCTATAATATAAAAGACGAATTGCACCACCATCCCGGCGGCGAACATGATTAAGAGACCCAGCAGGTGGATTCCCCACATTTTGAATCCGTGTTTTCGGAGTAAGCCAAAAAACGTTCCCATCTACTATCTCTCCTATTTCTTGAAATCATCTTTTATTTCAGGGCTGTTGAATATCCGAGGGCTGTTGATTATCCCAGTTTTGGTAGGGAATAAGGTCGGGATGGTGGGACGGTGAAGAGCCTTTGCACCCATAGGGCACAAGTCTCGCCGGGGTCGCTTTCCGCTCCCGGGTCTCGGCTATGCGTTCTTTGCAAGAGATCGTAGCACTCCCACCCTCCCCGTCCCCTCAAGCCATATTTTACGATGGGGGCAGTGGGAAAAGCGAAAGGGTCGTTTCGTTCCTATCATCCATTTTATGGATAATCAACACACCTGTTCTTATCTATCATATACGATTGGGAGGGGCTAAGGTTTCAGAAAATAATTCGGAAGGGGGTGAAATAAAAACAGCACAGGGTTTCCCCTATGCTGTTGAATCTTACCCGGTGAACAACGGACTCTTTTCTTCTTCCGGATCGGATGCATTCACCTGAACGGGTTTCATGCGGTCTTCCGGAAAAATTCTCTCCTGGATATGCAGAAGATAGCGTCGGAAAAAGACACCCAAGGAAAGGATGGTTGGAAAGACACCCAACAGGGCGATCACGACAGGTGCTAAAGCGATTGCAACGATGTCGGCGATGGTGCTGTCCTCGAAGAATTGAAGGACGAGCCAAGGAAAGGCGGCCACCAATAAGATGATGCTCCAGGCCAAAGCTCCGACAATGATGGAGCTGAGCAGGGAGACGAGGGAGGTGCCTGACTGAACCAGACTGATACGAAATCCGTATCCGAAAGAACGAAAAACTCCGGTTCCTTCTGAGAATAGGACGACGACAGAGTGGATCGCTGATGAGATGAATATCAACCCCAAGAGGAGTCCCACGATCCCCCAAGTGATCAGTAATGGGGTCTGATCATGGAGCCAGAGGTACAATGCTCCCCAACCAGCAGAAAAGACAAAAAAGATAAGGGCCCACAAGATCTCCAGAACGAAGAGGCGAAACAGATTACGAAAACCGTAGGAGAAAAAACACCCCAAGCTGACCCGGTCTTCCAGCGCTGCTTCCCGTACCGCGCCGGTGAGGGCAGCGGTGTAAAATGCGGAAGCCAGCCACATCAATAGGATGCCCCCTACAGCGTAACCGAGGATCCAACCTCCCTTTTCCAAAACATTCATACCCAGGTCGGTGACTACTGCCCCGACAGACTCCGGGGAAGTGATCCTGCTTTGGAAAAGATCCTTTAGGGAAACGAGCTCATCACTAAGCATGATTCCCAGGAAAAATAGGGGCACTGCCAGCAACACGAAGACAGTCATCGCTGTTAGCAGAGACCCGAGCCAGAGTTTCGCACCGTGTTGATTCAGCAACCGGAACGACTCGATCAAACCAATCCCCTCCCCAGACAATTTGACATAAAACCATCTTATCCTGACGGTAACGGTCGGACAAGAAGTAGTTGCTCTAAAAATATACTTTCATACCTGTAAAACGGGATTTGCCCTCGGGGTGGTTCAATTTTTCCAGGATCGACAAGCTGCCACACAGGCTCTCCCCCTAACCCGAGATGAAACCGGCGCATCCGGCATGGAGGGTATGGTAAGATGAGCCTTAGGAGGTAAGCATGATGAAGGAAAAAATCCGCGAGAAGCTCTCTCTCCTTCCAGAGAAACCCGGTTGTTATCTGATGAAAAATCTGCGCAATGAGATTATTTACATCGGGAAGGCGAAGATCCTTAAAAATCGGGTTCGCTCTTATTTTACAGGAAGCCATGACGGAAAGACCCAACTCTTGGTCTCGGAAATTGAGGACTTTGAATATATCGTGACGGAGAGTGCCACTGAAGCACTGATTCTGGAAGCCGTCCTGATCAAGCAGCACCGCCCTCACTACAATGTGCTGATGAAGGATGACAAGTCTTATCCCTACATCCGACTGACACGGGAAACTCATCCTCGGTTGGAAGTGACCCGGAAGGTAAAAAAGGACGGATCTCGTTATTTCGGCCCCTACCCTAATGCCCAGGCGGCTCAACAAACCAAGAAGCTGTTAGATAAACTTTACCCATTGCGAAAATGTCGGACCCTTCCCAAGCGGGTCTGTCTCTACTACCATTTAGGACAGTGCCTGGCTCCCTGCGAGTTTGACGTGGATCCTTCCCAATATGAGGAGATGATTCGGGAGATCAGTCGTTTTCTCAATGGTGGTTTTCAGGATGTGCAAAAGGAACTGGAGCAGAAGATGCATCGGGCAGCAGAAGAGTTGAACTTTGAACGAGCCCGGGAACTGCGGGACTTGATCCAACATATCGAAGCGGTGATGGTGAAACAAAACATCATCATGAAAGACAATCTCGATCGGGATGTATTTGGGTATGCGGCGGACAAGGGGATGATGTGCGTTCAGATCTTCTTTGTCCGCCAGGGAAAGCTGATTGAGCGGGATGTTTCCATCTTCCCTTACTACGGGGAGGAGACAGAGGATTTCCTTTCCTATGTGACTCAGTTTTATCATGAAAAACCGACATTGCCCAAAGAGATCAATCTTCCAGAGGCGGTGGATGCTGGGTTGCTGGGAGATTGGTTGACCGGGGTTCATGTGCATATTCCGCAGCGAGGGATGAAGAAACGCTTGGTGGAAATGGCCAATGAAAACGCGCGAATTGCTCTGACAGAACGCTTTAAGCTTCTGGAACGGGACCAAGGTCGGACCGTGGAAGCGATTCATCGCTTGGGAGAAGCGATGGGAATCGGTTCCCCCCAACGGATCGAGGCCTTCGACAATTCTAATATCCAGGGGACGGATCCCGTTTCGGCTATGGTGGTGTTTACCGATGGGGTCCCTGATAAGAAGGAGTACCGGAAATTCAAGATCCGTTCGGTTCAGGGGCCCGATGATTACGAAACCATGCGGGAAGTGATCCGCCGGCGCTACACTCGGGTGCTGAAAGAGAACCTTCCTTTGCCGGATCTGGTGTTGGTAGACGGGGGGCGGGGCCAGATGTCGGCGGCGATCGATGTTCTGGAAAATGAGCTGGGTTTGTTTATTCCCGTCGCCGGTTTGGTCAAGGATGAACGTCATAAAACCGCCAGCCTCCTCTTTGGCGATCCCCCAACAGAGGTGGAGCTTCGCCGTGGTAGCCGGGAGTTTTATCTGTTACAGCGGATTCAAGAGGAAGTGCATCGGTTTGCGATTTCCTTTCATCGTCAGACCCGGGGGAAAACCATGACCCGCTCCCTTCTGGACGAGATCCCTGGGGTGGGGAAGAAGCGAAAACAGATCCTGTACAAGCACTTTGGCTCTCTGGAGCGGATGCGGCGAGGAAGTGTGGAGGAGTACCGGGAGGCGGGAATCGGTGACAAATTGGCCCGGGAGATCTTGGATTACCTACGGCAAAAGAGTACAGACTTCGGAGAGAAAAATGACTGATGGGATGCAGACTGCGGGATTGATTATCCTGGCGGGGGGGCAATCTCGCCGAATGGGCTGGGATAAGGCTCTTCTCCCGCTGGCAGGGGAGAAGATGGTGATGCGGACGATCCGGCGCTTGTCTCCTCAAGGGGAGTGGGTCGTCTTGATCAGTAGCAACCAGCCAGAGAAATTTGCGGGATTCCAGGCGCTGGTGGTGCCAGATCAACTGGGGGGAGCCGGGCCTTTGGCGGGGATTCATGCCTGTCTGCAAAGGTCTCCCTGTGAGCTGAATCTGGTGACAGCCTGTGACCTTCCATTTGTCTCTGCAAAGATAGCCCGGCAACTCCTGGCCTGGGCAGACACTGGTACCTGGGATGCAGTCGTTCCTATGGAGGGGGAGCGAATGCACCCCTTGTTTGCGGTATACCATCGTCGATGCCACAAGCAGTTGGAAGTATTTTTAAAAGGGGGTGGCCGCCGGGTGGGCGATTTTCTAAAAGAAGTGGAAACCCGTTATGTATCTGGCCCATTTCCTGAGGGGGTCTTTTTCAATATGAACCGACCTGAAGACTACCGCGAGGCGATCGCCCGTGAAGAGGGAGACTTGGAGTAACGGATGGTAGCAGGCAAAAAAACAACCCCCGGCTAGGGCCGGAAGTTGCTGGTTAGGACTTTCGCTCGATTTCCCGGGTCGTATCGGAACCTTCTTTTTTCTCTTCTTTCTCATCAGTGATTCCGGAGACACTGTCCTTAAATTCCCTCAGGGTGCGACCAGCGGCCCGTCCCAATTCAGGCAGTTTTTTGGGACCGAACAGAATGAGGGCAGCCAGGATAATCAAGATCAATCCAGGAACTCCAATGTTGCTCACGAGGACTCACTCCTTTGACTCCGGTCCGGTGATCGGTGATGATCAGATCACTGATCAAGTGTACGTTTTTTCCTACTTGGTATTATACTGCCCGACTGCAGGAAAGCCAAGTTAACGTTTTATGTCAGTTGTGTTAGGTAACTATATTTTGCATGGGTAGATCTCAAGGGAGAATGTTGCTTCGCCTAGCCTTGGTTTTATGTCTATTTAGGCGTAGCGTCATTGACAAAGGATGGTTCTCCGTAATAAAATAATTCCAATTCATTATGAATAATCATTCATTTTCAGGAGGTTCCAGCATGTCCATCCAAGAGACCATCACCCAGCTGACAGACAAGATGAACCAGGAACCGGAGGGCATCCAGGGGATCGAAGCAGTCTACCAATTTGACGTCGAAGACTCCGGCATTCATCAGGTCCGATTAACAGAGGGATCCGCAGAATATCGAACAGGGGAAGAGTGGACGGCTGACTGCATTTTAACTATGAAGGAGGCGAACTTTACAAAATTGTCTGCCGGTGACTTGGATCCCACTACGGCATTCATCACAGGAAAGTTGAAGGTAAAAGGGAATTTGTCCCTGGCTGTTCGTTTGCAGTCCTTATTTGCAAAATATAGATGAATGGCTCGACCGCTCTGACTAATTTTGGCTCTGTCAGTCCTCAGGGGCATGGAGCCTTTCTATCCTTCCACAGCCACGGTATAGCGGTGGGAAGATACCAAAATCTTCGCTTGTGGAGAAGGAGTCCCTGTGATAGGATCAATTACAATTAGATGACAGGCGGGGATCTGAATTTCAGGGCTTCTCCAGCAGAAATTGAATAGTATCCTCACGTTCGGTGTGAACTAGAGGAGCGGATCGTCATCAGTACCCGTCGGGAGGTTGCGGTAGCCTTGGAGCGGCGGGGAAAGGGACCTCCGCCGAAGTTTCCCGCCCGCCGCAGAGCCGGGGAACTGGGCCCGTCCTTGAATAAAGGCGGGACTGTCACGACCCCTGTTCGGGGCGTGGAGCACTGTGTATCACTGGGAGCGGTCGAGGCTGTTTTCGTCGATGAGACGACAGCTGGATCTTCCAGCTGTCGTCTTTTTATTTTTAACGTGAATTGAGGAGAGGAGAGGGCGAACCTACATGGGACTTGTGGTTCAGAAGTTTGGCGGGACCTCCGTCGGAAGTGTGGAACGAATCAAGAAAGTGGCGGAACGGATCCTCCGTACTCGAGAGGGAGGCGATCAGGTGGTGGTGACGGTCTCGGCTATGGGTAAGACCACCGACCAGTTGGTCGCCCTGGCGGAAGAGATCAGTGACCATCCACCACGACGGGAGATGGATGTCCTGCTGACCACCGGGGAGCAGGTCAGTATCGCCCTTTTGTCCATGGCTCTGTGGGAGTCAGGGGTGGAAGCCTGTCCGATGACCGGTTGGCAAGCGGGGATTCATACCAATGGGGCTCACGGAAGCGCGAGGATTGAACGGATTGATCCGACTCCGATCCAAAACGGTCTGGATCAGGGGAAAATCGTAATTGTGGCTGGCTTCCAGGGGATTTCGGAGACTGGGGAGATCACCACCCTAGGCAGGGGGGGCTCTGATACCACGGCAGTCGCATTGGCGGCGGCACTGCAGGCGGATCGATGTGAGATCTATACAGATGTGACAGGAGTGTTCACGGCAGATCCACGGATCGCACCGAGAGCGGGCAAACTTTCCGAAATCAGTTTTGAGGAAATGTTGGAATTAGCCAATCTGGGGGCAGGGGTGCTCCACCCTCGATCCGTTGAATGTGCGATGACCCACCAGGTGCCGCTGGTAGTTCGGTCCAGTTTTGTGGAAGAGGAAGGAACCTGGGTGAAGGAGGCGGACAGCATGGAAGAAGAATTGAATGTCAGGGGTGTAGCCCATGATCTGGATGTGGCCCGCATCAAAGTGCTGGGACTTCCCAACCGCACAGAGACTCTGACCCAGCTGTTTCAGAAGCTGGCGGAGGCTCAGATCAATGTGGATATGATTGTTACCAGTGAACATGATGATGAGCGGATCGACGTAGCTTTTAGTGTACAGGAGCAGGAGTGGGAGCCCGCGGGTCAAGTGATTGAAAAGCATCAGAAAGAGTTAGGTCACCTGAAACTTTTATCGGAAACAGGGTTGGCCAAAGTGTCTGCTGTGGGTGCTGGAATGGTCACTCATCCGGGGGTGGCGGCCAAGATGTTCACCTCTTTGTCAGATGCCGGTATTCGGATTAAGATGGTCTCCACCTCGGAAATCAAAATCTCCTGCGTCATCCCCAGAGAACAGGCGGGCCAGGCGGTACGAGAGCTCCACACCGTCTTTGAACTGGATGTGAAGGAGTCAGTGCTGGCGACTGCGAATTTATAAAGGAATCGCTGCTGTCGACTTTACAATCGTCTG
Source organism: Kroppenstedtia sanguinis (assembly GCF_050433445.1). Lineage (NCBI taxonomy): Bacteria > Bacillati > Bacillota > Bacilli > Caryophanales > Thermoactinomycetaceae > Kroppenstedtia > Kroppenstedtia sanguinis. Next base: position 17,090 of record NZ_JBNPXF010000026.1, on the reverse strand, counting down.
GAAGGGAGTTATCCCCTTTCAGACGATTTTTATTTAAAAAAATAATGAGCAATGGGGGAAAGGTTGGATTATTGGGAAGGATTTTTCCGGCGAACTGAGAATATAGTTATATGGATTTGGGTGGAGTCGTCCGATGGAATGGGTCATCATCGTTTAGTCTTATCGGATGGAGACCGGGACGATTTCGATCCGGACACTGATTTCAAGGGGGTTGAATTAGTCATGGGCAAAGGGATTTCCAGGGGAATCGCACTGTTGGTCGTCTGCAGCATGGCCTTTCTGGCCGCTTGCGGGGGAGGCAGCAGCGCGGGCAAAGGGGGAAAAGGAAAACTGGCGGAGGATCAGGAGATCACATTGGGCAATATCCCCAGTGAACCGCCGGGGCTGGATCCCATGGAGGCGAAGGACAGCGTTTCAGGGGATGTTTTATCCCAGACGATGGTGGGCCTCACCAAAATGGACAAAAAAGGGAAACCGGTTCCGGGACTCGCGGAAAAGTGGGATGCCAACGAGGATATGACCCAAATCACCTTTCATCTCCGGGATGCCCAATGGTCCAACGGGGATCCTGTCACCGCAGAGGATTTTGAATATGCGTGGAAACGGATGCTGGACCCGAAAAACGGGGCGGTTTATGCTTATCAACTCTTTTATTTGAAAAATGGGGAAAAGTATAACAAAGGCGAAGCTAAATCTGAAGAGGTAGGCGTCAAAGCGGTAGATGACAAAACCTTGGAGGTTCAACTGGAACAACCGACTCCCTACTTTCTCGGCCTGACCACTTTCTATTCATTGAAGCCGGTGCCGAAAAAGGTGGTTGAGAAAAACAAGGACTGGGCCAGTGAAGCGGACAGTTATGTATGTAATGGTCCTTTCAAGGTGAAGAGTTGGAAGCACGATTCTAAGATTGTACTGGAGAAAAATGATAAGTATTATGATGCGGACAAGGTGAAACTGACCCAGATCAACATGCCCTTTATCGCGGAGCAAAAAACCGGCTATCAGATGTTCCAGACAGGGGATGTAGATTCCTCCAACAGCAATATCGTGCCAGCGGATCTGACCAAGAAACTGTTGGATAGCGGAGAAGCGAAAGGAGAACCGCAGATCGCCACGTATACGGTGGAATTCAACACTAAAAAGAAACCCTTCAACAACAAAAAGGTGCGAAAAGCCTTCTCTATGGCCATCGACCGAAAACAAATTGTGGAGAATGTGCTAGAGGGGGGACAAGAGCCTGCCAACGGTTGGGTGCCCTGGGGAATGCCGGACTTTGCTGCAAATAAAGATTTTGCTGAAGTACATGGCAAGTATATCGAGCCTACCGCCCAAGCTGACGAAGCCAAGAAGCTACTGGAAGAAGGGCTGAAAGAGGAAGGCCTGAAAAAGATGCCCGAGATGACCTATCTTTACAACACCGATGAAGGTCACAAGAAGATTGCGGAAGCCTTGCAGCAGATGTGGAAGAAAAACCTGGGTGTCAATGTCAAACTGGGCAATGTGGAGTGGAAGGTCTTCATCGAGCGGAAGACCGCCGGCGATTATGATTTTGCCCGCTTTGGCTGGTTGCCCGATTACATCGATCCAATGACCTTCATGGATGTGTATATGACCGATTCCGGTAACAATGATCCCAAGTACAGCAACAAGAAATTTGATGGGCTGATCGAGAAAGCGAAATCGACAGCAGATCAGAAGGTGCGGATGCAGGCGCTACACGAGGCTGAGGACATCTTGATGGATGAGATGCCGGTGGCACCTTTGTACTGGTATACCCGGGTTTACATGGATAAAGATTACGTGAAGAACGTGTACCGGGCGCTTGACGGCAGTGTATTTTATGAAGATGCCTATCTGCTCGAGAAGTAAATTGGACTTTGTTGGGGAGCCAAGTCACCCACCTCGGGCGGGTGACTTGGTCTGTCCCATGGATGGTGGGAGGTGGAGAACTTGCTCCGATATGTGGGAAAACGTCTGGTGTTGATGCTGATCTCCTTATGGTTGATCGCTTCCCTCACTTTTGTTCTGATGCATTCGATTCCGGGGGATCCGTTCACTTCGGAGAAAAAGTTGCCCAAGCAAACCATGGAGAACATGAAGGCGAAATATGGCTTGGACAAGCCGCTACCGGCGCAATATGTCCAATATATAGGTAATCTTGCGAAATTTGATCTGGGAATCTCCATCAAAAGCACGACGCGAACGGTGAACGACATTTTGGAAGAGGGATTTCCTGTCTCCGCTCAGTTGGGGCTACAATCGATTTTGGTGGCCTTAGTGGCGGGAATTGTGATGGGAATGGTCGCGGCTGTCCGGCAAAATCGACTACCTGACTACATTCTGATGGTGTTGGCGGTGATCGGATTATCGGTGCCTGCTTTTGTGCTGGCACCACTGTTTCAGAAATACTTCGGTATGAAATGGGATCTGTTGCCGGTATGGGGATGGGGAGAATTCGATAAAACCATCCTGCCTTCCATCGTCCTGGCCTTTTCCCCTCTGGCCTTGGTCACCCGCCTGACACGGTCCAGCATGTTGGAAGTGATCGGTCAGGATTACATCCGGACAGCTCGGGCCAAAGGCCTTCCGCCGATCCGGGTGATGAGCCGCCACACTTTGCGTAATGCGATCATTCCGGTGGTGACCATCATGGGCCCATTGACGGCGGCGATCTTGACCGGAAGCTTTGTGGTGGAGCAAATATTTGCGATTCCGGGGTTGGGTAAGTATTTTGTGGAGAGCATTACAAACCGGGATTATCCGGTGATTATGGGGGTTACCATTTTTTACTCGGCATTCTTGATTCTAATGAATTTCTTGGTAGATCTGTTGTACGGCTGGATTGATCCCCGCATCAAACTGAGCGGGAAGGAGGCGAGTTAATCCGTGGCGATTCCAGCGGAGAAATTTCAACGGGTGGAGAGAAGGCAAAAAGAAGCAGAGGCGATCCGGCGTCCCAGGGTTTCTTACTGGAAGGATGCATGGATCCGTTTGCGGAAAAACTGGCTGGCCATGGGTGGACTCGTTGTCATTCTGTTGCTCGTGTTGATGGCGCTGGTGGGTCCGTATATGCTTCCTTATGAATACTATGAGATCGATCTCACGGATGGGAAAAATCTGGAGCCTTCCGGTGAACATTGGTTTGGAACCGATGACCTGGGGCGGGATATGTTTGTCCGAACTTGGTATGGAGCGCGGATTTCACTGACGATTGGGGTGGTGGCTGCCCTGATCGACCTGGCGGTCGGGGTGTTATACGGAGGCATTTCCGGCTATAAGGGGGGGCGCACCGACGAGATCATGATGCGGATCGTCGATGTGCTGTGGGGCCTTCCCTACCTGCTGGTGGTGATTCTGTTGCTGGTGGTGATGGGGCCAGGCCTATTGACGATTATCATCGCCTTGTCCGTCACGGGCTGGTTGAATATGGCTCGCTTGGTCCGGGGTCAGATCTTACAATTGAAGGAACAAGAATTTGTGTTGGCTTCCAAAACCCTGGGAGCCTCCACGAAACGGTTGATGATAAAGCATCTGATCCCCAACACCATGGGGCCAATTCTGGTGATGATCACTTTCTCCGTGCCCAACGCCATCTTTTCGGAGGCCTTTCTCAGTTTTCTGGGTCTGGGGGTTCAAGCTCCCATCGCCAGTTGGGGAACGATGATCAACGATGCCCTGGTGGTGGTTTTATCTGATGAATGGTGGCGGCTCTTCTTCCCGGCTCTTTTCCTCAGCTTGACTCTGTTGGCTTTTAATGCTTTCGGCGACGGACTGCGGGATGCCCTGGATCCGAAAATGAGAAAGTGAGGTGGGATCAGATGAAAACCATACTGGAAATCAACGATCTTCATGTATCATTCAGTACCTACAACGGGGAAGTTCAAGCGGTGCGGGGGGTGAATCTCCAACTGGAAAAAGGGGAGACCCTAGCGATTGTGGGCGAATCGGGGAGTGGTAAAAGTGTGACGGCTCAGTCCATCGTTCGCTTGATCCCATCTCCCCCGGGAAGGATTAAACAGGGAGAGATCCTCTTCGAAGGAAGAGATCTGACTCAGGTACCGGATCGGGAGATGTTCAAGATCCGGGGGGCAGAGATCGGGATGATCTTCCAGGATCCGATGACCTCCCTCAACCCGACCATGACGGTAGGCAAACAAATCATGGAAGGGTTGATGTGGCACCAGAACCACGGAAAGGATCAAGCCCGGGAGAAAGCGGTGGAGATGCTTCGCTTAGTGGGAATCCCCAACCCGGAAAGTCGGGCGAATCAATACCCCCACCAATTCAGCGGAGGCATGCGTCAACGGGCGATGATCGCCATCGCTCTAGCTTGCAACCCCAAGATTCTGATCGCCGATGAACCGACCACGGCTCTGGACGTTACTATTCAGGCGCAGATCCTGGAGTTGATGAAAGAACTGCAAAGCAAGACGGAGACAGCCATTATATTGATCACCCACGATCTGGGGGTGGTGGCAGAAATGGCTCGGCGGGTGGCGGTGATGTATGGAGGGATCCTGGTGGAGACCGGAACTGTGGAAGATATTTTTTACCGCTCCCGTCATCCCTACACTTGGGGCTTGATGGGTTCCATGCCCAGATTGGATCAGAAACGGGAAGAGGATTTGGTCCCTGTCCCTGGATCACCGCCGGATCTGTTGGATCCGCCCCAGGGCTGTCCCTTTGCCGATCGTTGTCCCTACGCCATGCAGATTTGTCATGAGGAGATGCCGGAGGGGACCGAGGTTGCCGGCTCCCATCAGGTTCACTGCTGGTTGGAGCATCCCGATGCTCCAGCAGTGGATCCAAAAGGCGAGTTGAAGGTGAATATCGGTTCCAGATAATCGAACCCTGTCCGTCTGCTTGACAATCCGCCAGAATCATCATATGATGAACAAAATTCCATAGATCGATCAATTCTTCTTATCCAGAGCGGTTGAGGGACTGGCCCGATGAAACCGCGGCAACCCCCCTTACAAAGGGAATGGTGCCAACTCCTGTCGGGCGTTTGCCTGGAAGATGAGAAGAGGCGTGGAAGACCATGTCCGGAATTTACCCACCCTCTTCTTTGGAAGAGGGTGTTTTACATGTGGCGAAGTTCGGTCGATGATTTGGCGAGACAGGGGGATGGATGATGCCAATCTCTACCCGGATTTTTGAAAAGAAAAAAGTATCCGTCGGCGCGGTCCGATTGGAGAGCGGAGAAACTCTTTCGCAAGTGGAAGTGGCAGTGGAAGCGGTCGGAAGCGAACCCAAGGTGGACGGGAGCAACATTGTGCTGGTTTGCCATGCGCTGACCGGGGATGCCCACGCGGTAGGGGATGAAGAGTCCCCCGGATGGTGGGACGGTCTGATCGGTCCAGACAAATGGATCGATACCAACCGCTACCATGTGTTGACCCTTAATGTATTGGGGGGATGTGGAGGGACGACGGGTCCCTCTTCCATGGATCCCACGACGAATCAACCTTACGGCACTCGCTTTCCTCGAGTCAGTATCCGGGATATGGTGTCTGTACAAAAGCGTTGTTTGGAAAAACTAGGGATTCGGCGGGTGGAAATGGTGATCGGCGGCTCTATGGGGGGCATGTTGGTCTTGGAGTGGGGAATCCTCCACCCTGGCTTTGCACGAAAACTGGTCCCCCTCGCTACTGCCGCTGCTCTTACTCCGACAGCCATCGCCTTCAATGATATCGGGCGTCAGGCGATTGTGGCTGATCCCGGTTACCGAGAAGGCCATTATTATCCGGGTCCCGGACCGGTGCAAGGCTTGGCGGTGGCCCGGATGATAGCGATGGTCACCTACCGGACTCCGCAATTGTTTGAAAAACGGTTTAGTCGCAACCTGCAAGCTGGAGGGTCTCCGATTCAAGCCGACTCCCTGTTTCAAGTGGAAAGTTATCTGCGTCACCAGGGAAAAAAGTTGGTGCAACGCTTTGATGCGAACAGCTATCTCTATCTGTTGAAGGCGATGGACACCCATGATCTGGGCCGAGACAGAGGCGGAGTGAAGAGCGCCCTGTCCACCGTCGAGGCAGAAGTGTTGATCGTGGGTATCCGGGAAGATCAACTGTTTCCCATCCAGCAGCAGCGGGAACTGTTCACTCTACTGAAAAGCCAGGGAGTCAAATGTGAGTTGCTGGAGATCTCTTCGGAATACGGTCATGATGCCTTCCTGGTGGAATATGAGGAGACGGGTCCCCGGATCCGGAAGTTCCTCGACCAGGGTCTGAATCAAGGAGTGACTGAACGTTGGATCAGTTGATAGATCCAAGGTAGCGTGCCTGTCCGATGCATCGGGCAGGTTTTTATTTCCGATAGAGGACAGGTTTATAAGACATCAGGTTGGGGCAATTTACCACATAAGCAGGAGGGCCTGACTTGACGCTATATCGAAAGTGAGAGTACAATGATATCGTCTAAGATGTGAAACCTTTCTTTCCCTGAAGAGAAATGTGTTTCATATTTCCACCGGCTACAATAGTAGGGATGTATACCCTTTGGCATAGCCGGTCCAGTTTTGGAGAGAGGGTTCCTTGCAAACATACCGTGTTACTATCAGGGGATTATTGGGGGGGCAAAAATGAGTACGCACCGCAGTTTTTTTAGCAGACGGTTGCATTCCCTGCTGGGTGTGATTCCAGTCGGCTTTTTTTTGGTTGAACACCTGATTACAAACCATTATGCAACCGAAGGGGCGCAAGCCTTTACCGAACAGGTGGAATGGATCTGGGGCATTCCGTTCCTGCCGATTCTGGAGATCTTTTTTATCTTTCTTCCTCTCCTGTACCACGGCGTTTACGGTCTGTACATCGCCTTTACGGCGAAGAACAATGTCGGTAGTTTCGGCCTGTTTCGCAATATCATGTTTATGTTGCAACGCTTGACCGGGGTAATCACCTTGATCTTTGTCACCATGCATGTGTGGGAGACCCGGTTGCAAGTGGCCTTGAACGATTACAGTGCGGATCAGGTGACCCAGCTGACCGCGGATATCCTGTCTAATCCAGTCACCCAGGTCTGGTACACGATCGGTGTCTTAGCAGCCGTGTTCCATTTTTCCAATGGCATGTGGTCTTTCCTGGTCACGTGGGGGATCACCGTGGGTCCCCGGGCTCAACGGATTTCCTCTTATGTCTGGGCCGTGGTGTTCGTGTTGGTCAGTTATATTGGACTGAGCGCCCTGTATGCATTTGCGGATCCGGAATTTACTAACCAGCTGGCACAGTGGTAGAAGGGGGCACTGCCAAAATGAGAAAAGATAAAGTTATCATCGTCGGCGGAGGCCTGGCGGGCCTAATGGCCACGATCCAAGCGGCCGAAGCCGGTGCCGACATCGACCTGTTTTCGATTGTGCCGGTTCGTCGTTCCCACTCGGTTTGCGCCCAGGGGGGCATCAATGGAGCGGTAAACACCAAAGGGGAAGGGGACTCCCCGTGGGAGCATTTTGATGACACCGTTTATGGCGGTGACTTCCTAGCCAACCAGCCTCCAGTGAAAGCGATGTGTGAGGCGGCGCCGGGAATCATCTATCTGATGGACCGGATGGGGGTTCCTTTCAACCGGACTCCGGAGGGGCTACTCGACTTCCGCCGGTTCGGGGGAACCAAACACCACCGGACAGCCTTTGCCGGTGCCACTACCGGACAACAGTTGTTGTATGCTCTGGACGAGCAGGTGCGGCGCTGGGAAGTGGCGGGGAATGTCACCAAGTATGAGCAATGGGAGTTCACTTCTCTGATCCTCGATGATGAGGGCCGTTGCCGGGGGATCGTGGCTCAGGACCGGCGGAGCATGGAGATCAAAGCATTCCGTGCCGATGCGGTTATCTTGGCCACGGGAGGTTCTGGAATCATCTTCGGCAAATCGACCAACTCCATGATTAATACGGGCACGGCTGCCAGTGCGGCTTACCAACAAGGCGCCTATTATGCCAACGGCGAATTCGTTCAGGTGCACCCGACGGCCATTCCCGGAGACGATAAGCTGCGGTTGATGTCCGAGTCCGCACGTGGAGAAGGGGGACGCATCTGGACCTATAAAGACGGGAAACCCTGGTATTTTCTCGAAGAAATGTATCCTGCCTATGGCAACCTGGTTCCGCGGGATATCGCCACCCGAGCGATCTTCAAGGTTTGTGTTGACATGAAACTGGGTATCAACGGGGAGAACATGGTTTATCTGGATCTCTCCCACAAAGACCCGAAAGAGTTGGATGTCAAACTGGGCGGGATCATCGAGATCTATGAGAAATTCATGGGTGAAGATCCGCGTAAGGTTCCGATGAAGATCTTCCCGGCGGTTCATTACTCCATGGGTGGTCTGTGGGTGGATTACAACGGGATGACCAATATCCCCGGTCTGTTTGCCGCCGGAGAAGCCAACTACCAGTACCACGGTGGTAACCGTCTTGGCGCCAACTCCCTGGTTTCCTGTATCTTTGACGGAATTATCACCGGCCCCGCTGCGCTGGAGTATATCCGGGGGCTGGATCGGTCCGCTGAAGATATGCCTTCTTCGCTATTTGAGGGGCATCAGAAGCAGGAGCAAGAGAAGTACGACAACATCCTTAAAATGGACGGGGATGAAAATCCCTACCAGTTGCACAAGGAACTGGGTCAGTGGATGACGGATAATGTGACCGTGGTTCGTTACAACGATAAGCTGAAGCAAACCGATGAAAAAATCCAAGAGCTGATGGAGCGCTACCAGCGAATCAATGTGACTGACACCAGCACCTGGAGCAACCAGCCTGCCTCCTTTGTCCGGCAACTGTGGAACATGCTGGAGCTGTCCCGGGTGATCACCCAGGGTGCTTACAATCGGAATGAAAGCCGGGGAGCTCACTACAAACCGGATTTCCCGGACCGGAATGACGAGGACTGGCTGAAGACGACCAAGGCTAAGTATACGGAAAACGGTCCCGCCTTCGAGTATGAAGATGTGGATGTCTCCCTCATCAAGCCGCGGCCGCGACGCTATGATGTGGCTAAACAAAGTGAGAAGGGGGCGGAAAGCAAATGAGCGAACAGACGGCGACAGCAGTAGAAAAAAAGACCGTTCGTTTTATCATCACACGTCAGGATACCCCCGATAGTGAACCCTATGAAGAGGAGTTTGAGCTGGAATATCGCCCCAATATGACGATCAACTCTTCTCTGATGGAGATTCAACGCACTCCTTACAATGCCAAAGGGGAAAAGGTATCTCCGGTCTCCTGGGAGTCCAACTGTTTGGAGGAGGTTTGTGGGGCTTGCTCCATGGTGATTAATGGAACTCCCCGTCAGGCTTGCTCCACGCTGGTGGATTCGCTGGAGCAACCGATCCGGGTTCAGCCGATGGACACCTTCCCAGTGGTGCGGGATATGGTGATCGACCGGAACCGGATGTTTGATGCCATGAAACGGGTGAAAGCTTGGATCCCAATTGATGGTACTTATGATCTGGGTGCAGGGCCCCGGATGCCGGAAGTGGATCGTCAATGGCGGTATGAATTGTCCAAGTGTATGACCTGCGGAGTCTGTCTCCAGGCTTGCCCCAATGTGAACTCCCGTTCCGATTTCATGGGGCCCTTTATCATCGGTCAGGTGGACCTCTTTAACTCCCACCCCACAGGGGAGATGAACAAAGAGGAACGGACAGAGGCCCTAATCGGTGAAGGTGGGTTGCAGGAGTGCGGGAACTCCCAGAACTGTGTCCAGGCTTGTCCGAAAGGGGTACCGTTGACCACAGCCATTGCCCGTATGAACCGGGAAGGAACCAAGCATATGTTTCGCAAATGGCTCTCCCATTAATCTAAAGGAATGAGAAAACACCCTCCGACAACTCGGAGGGTGTTTTCCTTTGGATTGGCTTTAAGAAAAGATGTTTTTCAGGGAGTTGAACAGATCGGAGATCCAGGCCCACAGCTTATCAAAAAAGCCTTGGGCTTCTTTGGAGTCGACGATTTGGTCGAGATTGCCCTTCAACTTCTCCAGTTGATTGCTGAATTGATCCCAGTCGATATCTAATTGAGAGAACTTATACATCACATTGGTGACGTTATCGATCTCTTGGTTGTTCAGATTGATGTTGAGATCTCCGGCGACATTGACGATAATATCCCGAACTTGTTCTTTGGATTCGGGTTTTTTATCGGCAATCTTTTCTTTGACCTCGGTCATAAACTGGGATGCCTTTTCATTGTCTCCCAATTTCTCGCCCAATTCGGAGGTGCGAACCATCTCTTCATTAGCCACTTGCTTCTGTTCTTCGCTGATGTTTTGGTCAGCAGCGGTTTCAAATGCCTTCAGGATTCCGGTCAGGCCGGCGGTGCCGGAGACCTGCATCGGAGCGGTGACATAGACTTCCGCATCAGTGACGCCGGCGGTGGTCAGAGCGTTGGCATACATTTGTTCCGTGATGGTGGTGATGTTGTTCGTCTTCACTTTGATGCCGGAGCCCTGTTTTGCCAAGGTGATCTTGGCGGAGGAAAGGGCTCGGTTACCGATGGTGGCCCGGTTTAGGTATTTGCCGAGATAGCGGTGTTCTTCCTGGTTGGTGATGGTGATGGTTTCTACATCGGAAGCTACGTTCATTTCTTGAAGGATCTGCTCTTTTTGTTGCGGGTTGAGATCATGTCCCAAAGTGACCACGGTTTCTCCGGCAACCGCATCTGCGGATGCCGGTGTGGGCAAGGCCCATGAGAAAAGCAGGGTGATCACGGTCAGATACAGCAACCCTGAATTCCATCTGTGTCTGTTCATCTTTAGAAAACCCCCTCCGTTACTAATATAGACGAAAATGGTTATCCGGATGTTTCAGTGGGAAGGTCGGATCCTTGGAGCCGGGAGGAAGATCAGCGATAGCGTTCTTCCAGCATCTTTTTAACGGATGGGAAGAGATAGTGGCTACCCCCGCGATCCTGAACTTCATCCACCATGGAGGCGACCACGATATCCGGTTTTTCGCCCTTTTTACCAGCCATCCAAGCCAGCCATCCCAGTTGACGCTCGTCTTTATCATCTTTGCTCGCTTTCAGTTCTGCAGTTCCCGTCTTGGCTCCTAGTTCTACTCCATCCGTCTTCAGATCCCGGGCGGAGCCTTTGGGCAGTTCCACAACTCCGCGGAGTAATTTCCTCACTTGGTTGGCGTTGTCAGGAGTGATCACGTTTTTCTTCCAGATCACCCGCTTTCCCTTTTGATCGGGATCTACGATCAGATAGGGCTGGATCATGTCCCCTTTGTTGGCGAAGGTGGTGTACATTGCCGCCAGATGGAGAGGACTGACCAGGAGTTGTCCCTGTCCGTAGGAGGTATCTGCCAGCAGGATTTCATTATCCAACTTGTTGGAGTTGGAAAACTGGGATGGAGTCATCCCCAGGTCATCCAGCTTCGCATTGAAACCGAATTTTTTGTAGTACTCGATCGTCTTCGCTTCTCCGATTTTTAGACCGACACGGGCAAAGTAAATATTGTCTGACCAGGCGAGGGCCTTAGCGAGATCGACACCGCCCCCTGGATTATCCACTCGGGTCACATAGTAACCGCCCCAGGAGGAGTCTTTCTGCCATTTCCCTTTATCCGTGTTATAGGTGGTATCAAGAGTGATTGACTTGGTGTTTAGGGCGATCGCAGCAGTGATTGGTTTCATGGTGGAGCCGGGAGCATAGGCAAGTTTGGCCCGGTTGGCCAAGGGCTGATCCGATCCGCTGACTCGGGACCACTCATCCTGAGACAGACCCTGAATAAATTGGTTGGGATCATAGGAGGGGGCACTTACCATCGCTAAGATTTCCCCGGTCCGGGGCTGGAGTGCCACACTGGCTCCCTTGTCCTTTTGGATGCCCTGGTAGAGTTGGCGCTGTGTTTTTAGGTCGATGGTGGTTTGTACATCTTTCCCTTTTTTGGCAGGCGTTTCACCAAGGACTGCTTTTTGTTTTCCATCTCCCCGGCTGATCACCACTTTCCATCCGGGGGTACCCCGCAGTTGCTCTTCCAAATCCGATTCCAGGCCGCGATGTCCGATCCAATCCCCGGGTTGATAGCCACCCTTCTCTTTGTATTTCTTTAACTGTTCCTTGGTGATGGGGCGAATATAGCCGGTGACGTGAGCAGTCAGATCTTTTTGCGGATAGACCCGGTCCGATGCATCCTGTACGGTAACACCGGTAATTTTCTGCAGCCGGTCCACCTGTTTGCCGCCTTTCCCATCAAAGACTTGGATCGGAATGAAGCGGCTGGGATCCTTCTTTTCTCCTTGTTTTAATTGTTTCTGGATAGTTTCTGGATCCCGGTTCAATGCTTTGGCCAGTTCCTGGGAAGTTTTTTTGGGTTCCAATACTTCATTGGGTACCATACCCACGGCTGTTTTCTGGGCGTTTGTAGCTAGAGGTTCTCCATTTCGGGCAGTGATTTTCCCCCGGGTTCCCGGTGGGGTTCGGAGAACACCGACCCGGTCTCCCTCTTTCATTTGCGGGAAAATCAGAGAGGGAGTCCAAGCCACGCGCCACCCTTCATCATCTTCCACCATTTTAGCTTGGTTTTTGAAGGAGAGCACTCCCACGGTGTCTGTTTCTATCCTGGAAGAGAAGGGGATGGTTTCCACTTCTTCTTCCGAGGTTTTCCCCAACTTTAGCTGAATCTCTTTTTGTTTGATGCCCTTGGCGATGGATTCGTGCTTTTTGACGAATTCCTTTTGCGTCACCTTTTGTTGTGCATCCTTACTGAGCAATTCGTACATCGAGGCATAATCGCCTTGTTCCCAATGGTTCATGTATTTTTCCAGAACCGCCTGAGGTCCAGGTCCGGAATTTCCTTGAAAGACATAGACCAGTCCTGCAATCGAGGCGATCAAGACCACGACGATCAACAGGGTGATCTTTTTGGATATGGGAAATTTGCTATTGTCCATACTAAATGAATCACCTCTTTGAAGGATGGATAAGTACCCCAACATTCTACCCTTTCTCAGGGCGGCTGTGAATCTATCTTTTGTATAAATTTGTTGTTTGTGGGTTGATTGTGAGAGAAAAGAGAAAAAAAGAAACGGGGTTTGTCCCCGCTTCTCGTCGATGAAATGGGATCAAGAAAAGACAGGCTCTTTAAATTGCGCCAACTTATCCAAAGAATCCATTTCAATGTCTTGGTGCAGACTGTTACCGTGGGCGTCCATGGTGACGATGGCAGCGAAGTTTTTCACCCGCAGATGCCACATCGCCTCTGGTACGCCGAAGTTCATAAAGTCTACCCCTTCCACGCCGGTGATGCAATCAGCATAATATTGGGCAGCTCCCCCGATCGCATTCAAATAGACGGCGCCGTGCTCTTTGAGCCCTTCCAGAGTGCGGGCTCCCATTCCGCCTTTACCGATCACAGCTCGGATCCCGAATTTCTTGATAATGTCAGCTTGATAGGGCTCTTCCCGGATACTGGTGGTGGGGCCGGCTGCTTTGACTTCCCAGCCTCTTTCCGGATGGTTCAACATGACCGGACCACAATGGTAGATCACCCCACCGCTGAGATCCACAGGCGCCTCATGGTCGATCAAATATTTGTGGAGTGCGTCGCGACCGGTATGGATAATTCCGTCCAGGATAACCACATCTCCCACGCGCAGGGAACGGATATCCTCTTCAGTGATAGGAGGCGTCAGATGCACTTCCTGGGAGGAAGAGGTCGTTTCCAAGGAAGCCGGCGCTTCAGTCGGTTCGGTGACAGTGACGGTTTCAGCTTTAGGTTCATCCTTGTAAAGCCAAGAGGTGATTTTTCCGCTGGTGGGATCCAAAGTGACTCCCTGCCGTCGGAAAGCCCAACAATTGTAGGCGACGGAAACATAGAAGCTGGCCGGGATCCGGTGCATACTGCCGATTTTGCATCCGAGCAAGGTGGTATCGCCACCGAAGCCCATGGTTCCGATGCTCAGTTGGTTGGCCTTATCCAGGATATAGTCTTCCAAGCGGGCCAGATCTGGATGAGGGTTGGTGTCATCGATTTTTCGGAACAACTGTTTTTTAGCCAGCTCGTAGCCGGTGGTGCGGTCCCCGCCGATGCCCACTCCGATAAATCCGGCGCTACATCCTTGCCCTTGGGCTTGGTAGACGCTGTGCAGGATGCACTTGCGAATCCCATCCAAGTCCCGACTGGCGCGACCCAATCCCTCCAGTTCACAAGGGAGACTGTATTGGATGTTTTTGTTTTCGCAGCCGCCGCCCTTCAAAATCAGGCGGATTTCAATTTCATCTTTTTCCCATTGTTCGTAGTGGATTACAGGGACCCCTTCCCCCAGATTATCACCGCTGTTTTCCCCACTGAGGGAATCGACGGAATTGGGGCGAAGCTTCCCGGTTTGAGTCGCTTCCACGATCGCTTCCTGGATGGCTCGCGTCAGTTCCATCTGATTGACGCCGACAGGAACATGGATATAGAAGGTGGGCATCCCGGTATCCTGACAGATCGGAGAAACCTTATCCTCTGCCATCTGGATGTTGTCGGTGATAGTGGTCAGAGCCAGTGCAGCCCGGGTGCCGGCGTTCTCTTTTTCCTTGGCTCGAGCGATGGCATGACGTGCATCCGGGGGTAGGTTGGTAGAGGTTTCCGTGATCAGTTGAAGAAGAGATTCTTTAAGTTCACGCATCAGACAAACTCCTTTGTGAGAAATCGGTTTTTTGTCCGAAGGATTGATCTCATAATCCCTTTACCAAAACAAGGTCGGACGGAGGAGGGACGAATTCTTTTTTAAGTCGGAATCCTGAGGCCTCCTGCTTAAATCATCATAACACACCCGAAAAAGGAAAAAGCGCCCCCTCGGGTGATTTTCCCTTCAGGGCGCATGCATTTAAGTTGTCTAAGAAAGACTACCACCCAATTTGCATCACAGCTCTGACCTGGAAGTGGGGTGAAATCAAGGGGGAGGGAGTGTGGGGTTTCGCATGGAGTGACTTGGGTGGTGCCACTCCCCCCATTCCGCCCCTCTTCAAACGCAGTAAATCACAACGCTCCTAAATACTTGGCTCTCCCGTTCCCCGCCGGGCGGTTTTGACAAATCGCTGTTCTGCTTCTACGACTCCACAAACTCCGCACTGAACCCGTAACTCTTCTCCCCGGTACGGAGCTTGTAACGGGTCGGAAGCGTCCACCTCTACAACGATTTCCCCGGTTTGCGGATCTTTTTTCACGGGGCGTACCTGTTGCAGGATCAGATTAAACCGGGTGCGATTGGTACCGCATGCAGGGCAAAGATAGGGATTTTCCATTTTTGACCGTCCACCTCCCGGGATTATTGTTTCCCGGGCCGGTTCCTATATACGAGCAGGGGTGAAGGTCGGGGGAGAAGAGACCCCCTCACTTTCTTTCTAGTACCTATGCTTCCGGAGGTTTTGAAGTCGATTCCGTCAGGGAGCGGTATTTCTCTTGGAGTTGAAGAAAATGGTCTCGGATTTGGGATTTGGACCAGCCTCGATCCGTGAGCAGGAGCAAATGATCCAGCCACAAGGGAGACCAGGATAAATTGAGTGCGGATTGGGTGAAAGCGTGGGCAGCGATCTCCCTCAATCGATGGATTCGACTGCGAAAAACCAAGGGACCCCATCGCTTTTTTTCCACTTTGGGCAGACGGTGATCGGTGCGGCCGAGGCTGGAGGACTCCAAGTGATGAAACCATTCATGATACAGGTGCAGGGCGATCAGGTCATCTGGATGGATCAGGTATCCTGATTGGCGGAAAAACTGTTTCAATTGCTTCAGAGAGGGTTTGTAAATTTCAATGGTGGGTGGTTTCCGGCGATATTGAGCACGGATCCAACTGGAAGAGTTCTGCCCTTTCTGCTCCATAAAGCGGATTCGGACACCGGATTGGATTACCCGGTTGATCAAAGGGGCCAAGTCTCCCTCATACTGTTCTCCCCTGGCGGCATTTTTTCCAAAGGAGATCGCTTCCTCCAGATAGTGAGTCACCCTGTCTTCAGGGAGCAGGGGATACGTCTCATCCTGTTCCAACTCAGTCAGGGCAAGAACAGTAGGTGACAGGGTCGGCCAGTTGTTTTCCAGCGGAATTTGATGTAACCTGTCTTCCCTCTGCCGGTGCCTCTCGGATGGGCCCGGTCCGCGGGACTCGATTCGAACCGTTTTTCCATCCCCCCTCTGTGGCGAATGCGGTCGAAGGCCGGAGATCCATGTCCATCTCCACTTCTCCCGTTTTTTGATTGCTATGAGCTCGGCGGCTTGACCTATCACTGAAAAATCCTGTCTCGATTTCCAGCGGGAGTTGTCTGTATCATAGGACAGGCAAGGAAGGATGCGCTATCATTTGCGCGGGGGTATGATCTTGTCTAATCCGGAGAGATTATGAGAGAAAGGGGCGGTGATCCGTGTTTCTTCATGGTATACCCTTTGTTCATTTGGTCATGCAATTTCCGGTTTTATCCCCTGAAAGAGGGAAACAACGTAAGTCCCCAGTACAAAAAGCGGATGCCCGCCGTCTGGTTCGACATCTGGGGTATGAACCGGTGCATCTGCTTCGCTCATCCCGGGAATATCCCTTGAGCCGATGCATCGAGGAGTGTCTGGGGTATGGGGACACCATCCTCGCCTTCCCGGGGATTCCTTATCCCCGGATTCAGCTCAGCCGCCGGGAATGGGGGGTTCCTCAGCTGAATATTACCCATCATGTCGCCTGGATTCTAACCACCCGGGAGCATGCTCGGGAGTGGATTCAGCAGCGGCTGCCGGAGGTCCCCGTATGGGTTTGGCGACCTGATGTCCCAAGGGCTTTGGATCAGAGAAAGATCTTCCGTGGAAAGCCGACTGGAGTTCATTCCGGAGAACCTGAAGTTCGTATTGGCCCGTGATCCGATCACAGGGAAGACACCGCATACTGTGGCGGTGTCTGATTTATTTAGGACTCCCATTTGACTGTGCAGGAACGATATATCAGCTGAAACAGGCGTGTTGATTAGCCATATTTTGGGTGGGGAGATCGTGTTCACCCACGCGACCGTTGCCATCCGGCAAGGAAGTAAAAACTGGCCGCTCCAAATCTGACCATCGGGCAGGGGCAAAGCCTTACGGAAGCAACACAGGGAAGAGGTTGCCCCTAAACGCCCTCCCTCCAG
>NZ_JBNPXF010000025.1:0-53650 GCF_050433445.1 Kroppenstedtia sanguinis | reverse complement strand
GCCAGATGCATCGCTGGGTAGCCAAGTGCGGAAGGGATAAGCGCTGAAAGCATCTAAGCGCGAAGCCCCCCTCAAGATGAGATTTCCCATCCTTACTGGAGTAAGACCCCTTGTAGATGACGAGGTAGATCGGTCCGAGGTGTACGCGTGGCAACACGTTTAGCTGACGGATACGAATCGGTCGAGGACTTCTCCTGAATTGCTTCGCAATCTTTGGCTCTGTAGTCTGTATCCGGTTTTCAGGGTGACATCCATCCTAAACAATTTCATAAGAAAATTTCTCTTGATAATTGGGGAGAAACGTTATATAATGAGATTTGTCCGTGAAAAATGGACTTGTTCATGATCCTCAGTAGCTCAATGGTAGAGCGCCCGGCTGTTAACCGGTAGGTTGCAGGTTCGAGTCCTGCCTGAGGAGCCAATGCTCCCATAGCTCAGTTGGTAGAGCGCTTCCATGGTAAGGAAGAGGTCACCAGTTCGAGTCTGGTTGGGAGCTCCACTACGGCCCGTTGGTGAAGCGGTTAACACACCAGCCTTTCACGCTGGCATACAGGGGTTCGAATCCCCTACGGGTCACCATGCTGAATGTGAGTTGTGGGATGTGAGCTGTGGAAAAGCTTCCTTCATTTCCGTCTCTCACTTCCCACCTCGCATTTTCCGTCAAATGTGGACGGTTAGCTCAGTTGGGAGAGCACCTGCCTTACAAGCAGGGGGTCGCAGGTTCGAGCCCTGCACCGTCCACCACTCTTCACGGAGGGGTAGCGAAGTGGCCAAACGCAGCAGACTGTAAATCTGCCGGCTTTGCCTTCGTAGGTTCGAATCCTACCCCCTCCACCATCTAATGGGGCGTAGCCAAGTGGTAAGGCAACGGACTTTGACTCCGTGATGCGTAGGTTCGATCCCTACCGCCCCAGCCATTATGACCCATTAGCTCAGTCGGCAGAGCACCTGACTTTTAATCAGGGTGTCCCAGGTTCGAATCCTGGATGGGTCACCATAGTTTATATAAAAACGATGGGTTGTTAGCTCAGTTGGTAGAGCACCTGACTCTTAATCAGGCTGTCGCAGGTTCGATCCCTGCACAACCCACCATATACATATGCGGAAGTGGCTCAGGGGTAGAGCATCGCCTTGCCAAGGCGAGGGTCGCGGGTTCGAATCCCGTCTTCCGCTCCAAAAAAACACCTGTCGAGATCGACAGGTGTTTTTGTCATTTAATTTGCTTTTGTATTTGTGTATAAGGATGCATCTGAAAAAAGATGGTTACATTCCTTCCGCTGTTGTAATCCCTAAAAATCGGTGGAATACAGAGTTATACGGAACGCCGGCTGGAGTAAAAATCACGTTATATCCTCCTTATACTCATCTTTACATCTATATAATCGTCTTTTCACACAATAGTGTATAAAGGGGGAGTTTACTGTAAAATAGGCTTCTTGCTCCATTTCGATATGATAAGATGAGATAAAGGGAGAATAGCCGCTGAGAGAAGGGGGTTTCTTCACATGTACAACAAAGACATCACTATCGTCGGTGTTCCCATGGATTTAGGGGCAGACCGCCGGGGGGTCGACATGGGCCCCAGTGCCATACGATATGCTTCTTTAAAAGAAAAGTTGTCCGAACTGGGGTGCAATGTAAAAGACGCTGGCAATTTAGCAGTTCCCACCCCGGAATCATATAAAGTGGGATCATCCAAATTGAAATATTTGCGTGAAATTACCCAAGTATCTGAGGAATTGGCCGTTACCTTGGATCATGAGATTCAAAAGGGCCGGTTCCCTTTAGTGTTGGGAGGAGACCACAGCATTGCGATTGGCACGATTGCCGGTGTAGCCAAGCATTACAAACGGCTGGGAGTCATTTGGTTTGACGCTCATGGGGATCTGAATACCGCTGATACCAGTCCCTCGGGAAATATCCATGGGATGCCGCTTGCTGCCAGCTTAGGGATCGGTCACTCTGATCTTGTGAACATCAGTGGTTTTTCTCCCAAAGTTCATCCGGAGAATGTAGTGGTGATCGGAGCCCGTGATCTCGATGAAGGTGAACGAACGTTGATTCGCCAACAGGGGATCCAGGTTTTTACCATGCATGACATCGACCGTTTGGGCATGGGAGCCGTGATGGAAGAAACTCTGCGCATCGTGACCGATGGGACTGACGGCGTTCATCTGAGCCTCGACTTGGATGGCCTGGATCCCCATGATGCTCCCGGTGTGGGAACGCCGGTGGTTGGTGGAATCACCTATCGAGAGGGGCATTTGGCGATGGAGATGTTGGCAGCTTCCCATCGTCTCACCTCTGCTGAATTTGTGGAAGTCAACCCGATTCTGGATCATGGCAATCGGACGGCCCAAGCTGCTGTAGCGCTGATCGGTTCCGTATTCGGTGAAAAGGTGCTTTGAACCAGGCGTGTTGATTGGCCATATTCTAGGAAGGAAATCAGGTCGGCTGGTGGGGCAAGAGATCGTAGCCGTCCCGCTATTCCCGTCCCCTCAAGCAATGTTTTTGCGATGGGGCAATGTTCCATCATCCACTTGATGTTTAATCAACATCCCTGGCTTTGAACTTTGAAAAAGAAAAGAAAGATTCCCGGCTCAAAAAAGGGCCGGGAATTTTTGTGTTCAGAGAATTAAAAAGTCGAGGACTACCCTGTTGAGTCTAGTTAAAAAATGACTCTCTAATCCGTTTGGTATATTTTGAGGTACAGACCCCTGGATCGTGTTGAAATAAGTAGAAATTCCGCCAATGATCCATTACCATAATGATTGGAAAAAGCAACAATTTCATTCACAGCCGGAAGGATGAGACGGGCCTCACTGGACAAAGGTCAAGAAAAGATAGGAGCGGGAAGTTTTTTATGAAGAGATTGCCGGCAAAACTCAGAATGGATGGGTCATTGGAAAAGGCGGGAAAGGGTGATGACGAATACACGATAGATGAGAAAAAATGGATCACTCTTGCACAATCCGGAGATCAAAACGCCTTTATCCAATTGATCCGACCTTATGAACATCCTCTTTATCTGTTGGCTTACAGAAAACTGCAGCATCCTCAGGAGGCGGAGGACATCGTTCAGGAGACCTTACTGCGTGCTTATCTCCACCTAGGTCGATTCAACTGCGGGAACCAATTTTCCGCCTGGATTTACCGGATTGCGAGCAACCTTTGTATCGACCGGATCCGCAAGAAAAAGGCCGAATTTTATTTGGATGCCCCCTTGGATCGGGGAAAGGAATGCTGTCTGTACCAATTCATTCCTGCTACTGATAAAACTCCGGAGGAACACTTTTTTGAGAGGGAACAGCGGCGAGAAGTCCGGCGGGCGATGCATGAGCTTCCCAGTCATTATCAGTCGGTCATGTTTATGAGATATATGAAGGAAATGCCTCTAGCGGAAATCGGTGAAGCATTATCTATGCCTGTCACCACGGTTAAAACCCGAGTGCATCGCGGGAGAAAAGCCCTCGTCAAACAACTTATACCTACTTATTGATCTGTCGATACCACGCCCTCGGGAGTCTTTTTCCCCTGGGCATTTCTTTTTTTGGTTTCTTACCGCATAATGGAGAGATAAGAAGGTATTTTGCCCAAGCGGCTGGTAGCATACTATGGACTGTTGGGGCTGTGGAGGGGTCCGATGAGCAAACTGGATGGGATCACCCAATATGTGAATGATATTGTCGATATCTTAATCGTCACCTATATGATTTATAAGTTGTTGATGCTGGTCAGAGGAACCCGGGCGGTTCAATTGCTGAAAGGGATTTCTGTGGTTCTGGCGGTCTGGATGTTGTCCAGTCTGTTCCACTTGTCCACCCTGCAGTGGTTGATGGAAAATCTGTTCTCCTGGGGTATTATTGTGGTGATTATCATCTTTCAACCGGAACTTCGTCGTGCCCTGGAACAACTTGGACGGGGACGCTTTTTTAACCGAGGTGTAGGTGAAGATGAACAGATGGTCACACGGATTGTGGGGGATATGGTCAAAGCGGTCTCCTATCTCGGGAAGCGGCGGATCGGTGCTTTGATTGTGGTCGAGAGGCGGACCGGTCTGTCTGACTATGTGGAATCGGGAATCAATCTGGATGCCGATCTGAACTCGGAAATCCTCATCAATATCTTCACACCGAAGGCTCCCCTCCATGATGGTGCTGTAATCGTTCGGCAGGATCGCATTGCAGCGGCGGGCTGCTATTTACCCTTGTCGGAAAATCCTTTCATCAGCAACGAATTGGGCACCCGTCACCGAGCTGGAATGGGGATCAGTGAGTTGACGGATGCGGTCGTCATCATCGTCTCCGAGGAAACCGGGCAGATCTCCTTGGCGATGCAGGGACAATTGGAGCGGGGTCTTTCGGAAGAAGAGATGCTCTCCCGTCTGTACGAGGAGTTGAAGCCCTCCGGTCGGCAGACGTCCTTCTGGAACCGGAAGGGGGACAAGGATGGATAAATGGCTCCAGAACAACAATGTGATCAAACTGGTTGCCCTTTTATTGGCTGTCATGCTTTGGTTGATCGTCAACGATGAAGGCAATCTCTTTCATAGCAAACAAGTCGACCATATTGTAACCCATGTTCCCTTGACGGTTCTTTACGATGAAGATCGATTGGCCATCCGTAAAATGCCTGATTCGGTGGATCTCTATCTCCGCGGGCACATCCCCTCCATGAAGCGGGTCACTCCCTCCCACTTCGAAGCCTATGTCGACCTTCGCAACCAAAAAGAAGGAATCCACCGGGATCTTCCGGTGAAGGTAAGAGGGGTTCCCGGTGGGGTGGAGGCGGAGGTACGTCCACAAAGGGTAGAGGTCACCCTGGAGTCCAAACGGAGCCGGGTGATTCCTGTGGAGACAGAAGTGATCGGACATCCCAAGCCGGGCTATAAGGTGGGAAAACCGGTAGCCAAGCCGGAGCGGGTCGAGGTGAAAGGGACCCGGTCTGACCTGGAAAAGGTGCGGAGGGTTCGAGCGGTGGTAAATGCTGAAGGGGCGACAGAAACGATCTCCAGATCCGTATCGTTACAAGTATACGGAGAGGATGGTGAACTCAACGGGATCGAAGTCCATCCGCAGAAGGTGGATGTGGAGATTCCCGTGGCCAGCCCACATGTGCAACTCCCCTTGACGGTACAATATTCCGGTGTTCCCCCAAAAGAATGGGCAGTGGAGAGCGTCAAGACAGAACCGGATCAGGTGACGGTATATGGCACGAAAAATTACCTTACTGGACTAAAAACGTATCCGGGGCCTGTGTTAGATTTGTCGGGTATGAACCGAAACCGGACCATCGTGATGGAAATTCCCGTCGGTGGTGACGCCGTCCAAGTGAAGCCTGAGCAGATTACATTGGATGTCAAAGTGGTCAAGGGGAAAGAAAAGACCTTTCAAAATCTCCCGGTGGAAATCAGGGGAGCCAAAGGAGAAGCACAGGTGGAGATCGTAAGTGGAAACCAGGTGGATCTCACGTTGTTCGGCGCTCCCCGTCGGCTGAAAGGGTTGAAACCAGGAGATCTGAAAGCCTATGTCGATCTGTCGAAACAAAAGAAACCGGGAGAATACGAGGTTCCTGTTCTGGTGGAAACGCCGGATTTCATCCGGATGGCGGAGGGTCCATCTCCAACAGTGACCGTACGGGTGGAATAGAGATAGATGGAGCACAAGGAGGAGAAACATGGGAAATTACTTTGGTACCGATGGCATCCGAGGAGTAGCCAACCGGGAGCTTACCCCAGAATTGGCTTATCGAGTGGGGCGGGCTGGCGCCTATGTATTGACACAACAGAACCGCAATGATGATCCAGACAAAACACCTTTAGTACTCGTAGGACGGGATCCTCGCCTTTCTGGAGAGATGTTGGAATCGTCGTTGGTGGCGGGGATGCTTTCCATCGGAGTCAATGTGGCCCGCCTCGGGGTGATCACCACACCAGGTGTGGCTTGGTTGACCCAGGAGCTGAAGGCCAACGCAGGTGTGATGATCTCTGCTTCCCATAATCCCTTCGAAGATAACGGAATCAAGTTTTTCGGTCACGATGGTTTTAAACTGTTCGATTCCCTGGAAGCGGAGATCGAAGCTTTGCTAGATGAGGAGAAGGATCGGCTTCCCCGGCCCGTGGGTGCACAGATCGGTCGCTTGGAAGACCGGAAGGATGCATATCAGCTCTATCTCCAACATCTGCAATCCACCATTCAGACCGATTTGTGCGGGATGGATATCGTGGTTGACTGTGCCAATGGGGCCGCCTCCCAGTTGGCACCGATGCTCCTCCGTGATCTGGGAGCCGATGTGACCGCCATGTGTGCAGATCCGGATGGAGTCAATATCAATGTGGATTGCGGGTCTACCCATCCGGAAAGGTTGCGGCAGGAAGTTTTGCACCGGAACGCACATCTGGGGCTTGCCTTTGACGGTGACGCCGATCGATTGATCGCTGTGGATGGAGAGGGAAAGTTGGTGGATGGGGATCAGATCCTTTGTATCTGTGCTGATTTCATGAAAGAACAGGGGGAGCTGAAGGAGGATACCCTGGTCACCACTGTCATGAGTAACATCGGTCTGTACAAAGCGATGGAATCCATGGAGATTCGAACCGAACAAACCAAAGTGGGCGACCGTTATGTGATGGAAAAAATGCGCCAGGGCGGTTTTAATCTCGGTGGGGAGCAATCCGGCCACATTATTTTCCTTGACTATAATACCACTGGAGATGGGATGCTGACCGCCTTGCAATTGTTGCGGGTCGTCAAGGAGAAGGCAACCACTTTGAACCAGCTGGCTCAAACTATGACCCGCTATCCGCAAATTCTGGTGAATGTATCCGTCAAGGAGAAGGAACATTGGGATCAGAATCAGCAGATCATGGGCAAGATCCGAGAAGTGGAAGAGGCCCTCGGGGAGGACGGACGCGTACTGGTGCGTCCTTCAGGTACAGAACCTCTGATTCGGGTCATGGCGGAAGGGCCGGACAAAGAGCAATTGGAGTCTTATGTCGACAATATTGCCGATGTGATCCGGAGCCAACTCTCCTGACAGACGAAATCTGAAACTGAACCGACCGATACAGATGACGGTCGGTTTATTATTTTTTCATAGCCGCGTGTACCGCAAGGTTATAAAAGGCCTGAACTGAAGGTGGAGGAGACTGTCATCTACTCCACAATGATTGTGGATTGATCCTTTTGTAACTCTTTCTGTGGCCGAGACGCAATTCAGTTCACCTCATTAGTTAGGGAATAATCCAGACGTGTTGATTAGCCGTATTTTAGGCAGGAAATAAGGTCGGGATGGTGGGAGGGTGAAGAGCCTTTGCACCCATAGGGCACAAGTCTCGCCAGGGTCGCTTTCCGCTCCCGGGTCTCGCTATGCGTTCTTTGCAAGAGATCGTAGCCGTCCCACCATCCCCGTCCCCTCAAGCAATATTTACGATGGGGGCAATGGGGAGAGCGAAAGGATCGTTTCGTTCCCATCATCCACTTTATGGTTAACCAACAGCCCTGCCAGTATGGTTCGTGATTTCTCTTGCCTAGATGGGTCGGGTCTCAGGTGTGTTGATTAGCCATATTTTGGGTGGGGAGATCGTGTTCACCCACGCGACCGTTGCCATCCGGCAAGGAAGTGAAAACTGGCCGCTCCAAATCTTCCGATCGGGCAGGGGCAAAGCCTTACGGAAGCAACACAGGGAAGAGGTTGCCCCTAAACGCCCTCCCTCCAGATTCTCCGCTGGGTAGGATGGCAACCCTTAATCTAGAGCTTCAGCTCCTTTGGATTGTAGTGCCTGTGGCGCAAAGGTCGCTTTGCACCCATAGGGTACAAGTCTCGCCAAGGTCGCTTCCGCTCCCAGGTCTCGCTATGGCAGCACACGACTCCCTTCCGCTGCCCATTTTCTGGTTAATCAACAGCCCTGGTCGGGTCTATTCATTTCTGCAAATTCATGCATTGACAATGGAGTCCACTTTCAGTTATCATAATATATGATTATATGTTCATATATGGGGAGTGAATGCTTGTTCAAGATTTTTCTATGAACCGGATGATGTAGTTTGGAATCATGGGAATGAGTGAAGAGGATGAGCGATTGGGACAGAAATCAAATTTATCGAGGTGGTTTTTTGATGTCTGAGGAGAAGAAAGATGAACAGATTTTTCATGAAGAGGAGCAACACTTGGATGATGAAACGTTGTTTGTCGTTTCTCAAACCTTCAAAGCATTGAGTGACCCCACTCGAATTCGCATTTTAAATCTATTGTGTACAGGGGAGCACTCCGTCAATGATATAGCAGAGACATTAAATTTAAGCCAATCGAGCGTCTCTCATCAATTGCGTTTCCTGAAAAATTTAAGGTTAGTCAAATATAGAAGGGATGGGAGAACGTTATTTTATTCGGAGGATGACGAACATGTCATGAATTTACTGAAGCAGGCCATTCAGCATGCTTTGCATCATTGAGTGAGGAGGAATCAACATGGAACACGATCATGGACACAACCATACACATGTTGCAAATAAAAAGGTATTATGGATCAGCTTGTTGATTATTACGTTCTACATGATTGTTGAGGCTATCGGTGGATTTCTTACCAATAGTCTCACCTTGTTGGCAGATGCGGGTCATATGTTAAGTGATTCTATATCAATGGTGATCGCGTTGCTGGCCTTTACATTTGGAGAAAAGGCGGCGAACCATAGTAAAACCTATGGATATAAGCGATTTGAGATATTGGCGGCTGTTCTTAACGGATTGACATTGATTTTCATTGCGATTTACATTTTTTACGAAGCCATTGATCGTATCCAGAATCCCCCTGAAGTGGCTTCCGGCGGAATGTTCTTGGTGGCCTTCATTGGATTGCTGATTAATATCCTTGTTGCGTGGATTATGATGCGTGGAGCGGATGTAGAAAAAAACTTGAACTTGCGTGGGGCATACTTGCATGTCATTAGCGATATGCTGGGGTCTCTGGGTGCCATCATCGCTGCACTACTCATCATCTTTTTCGGATGGGGCTGGGCGGATCCGCTGGCAAGTGTGATCGTGGCCGCACTGGTATTACGCAGTGGCTATTATGTTACCAAATCTGCTCTTCATGTCCTGATGGAAGGGACACCGGATAATGTCAATGTAGACGATGTGATTCAGACCATACAGAATACAAAAGGTATACACAGTGTGCACGACTTGCATATTTGGTCTGTTACAAGTGGGTTAAATGCACTTTCTTGCCATGTAGCAGTGGTAGATGACCAGTTGTCCATAGCAGAGAGTGAAGGATTGCTCCGTCAAATCGAACAGGACCTGGAACAGCAAAATATCCACCACATGACCATTCAATTAGAAACGTCTGCCCATCAGCATGATGATTCAATTCTGTGTAAGGTGGAGGCGGAATCAGCGGGACATTCCCATCATTACCACTGATTGTGCCACTGATTTTCCCTGTTCAGGGGGAAACATCCCCCTGACGGATCCGGCCTACTCATACATAGGGGGATCAGAAATTTGATTTCAGAGGTCATAGAGAGGAGACTGCGTCTTTTACAACAACACTATTCCACGGTGACTTTATCCCGGGCGAAGAAGTTGGAGATGGGGAGGGAGGAGGAGCCAAGGGCACAGGAGTAAATCCCGAGAGCTGAGAATGTGACCGTCAGATGTTTCCGATGATCGGGTAACAGTCGTTGTTCCAGTACTCGTTGAATGGGATCTTGGATCCAGTCGCGGATTTTCGAGAAGCGATTGCCGATAATAATCCATTCGGGATTAAAGGTATTCACGATAGTGGTTAACCCGACTCCTAAATATTGACCCACTTGATTCAACAGATGAAGGATCTCGGGATGACCTTTATGTGCTGCTTGCACTAACCTGTCCATATCTAATTCAGATTCCTTTTCGAAATCCGGAAGCTGTCTTGCCGCCTCTAACAGAGCGCTTTCGGATGCATACAATTCCCAACACCCTCGATTCCCACAACGACATCTTTTTCCGTTAGCCTCGATGGTCACGTGCCCCATTTCGCCCCCGATTCCCTGGGTCCCTTTATAGAGTTCATGATCGAGGATGACACCGGTTCCGATTCCACCGCCGACACCGACATAAATGAGATTGGAAATATTTTTTCCCGCTCCATACAGCATTTCACCGTAAGCCCCCGCGTTTGCATCATTTTCAATAATGACAGGAAAGTGAAAGCGGTCTGCTATTTTTTCTTTTAAATTGACACTTCCCCAATTAAATTTGGGAGCAAATAAAATGGTTCCCGCAGGATCGACCATTCCAGGGACACCGATGCCGATTCCGATGATCCCCAGGTTGCTATCCGGAGTGGTATCGATTAAGCATTCAATGACTGCAATTAATTGTTGTACGACACGGTCAAAAGTAAAATGGGTCAGTTTTCTATATTGTTCCTGAACGATATTCCCTTGCAGATCCGTTAAGATCCCAAGGATATAATTTACTCCTAAATCGATACCGATGGAGTAACCCGCCCGTTGGTTAAACGAGAGCATCACCGGAGGCCGCCCTCCGCTGGAGGGTCCGGGTCCCATTTCGCAGATGAAGTGACTGTCGATCAATTCTTGGACCAGTGCCGACACTGTCCCTTTGTTCAAGCCGGATCGTTGAGAAACTTCGGCCCGAGAGATGACATTCTGGCTTTTAATGATGTCGAGAACAAGAGATTTATTTATTTGTTTCACCAGCTTGTGATTGCCTGTCTTTTTCACCATGGTTTATTCCTCCCTCTAAACGAAGTTTTTCTCTTGTATGGCGAGGGACGCTTCGGTCCTTTGATTCCTTGCTTCAACCTGTCAGAGGCCTGAAAAAACATTATAAGCTTTGTTCGGACAGTTGACAAACAAAGATTCAGGATGATACGATGATTCCGAAAGTTTTGTCGGCGTTTTACACTAAAGTACATAAAGCAGTTGACTCTTTTTCCAAGAAAAATGTTCTGTCCAGATAAAATTCCTAGATGTCAGAAGGTTTTGTTTTGGGATTAACATCAAAGAGACTCACACAGACAAAAGTCATGCCCAGGGCGCTTCGCTTTCGGGTCTTGCGATGTCGGTGTTCAGTAACTCAAAAATTAGGGGGGGTTTAGGTGGGACTTCATAAGAAATTCTGGGTTTTTCTATTCGTAGGGATTCTGTTGATGGCGGTTACGGGTTGCAACGCAAGTGGTGATTCGGATGCGGGGAAAGATAAAGACTTAAAGGTTGCGCTTCTTCTCCCGGAAACGGGGACCTCGGCTCGTTATGAAAGTCAGGATAAACCCAATTTTGAGAAGACGGTTAAAAAATTGAACCCGGATGTGGAAGTGATCTACCAAAACGCACAGGGGGATTCACAGGCACAACAAAAACAGGCTGAATCTGCGATCACAGATGGAGCACAAGTACTCGTTCTGGATCCGCAGGATTCCAAAGCTGCTGCCACCATTGTCAGAAAAGCACATGAAGCAGACGTCAAAGTGATATCCTATGACCGCCTGATCCTCAACGCAAAGGTAGACTACTATATTTCCTTTGACAATGAGAAAGTCGGTGAATTGCAAGGAAAGTATCTTGCTGACAACACCAAAAAAGGCGGAAAGGTCATCATGATCAACGGGGCGCAGACCGACAACAATGCGCTGTTATACAGGAAAGGTGCTCATAATATCCTGGATCCCTTGTTCAAGGATGGAACCTTGGAGAACGGTTACGAAAGCTACACTCCTGATTGGTCAGCGGATCATGCCTTACGTGAATCGGAGCAGGCGCTAACCAAGTTGAATAATCAGGTGGACGGGGTGTTGGCGGCGAATGACAGCAATGCAGGGGCTGCGATTAAAGCCTTAAAAGCACAGGGATTGGCTGGGAAAGTACCGGTGACCGGACAGGATGCCACAGATGACGGTTTGAGGAATATTGTGCTGGGTTACCAATCGATGAGCGTTTATAAGGATGTTAAAAAAGAAGCGACTGCAGCCGCTAAATTGGCAGTCGCTTTAGCAGAAGGTAAAAAGCCTCCCAAAGGCTTGGTCAATGGTAAAACCAACAACAAAATGACGGATGTTCCCTCCATTCTGTTAGATCCGATTGCTGTAACGAAGGAAAACATGGCAGATACAGTCATCCAAGGCGGATATACAACATGGGACAAAGTTTGTACTGGCGAAGCTGCGAATAAATGTCCGAAACATTAATTTATTTTCTCAGGGGGACACGGATCCCCCTGAGAAATCTTTTAGAGGAGGGAGAACTGTGAGTGATGAGAAAAATCAACAAGTGGTGTTACGTGTGCAAAATCTACGAAAGCGGTTTGGGGCGGTACAAGCGTTAAATGGAGTCAATCTCCAAGTCGCTTCCGGTGAAGTGCTGGCTCTGGTAGGAGACAACGGGGCTGGAAAATCGACAACGATCAAGATGATTTCCGGCGTCAATCAACCGGATGAAGGGGAAATTTTGATCCAGGGGACAACTGCGAAATTAAGTGGCCCCGACGTCGCAGAATCATGGGGGATCCAGACGGTCTATCAGGATTTGGCTTTATGTGACAACCTGGATATTGTCTCCAATCTTTTTCTCGGTCGGGAATTGAGGCGAACTTTAATTCCAGGGGTGCTTTCCGTTGTCGATAAAGAGGAGATGGAAAAACAGGCTATTCCAGTGTTGGATTCCCTCGGAATTCACCTACCTTCGCTGACCACGCCGGTAGCCAGTCTTTCTGGAGGACAGCGGCAAACGGTGGCAGTAGCGAGGGCAGTTCTTTGGGGATCGAAATTGGTTCTTCTCGACGAACCGACCGCCGCACTGGGGGTTGCTCAAACCCAGTCCGTACTTGAGTTGGTCAGGAAGCTGGCTGACCGAGGGATTGCAGTGATTATCATTTCTCATAATTTAAGTGACGTGTTTCAGGTTGCCGACCGAATTACGGTACTGAGACTGGGAGAGACCATTGCCAATTTCCATAAGGATACCGTAACCCGTGAAGAAGTGGTTGCAGCCATTACCGGTGCCGCAGGAAAGGTTGGGGTATAAGTGTCGATGATCTCGACGGAAAAAGAGTCGGAAAACAGGAAACTTTCCTCTGATGAGGGTCTGTTCTCTTCCATCCGGGAGCGGATCGCGGGAGGCGAACTGGGACTTTTGCCGGTGATATTGGCATTGATTGTGATATGGATCGCCTTTCAAATGTTGAACCCTCATTTTTTAGAGCCGCGCAATCTATCCAATCTCGTACAACAAATTGTCGTGATTGGGACGCTGGCAATTGGTGTCACGTTTGTCCTTTTGTTGGGGGAAATTGACTTATCGATCGCTGCGGTCAGCGGAGTTTCTGCTGGAATCCTTGTCATACTGGCCACGGTTTGGACGGGTCCTGTGGGTGCCCTCGCAGCGATTGGGATTGCCATTCTCGCCGGAGTGGTCATTGGTCTTTTTCAAGGGTTCTGGGTCACAATGATCGGGGTGCCGGCATTTATTGTGACACTGGCTGGCTCTTTGGGATATCAGGGAATTTTATTAGCGCTTCTGGGGGACACCGGAACGGTTCCGGTGATTAATCCGACACTGTTGGCGATTTCCGATACCTATCTCCCAGGATGGTTAGGATGGATTGTGGGACTCGCAACGGTTGCCATCTATGCAGGCATCAACCTGAGAGCGCGGAAACGTCGTACAAGTAAAGGGTTGCCGGTTCGCCCTTTTAATCAATTGATACTGAGTCTGAGCGGGATTGTGGCAGTGACTGTCGCCGTGGTTGGGGTTCTGAATTTGTATAAGGGGATTCCTTTATCCGCGCTAATTCTGATCGTTTTAGTTTTTGTGTTTGGATGGATCACACAGTCTACGGTATTTGGACGCCACATCTATGCATTGGGCGGGAATACGGAAGCAGCCCGGCGTGCAGGAATTCAGGTCAAATCGGTCAAAATCAGTGTCTTTATTCTCGCTTCAGGCCTTGCAGCGATCGGGGGAATTATGGGTGCATCCAGATTAGGGGCAGCCTCTCCTGCTACGGGAACAGGTGACTTGTTATTATTATCCATTGCAGCGGCCATTATTGGGGGAACTAGTCTATTTGGCGGTCGGGGAAGTGTGTATAATGCTTTGGCAGGTGCCTTGGTACTGGGTAGCGTGGAAAATGGGATGGACTTGCTGAGTGCCCCGTCAAGTACGAAATATTTGGTCGAGGGTAGCATCCTCCTCATTGCAGTGACGATTGACACCCTGACGAGAAGGCGGCGAATCCGAGCGGGAAGGTGAATCTGATTTTGGAATACGTCCTATAAAACGCAACATACATATGGTCAGGGCTGTTGATTAACCGGAAGATGGGCAGCGGAAGGGAGTCGTGTGCTGCCAAAGCGACCTTTGCGCCACAGGCACTACAATCTCGATGGGCTGAAGCCCTGGAATAAAGGTAGCCATCCTACCCAGTGGAGAATCTGGAGAGAGGGCGTTTAGGGGCAACATTCTTCCCTGTGTTGCTTCCGTAAGGCTTTGCCCCTGCCCGATGGTCAGATTTGGAGCGGCCAGTTTTCACTTCCTTGCCGGATGGCAACGGTCGCATGGGTGAACACGATCTCCCCACCCAAAATATGGCTAATCAACACGCCTGATTACGCCTATCAAAATAATGTCTCTAAGCTGTCGACATTCCGGCAGCGGTAGTCTGTTCAGTTACATGGCCGTTTAGAGTATGTTTGGAGGTTTTACTTTAACGGGAAAGTCCTTCTGCATTAGATGATCGACCTATATTATCACTTGGGAAAGGATGGGGGCTGACGATTGTAGAATACAGAGGAGGTGGGAGTTCTTTTAACAGGGGAGGGACATGGTTTATGAGCATCAAAACAGCCGAGGAGTGGAACGCTTACTATACCAGCGGAGACTACCGCCAACACTGGGATTATTCCCATCCTTCCAACGAGTTGGTTGCCTTTGTTGCCGCAGGTTCATGGCCGTCGGAGGCGGTGGCACTGGATGTGGGTTGTGGAGCGGGGCGGGAGGCGATCTTTCTGGCGGGACAAGGCTTTCATGCCACTGGTGTTGATCTGAGCGAGGCAGCTCTCCAGATCGCCCAAGACCGTGCTACTAAGGCGGGGGTCCAGGTGGATTGGAAGCAAGGGAATGCTCTGGAATTGCCGGTGGCTGATGCATCCGTGGATCTGGTGAATGACCGGGGCTGTTTTCACATGATCGGGGAAGAAGATCGTCCCCGCTACGCCGCCGAATTGGCCCGGGTGTTAAAGCCGGGAGGCAAGGTACTGCTCCGGGGATGCAGGGAAGTGCAATGGGAAGGGCAAAGTTTCGTCCTCGTCACTCCAGAGGCGGTGGAGCGTCATTTCAGTCCGGCCTTCGATCTCAGTCCTGTCCTGCCCGTCCAATTGATCACGGACTCAATCCCGGAGGGGTTGAATGCCAACCTGGTGGTGCTGCGAAAGAAATGACTTTGAAAAGTGCTATGTTTAATAGAGTGACAACACCCGGTTTTAAAGGGATAGGTTTGGTAACGAAATCCCATCAGGGAGGAATTTAAATGGGACAAGCAAAGCAAATGATGAATGAATGGTTACAACATCGGAATGTGTTGGAGGAATTACTGGAAACCATCGATGACGAACATATGGACTTCAGACCATGGGATGGAGCGATGACACTGGGGGAACTTGCATTGCATGTGGCTGGATGGAATGAAGTGTTCGTTTCGATGGTCAAAACCGAAGAGTTTGCTCCACCAGACATTCCTGAATGTAAGACGATGGGAGAGATACGCCAAGCGGTGAAGGATTTCACAGAGAAGACAAAGGCTGCATACGAATCCTTGAATGATGAAGATTTGGAGGCCCAAAATCATTCATCGATCCCAAAACTTAAAGGACCAAAGAAAAATTATCTGACTGCAATGTATGATCACGAGGTTCATCATAAAGGCCAACTTTTTGTTTATGCCCGTTTGGTTGGAGTGAAAGAAGTCCCGTTTTTCCGCTAACAATTGTATATCTGTCATCGGGTACGATCCTAGAATAAACCCCAGCGGCAAATATATTTCAAAGCCAGATTCCCGAATATGAAAGAGAAATTTTCATCATCATGTCCATGGGTGAACTGGTCATGAACTACTATTGAAAAGGTCGCATTCCCTAAGGGAGGGATGCGGCCTTTTCTCACATTAGAAGCTACCTTTGGGAAAGGTTTAAATCGCTGGGGTAAAGGACGCTGAA
This sequence comes from Kroppenstedtia sanguinis, assembly GCF_050433445.1. NCBI lineage: Bacteria > Bacillati > Bacillota > Bacilli > Caryophanales > Thermoactinomycetaceae > Kroppenstedtia > Kroppenstedtia sanguinis. The sequence goes on along the minus strand of NZ_JBNPXF010000025.1, from coordinate 37,431 downwards.
GTTGGTATATGTAACATTATTTATTCCATAGATTGTCCCTTGGATGAGGTATTGTGGCTCGGTCATCCCTCTTTGGCGCAATTTTGGATCGTATTCAATTCATCGATTGTGAACATTGTCCAACCTTCCTATAAGAATGACTTGCTTCTCGGTATCTAGATCTTAACGGCTGATGTTGAACCTTAACTTATCTCCTTCGGTCGGTTCACGATTTTTTTACTTTACAAAGTGAAGTCTCTTGCATAGCATATAGAAGTAGCATATGAGGAGGTGATGGGGGCAAGGACAGCGAGTCTAGGATTAGAGAAGGTTGTGAAGCGCCAGGACTGCGGTAGGAGAGCTGCAGTTGACGAGGTGGAGGGGAATCGAGGTTTCGGCGGATCCCTCCCGGCTCGGCACCGGAGCCGATGGACTGGAACACAAAAGGACGGGGTGACCCATCCCACAAAAGTTCTAGTACGGTGCGCCATCCCGACAGCAAGTGATGGATGGCATCAGGAGCAGATCGACAACGAACGCCGTTTTCGGATCCAAACAGAAAAAAATCGCCTGCTTCCGGAGACAGCGGCAAAACCATGGTGATATGGGGTGCCGCTTTCCTTGAGGGAAGCGGCCATGCCCTGTTCATTTTTCAGGGGGTTGGAGAAACATGTGTGGAATCGTAGGATACATCGGATCGAAACAAGCTCGGGAGATTCTGGTGGAAGGGCTCCGCAAACTGGAGTATCGTGGGTATGATTCGGCAGGCATCGCTCTCTGCCATGAGGGGAAAATGGAAGTGGAAAAGACAAAAGGGCCTCTGTCCACCTTGGAAGAGCGGTTGCAAGCCCGCTCCCTGCTTGGACAAGTGGGGATTGGTCACACCCGTTGGGCGACCCACGGAAAACCTTCTGATGAAAATGCTCATCCTCACCTGGACCGAGGACAACAATTTGCCGTGGTTCACAACGGGATTATTGAAAACTATTTGGAGCTGAAGGAAGAGCTTCAGAAAAAAGGGCACACTTTCATCTCGGAGACAGACACCGAAGTGATCGCCCATCTGCTGGCGGATCTGGATGATGGGGATGTGGTGTCCACAGTCCGCCGTGCGGTTCGACGGATGAGGGGAGCTTACGCCCTGGCCATCATCAGCCGCAAAGAGCCGGACAAGATCGTGGCAGTTCGCCTGGCCAGTCCCTTGATCATCGGTGTCGGAGACGGGGAAAACTTTATTGCCTCGGATATCCCGGCCATTCTGGAACACACCCGAGATGTGTACGTGCTGGAAGACGGGGAAATGGCCGTGCTCACTCGGGAGTGGATGGAGCTGACCACCCTGGATGGAGAGTCCGTCGACAAGGAGCTCCTCCATGTGACTTGGGATGCTCTTACTGCTGAAAAAGATGGCTATGATTATTTCATGCAGAAGGAAATCTTTGAACAGCCCCGGGCGATCCGGGATACCCTGGCCGGTCGGGTGAAGGACGGCATCGTCGATTTGTCACGGGAACTCAACTTTACGGAAGAAGAGCTGAAGAAGATTGACCGGATTCATCTGGTGGCCTGTGGTACAGCCTACCATGCCGGGCTGGTCGGTAAAACGGTGCTGGAAAAATGGACCCGCATCCCGGTAGAGGTGGATGTGGCATCGGAATACCGGTATCGGGATCCCTTGATTACCCGGTCTACCTTAGTGATCGTCATCAGCCAGTCGGGAGAGACCGCAGATACTTTGGCTGCCCTTCGTGAAGCCAAAAAAGGCGGCGCCAAGGTATTGGGCATCACCAACGTGGTGGGCAGCAGTGTGGCCCGGGAGGCTGATGAAGTCTTAATGACCTGGGCCGGTCCGGAGATTGCTGTCGCTTCCACCAAGGCGTATACTACTCAGTTGGTCGCCCTCACTCTTTTGGGTCTGCATCTGGCCCGAGTCACGGGGACCCTCAGCAGGGAAGAATTATCCGCTACCGCCACCGCCCTGCTTCGCCTGCCGGAACAGATCCGGCGCCTCTTGGCGGACACGGCATCGGTGGAGCGTTTTGCCCGCAGGATCGCCGACCACGAGGATCTTTTCTTTATTGGACGGGGTTTGGATGTTGCGGTGGTGATGGAGGGCTCCCTGAAGCTGAAGGAGATCACTTACATCCACTCGGAAGCCTGTGCCGCAGGGGAATTGAAGCACGGGTCCCTGGCTCTGATCGAGGAGGGGATCCCGGTGATCGCTCTGGCCACCCAACAAGCGGTTCGGGATAAAATGGTATCCAACATCATCGAGGTAAAGGCGAGAGGTGCCCATGTCCTGGGTCTCACCCTAGAGGGAGACACGGAAGTGGGCAAGTCCGTCGATGAGATCCTCACCATCCCGGAAACGCTTCCTTTCATCACTCCGGTGTTGGCGGTCATCCCCCTCCAGCTCCTCGCCTACCACGTCTCAGTGGCCCGCGGCCTCAACGTCGACAAGCCGCGTAACCTGGCGAAGAGCGTGACGGTGGAGTAAGGGGGAACTATTGCCTCTTCAATGTTATTGAGTGAAAAAAGTCGTACCGTTTAAAATAAAGTTGCACCGTTTTATCCCTTTAGACGAAATTTGTCTAAAGGGGTTTCTTATGGTAAAAGTAAGATAAGAGTATAGCGCAAACGGGCCAGATTATGTTGAGTAATAAAAAAGTTATCTGTCTGGACAAGGAACTGTATAGGCAGATCAATTTTCTATAGTTATCTTGTGTAACGCCAGCCAAAAGGGGAATGTTGTTGAAATGAATATAAAATTTTTCAATCTAACCGGATGGATTTTAATTTGGGGTATGGTTGCTTTATGGGTTTGGTATGGATATACGGATTGGCAGTTAGTGTTATTATCTGCAGCTTTTCTTTGTTTTTCGCTTGGCAACGGCAAGATTAAAAAGTTGAAACGGTTGTCAGTGTCCCAGATCATGTTAGTTGTATTTTCGTTTATCGTATCTGTTGCCATTGTGTTCGGACTGATCCAACTCGCTAATTATCTGATACATGATGTTTTTCATCTTCAAGGAGCCCTTAAAACTGTGGTTGAATGGATTGCTGTAATTCTATCTTTATTTCCTGTTGTTATTGCATTTAGCAGTGTAATCAATAGAATAGACGATAGTTTAAATGATTCATTCGCAAGGACTTCCGAATATGATGATTTGAAAGTGGAAGCAAATGAAATGATGAAGTCAATGACAGAGATACAGACGATTAAAACATTAAGGGAGAGATACGGATTATCTTTGGTGGATGCAAAAAATATCGTGAAATCAATAAAATAGTGATTTTTAAGAATAGGGAGCGATTGTTTAGTAACGAAAACATCTTTTTTGCAACTTTTTTTGGGTTGTTTATGAATTGTTGGTAAAAATAAACAACTATTTGTTAAGAAAAGCCGCATTGTTGAACGGAATAATGCGGCTTCACGCAATGACCGATCAAATAGGGTTCGATAGGTGCAATCCCATCCTGACCGTCCAAGATCGATGTAAATCACAACGCTTCTAGAGAGGGAGATGTGTTGCCTACTCAGGATCGCACACACGTCATCATAATCATCACATTTCTTCCGCGGCCTTTGCTCGCTCGATTTTCAGAAATGCCCGGTGGGCGCTCCGGTAAAGGAAATAACCGATCAAGCTCGCACAGTAAAACAACAGCGTCACCGGCATAAATCGGAAGAGAAGATAAGATAAAAAAACGCCGCCGATCATGAGAAGAGTGGAGGGCAACTGGGCGATGCCAATCAGAAAGGCATTTTGGATGCATTGTTTAAAACCAGGCCATTCGTAGTGAACAAATACGGGAAACAAGTAGGCAAGTGTCAATAAATAACTGGCGCATGCGAGGATTACCGGCACAAGAAAAACGGTGCTAAAAGAACCTTCATAATCCAGCGCAAACTTTAAGTCTACATACAAAATACAGCCGATCAGGAAAAAAGTAAGACCCAGAAGATTTGATTTCAGAAAATCCGTTCGATAATACTTCCAAAAGCTTTTAAAAATTGGAATGTCTTCTTCGCCCATGATCCATTTTCTGATCACGGAAAACATAGCCACGGTCGCTGGAGCTACACCAAAAATGACCAAACCTGCGATGGTAAACACCAGCCATAGCAGATTAACTATGGCTAATTTCATGATCCAGTCACAGATATTAAATATACGTGACATCCCTTTGCCGAATTCCACATCTCCCATCCCCTTCAGTTGCAGTATTAAAAACCTCACAGTGCTTAGACAAGCACTGTGAGTTCGATATCAACTATTGATTTTGCGAATCTTTTCCAGGCTGATTTTCGGTTTTCTGTCTTCAGTGAGTAGCCCGTTAATTTCCTGCTGAACATCTGTAATTTGGGTATAGCAATATCCTGAGATGTACTCGCAATTTTTGATGGCCGCTGTGATCGCTTCATAACGGCGCAAAAATTCTTCTTCTGTTGCGACCTGGTTTCCGTAGCCCCAACCCTGTTCAGCTTCGAACGCAATCCCGCCGTATTCGCTTATAATAATGGGTTGACCTTGGTAGTTGTATCCCTTGGCCATCGCGAACTTTTGCAGATTGTGTGATATCTCGTTGTTTACAATTTTATCTTTGTCGGCATAGCGCTGGGAAAACACTTCCCCGAATTCTTCATAATCGTGGAGCGCAATAATATCAGATACCGTATGCTCCCAGCCGTCATTCACGATCACGGGACGCATGGCATCTAGAGACTTCGTCAGATAGTAAATCGCTTCTGTGAACTTTTGTTGTCTTTCGTCAGTAAAGATGTTTTTCACACCCCAGGATTCGTTAAAAGGCACCCAGGTAATAATGGATGGATGGTTATAGTTCTGTTGAACAATATCGATCCATTCCTTAGTAAAGTTATCGATAGCTTCCCGAGAAAATTCGTAGGTAGCGGCCACCTCGGACCAGACGAGCAGTCCCTTTTTATCACACCAATATAAAAAGCAAGGATCTTCAACTTTCTGGTGTTTGCGAACTCCGTTAAAGCCCATCTCGATGGTTTTATCAATATCTTCAATCATCACTTCTTCCGACGGCGGGGTCAACATCGTATCCGGCCAATATCCCTGGTCTAGAAGGAGTTTCTGATAGATTGGTGAGTTATTCAGTAAGACCTGACCGTTTTCAATGGATACCTTCCGCATTCCGAAGTAAGATTCAACTCGATCAACAAGGGTTTCTCCCTGATACAGAGTAAAAATGACATCATACAGATGCGGATGCTGTGGGTGCCATAGTTTCACTTTCCATTCCCCACCGGCGGAGCTTGCTAAATTCACTTTTAATTCAGGGGAAGAAGTGTCCACATGTTGGCTGAATGATTTAACCGGCTTTCCTTCAAAATAAATATCCGTTTGAATGCGAAGATCATCCCGTTTGGCTTGTTCAGCCACTTGATATACAAAGGAAACAGAGCTGGTATCTATATCCGGTGTGATCTGCACCGATTCGAGATGACTTTCATGAACTAACTCCAGCCAGACTGTTTGCCAGATTCCCGTTGTTTGCACATACCAGCACCCAAAGTTTTCGTTAATCCAGCGTTGCTTGCCGCGAGGCTGATCGCAGCTCTGGCTGTCTTCCACTTTCACGACGAGTTCGTGTTCCCTTGCATTTTGTAGATAATTCGTGATATCAAATGAGAATTTCGTGTAGCCCCCCTGATGTCGTCCAACGAACTGGCCATCCACCCACACCTTCGTTATGTAGTCGGATGCGTTAAAATGGAGGAGGAGGCGTTGTTCGGGTTCCAGCTCCGGAACTTCAAAAGATCGCTGGTACCATACATAGGGATGAAAGGATTCTTCACCGATCCCGCTTGCTTTGGATTCATAGGTGAAGGGAACCCTAATTTCACGGTGATAGCGATGTTTCAAAAACCACTTTTCCTGTTCGCCTAAATCCTTGTCGTCAAAATCAAAATTCCAGTTGCCGTTCAGGTTTACCCACTCTTTTCTTTTAAATTGCGGCCGCGGATAGTGAGTCGGAATGGTTTGATCTGTTTGCACAATATCTACCCCTTTTAATTGTGATAGGATCTGTTTCACCTAGGGCTGTTGATTAACCGGGAAATGGGTGGTGGAAACGAAATTGACCTTTCGCTCTTTCTATTACCCCCATCGTAAAATATCGCTTGAGGGGACGGGGATGGTGGGACGGCTACGATCTCTTGCAAAGAGCGCAAAGGCTCTCCACCGTCCCACCATCCCGACCTTATTTCCTGCCTAAAATAGGGCTAATCAACACGCCTGCGTTTCACCCTTTAATCCCGGTAAAACTGATTCCTTTAACAATCTGTTTTTCGAAGAAAAAGAATGCAATGATCACGGGTATTGAAGCTACCGCATTCACCGTCATCGGCACAATATAATCCTGGGAATAGTTAGAATTGAATGTTGGGATACCGATTGGAAGCGTATACAAATTTTCCGAGAAAATCGCCAGATAGGGCCACAAAAAGTTATTCCAGGAACCGATGAAAGTAAAAATCGCGATGGATGCGATGGCTGGCTTTGCGAGGGGGACTACTATTTTATAGTAGATCTTAAACAATGAACAACCGTCCATTTTGGCACTTTCAATCACCTCTTTGGGCACTCCGTCGAAGAAACTCTTTAAAATGATGACACCTAGTGGTGAAGCAATTCCGGGCAAAATCAAGCCGGCATATGAATCCAGCAGGTTGAGGTCTTTTACAATCTGGTATAGCGGAATAATTGTCGCCTCGCCTGGAACCATCATTCCAGCAAGAAAAAATACGAAAATAAATTTCTTGTAACTGAACTGAATCTGCGAGATGGCAAAGGCCGCCAGTGAAGTGACGATGAGTGTAACGAGGGTCGTGATGATGCCGACAATCAGGCTGTTTACAAGCCATCTAAGCACATCTGTATCCATAATCACATGGACGTAATTCTCAAATGTATAAGGCGGGGCGAACCATTGGAGTACATTGCCGATCCCGCTCCCCTGCTTTTTAAGAGATACAAAAAACATCCAGATGAGTGGAATGATAAAGAGCACAGCGGTCATAAACGGGATCAGGTTGCGCAAGATATTGCCTGGGTTCCATTTTGGTTTTTTCTGTGCCCTTGTGTAGATGACGTGACCTGCAGTCGCTTTTCTCGGTTCCAACCTATATCACTCCCTAATCAGACCGGTTTCTCAGTTGAATTAACGACAGGATCAGCAGGATGAAGAACAGTGCATAGGACATGGTCGCCGCATAGCCCAGGTTAAACTTATCAAATCCTGTTTCATAAATATATTGAATGAGTGGTCGGGTGGTTGTTCCCGGCCCGCCGCCAGTGATTAACAGGATCTGAGCAAACACTTTATAAGAAGAGAGTATTTGCAGAAGCAAGACGACTCTGCCGATTGGGATTAATTGGGGAAACGTGATATTCCAGAACTTTTGCCAGGGGGTCGCACCGTCGATATTTGCTGCCTCGTACAAATAATCTGGAATTTCCTGCAAGGCTGCCAGAAATAAGATCATGTTAAATCCAACGGTCCACCACAGGGTGACTCCGACAATCGATACCCACGCAAGTGTGGAGTTAGCCAGCCACAAGGGCTCGCCTTCGATTCCGATCAGATGTAGAAATGAATTCAAAAACCCAGTATAGGGTTGCAGAATAAATATAGCGATATAAGAGATCACAGATACGGATAAAATCGACGGGAGGAAATATGCCCCTCGGAAAAATCCGCGCAATTTCGAGCGGGTATTGGCCATTAATGCCAGGGAAAGGCCCAGTACAATCATGGTTGGTGTGGATAAAATCGTAAACAAAGTCGTGTTCCAGAGCGAAGACCAAAAGTCGGGATCCTGAAACATCATTATATAGTTTTTCAACCCGACAAAATCCATTTTTTGAATCAGCGACCAGTCGTAAAAACTCATTTGAAGCCCTTTGACGATCGGGAATATGGTGAATACAACATAGAAAATGAAAAAGGGAAGTAAAAAGGGAATTGCTTTTATATTTCCCGACAATTTTGTTCCTTTCATCTGCCATTCACCTCTCTCTGCACGATGTCCAGGAGATTTAGGATTGATCCGGTGTAAGCAAGGAGTTTTCCAACAGCTCTTGAATCTCCTTCTCTGCTTTTTTGAATGCCTTTTCAGCCGGTGCGTCTCCATTCAGGACGGCATCCAGGTTTCTGTTCAGAATGGTTTCCACCGGGGCGTTTACGGCGGATCGTTTCGGAAAAACCACGTGATCGGCGGCTTCTACATACTTGCTTCTGTGAGGGAGTTTTTTGAAGGCCTCTTTCTTATAGACGGATTGTTTTACAGGGATATGCCCGGCCTTCGCCCAGATTTGTCCGTTTTCGGCAACAAAACTTGCGAAGGTAAGTGCGGCCTGTTGTTTTTCCTGGTCAGGCTTCTCCTGTTTGGGTAAAAACAGTGTATGTGAATCTCCCCACACTGCCTGCTTATCGAAAATAGTCGGTAATGGGATCACACCGAAATCCAGTCCTTCTGTGTCCTCCCAAATCCCCGTTGTCCATACACCGGATATGAAAGTAGCGGCTTTTCCACTTTGGAATGTTCGGCAAAAATCAGATATATGCAATGGAATGACCTGATGTTTGTAAAATAGATCTTTGGTGTAATTTGTAGCTATCGCCGCTTTCTCCAGATCGATGTCTGCCGAACTTAAATCATCGGACAGCACGTCGTCTGCGCCAAGCTGATGGTAGAAGGACCACCAGAGTCTATAAGAATCGACGCCTGTAGTGGGAAAGGACATAGGAGCAACGTCTGGAGGTAATTCTTTTTTAAGCGCTTTCAAAAAATTGACGAAACCTTCAGGCGTCTCCTCAAATACAGGCTGGCCTTGATCATTTAACAGATCTGCATCCCGCAAAAGTTTCTTGTTGTAATAGAAGGCGATCGGATGGGTATCCAGGGGAATGGCAAAGTGTTTCCCATCGAAAGTGGTGGACTCCAAAACATTCTGATTGAACCCGTCCCAGTCGACATCCTTGGAAACGGAATCGAGGTCATTCACAATCCCCAGTTCAACAAGCTGTGGGAGATTTGAAGTATGTGAGACCGCAATTTCAGGTGCTTTTCCAGCCGCAATGCCTGTGACTAACTTGGTGTAATAATCATCGAAGGATAATTGGATGTAATTTACATGAATATCAGGATGGGTTTCGTTAAATTTCTGAACAATTTCCTTCATGAATTCGGCATCTCCACCACCAAACAAGGTCCAATATTCAAGCTCGATCTTGTCATCTGCTGAGGAGGCGATTCCGAGATTGGAGCATCCTGACATGAGACCGCACAACAGTATGAGACATAGCAACACGGTGTAATGTTTATTCCTCACCTGCATCACTCCTCATGAAATTGGTGGACAGCAGGATTCATTGGCTGGGGGGCAGGTTGGGAGTTCCTTTACACCTATAGAGATCGGATCTACCCCATTCCACTCCCCAGAAGCCAAGGGGAAGACAGGGCTGATGATGAACTCTAAAGTGGATGATGGGAACGAAACGACCCTTTCTCTCTGCCCATTGCCCCCATCGTAAAATATTGTTTGAGGGGACGAGGATGGTGGGAGGGCTACGATCTCTTGCCAAGAGCGCAAAGGCTGTTCACCATCTCACCATCCCGACTTATTTCCCACTTGAGATATGACTAATCAACACGACTGAGGGGAAGAGCGAAAGGCTGGATGAAACCTTCCATTAAATCCACAACTCTGAAGTCAGTCCATCGTCTGATTCTCTATGTTGTTTAATGATAACTGATACGGTGTTTAATACAATAAACTTGTTTTAAACATTTATATCGAATTAAATATAACGCTTTCATGCCCTTGGGTCAACCCACTTGTTAGAAAATTGAGAAACGGGGAACCCATTCATTGCGTAGCTTTTGCAACGAATGGATAGGGGAGCTAAGAGTAAATCAGTCTCATGAGGATGTCTTGATCATGATCCCCGAACCCCTTGCCAAACAAATTGATCCCTCCGATATTGGAGGCATCTGCCTTAACTCCGATTTTGAAAGAAACGGACTTCTCCCCTTTCAGGTGAAGGTCCTCTAAAGTCACATCCGATACCTTGATATCGTCAAGAAAGGTCCCTTTCTCATTGACTTTCCATGTTTTTAACAAACCGTACTGAGTGTGCATCGAAGGAACCCAATGTGGATTTAGTCTTCCTCTTCTATCACCGAAATCACCGGGGCATGTCCAAGTGCATACCTCATTTCCATTGATCGATACAGTAATATCAGAGGGCCAATCATGATCATAGCGAGGAGCTTCAGAACAGAGTTCCACTGAAAATTGAATGGACTCAAGCTTTGCATCTGCCGGCACAAGAAAAGGAAATCGGTATTTGACATAGCCTTTTCTAAACCAGATTAATTGGGCGGACATCCGTTCCGGATGATAGAAAAGTGAAGGTTCATCTTCAGGTTTAAGAATCCCATTGGTATTAATTAATCCGCAGGTGGGGTGGATTTCAGAGTCTATGTAATGTCCTACAGGCATTTCTATTTGATAGGAGTTTTTCGGGTTGTTATATCCGGTAGCCATGTTTAAATCCATGTGAATATCATCGAAGTTTCGAGTACAAACCTTCATGGTTCCCCTGGAAGCCGGCTGTAATTCCGTAGAAATCAATCCTGCTTTTTCGAGTATCCTCACGTTAAAGGAAATGGTTGAAACAGGTAATGAAAGATTTTCTGACAGTTGGTTCACATTCATTTTCCTATAATTTAATAATTTCAATATATTGATTCTGACTTCAGAGGATAGAGCGTGTGCTACTTTTAAAAGAACATCGGATTCATCGATCGTCAACTCTAACATAAGGTCCCCTCCAATAAAGTGATTTGTTATTATTATAGCTTCCCCACCGGGGGTTCGAAAGCTGGGGTCCCACCGTGACTATGAATCGAAAATGAAAAATCTCTTCAGGGCTGTTGATTAACCAGGAAATGGGTGGTAGAAACGAAACTGACCTCTCGCTCTTCCCATTGCCCCCATGTAAAATATGGCTTGAGGGGACGGGGATGGTGGGACGGCTACGATCTCTTGCAAAGAACGCATAGCGAGACCCGGGAGCGGAAAGCGACCCTGGCGAGACTTGTGCCCTATGGGTGCAAAGGCTCTTCACCGTCCTACCATCCTGACCCTATTTCCTGCCTAAAATATGGCTAATTAACACGCCTGAAATCTCTTATATAATGAATCCTTCCGGTTTAATCAATCTAAAAAAGAAATCGATCCTGCCATCATGGCAGGATCGTTGACTCATTTTTTATCTCAGTTGTTTTTCAATTTTACTTTCATCGCTTTTGCCATCAGTTTGGGAAGATCCGTATTGTCCTTCAATCCCGCAAACAGTTGGGATTTCGGGCCGTATGCATAAAGAGGATTATCGACACCGGTATGTTGGCCGGTGGTCCATCCCACCAGTGCCCGTTGGCTGATCACCTTGTTGATCGCCGAGGTCGGATCGTCGGCGGATTTGATTTTCTTCACTTCTTCTTCCTTCAGATCGATCCCAGCATCGCTTTTGAGCACTTCTGTCACATTGCTGCGATCTTTATTTAATTTTGCGGCCATCCCCTCGCCTGTGGTCTTTACGTTCCGCAGAACTTCCGGGTTGGCGGCATACTGATTGTAACCTCCGACAGACATTCCACCTGTGTCGTGATCACCGACGATCACCACCAGCGTGTTTCTATCTTTCTTGGCGAAATCAATCGCGACTTTGACTGCTTTTTCAAAGGCTTCCGCATCGGACATGGCCCAAGCCGGGTCATTGGCGTGACCCGCCCAGTCAATCTGACTTCCTTCCACCATCAGGAAGAATCCTTTTCGGTTTTGATCCAGTGTTTGAATCGCTTTGTCGGTCATTTCCGCCAGACTGGGTTCTTTCGTACCCTTCCGGTCTAATTCGGGAGCCAAAGCATCGTCAGCAAAGAGTCCAAGTAACTTCTCATTTTCGGCGGACATTAACTGTTTCCGGTTGTTGACTACTTGGTAGCCGTCCTTTTTGGCTTCTTTCAGCAGGTTCCGTTCTTTTTGTTTTCCGCCCTTGGATTCAGGGGTAAAATACTGTTTTCCACCGCCCAGGATCACATCCACATTGGTTAAAAGTTGTGGGGCGATGTTCGCTTCATCCGCCCTGGAAGCCACATGGGAGGCGAAGACGGCGGGGGTGGCGTGGGTGATCGTCGAGGTAGCTACCAGTCCGGAGGATTTGCCTGAGTCCACAGATGCCTCCAGAATCGTTTTCAGATTTTTACCCTCGGGAGATACACTGATCTTCCCGTTATCTGTTTTTGTGCCTGTGGCCATCGCCGTACCGGCTGCAGCGGAATCGGTTACCTTGGAGTTGGCAGAGTAGGTTTTCATCATCCCAACGAGATAGTTGTCCATGACAGGGGTTGATCCCTTAAACCAACGATAGTTTGTCGCATAAGCGGAAGAATAGCCGTCGGGAATCATAAAGATGACGTTGTCCACTTTTTTTCCTTTTGCCGGGCCCGCTTGAACCGATGTAGATTGAACACCGACTGTCAGCGCGGAGAGAAGCAGCGCGAATGTCAAAGCGATGACGGTTGTTTTTTTGAACATGGGTTTATTCCTCCCAACCGAATTAGGTTCAACTCGATTATGGGATTTGGATGTTAACCGGGAGTTAAGAAGGGATGAAGAAACAATGGATCAAAAGTTGGTTTGGATCGCACACAACTCCTCTTTGCCGCTGATTCTGATTCATTGAGACCCGGGAGAACCGATCCCTAAACTCCGAAACTGAGTTTTTAAATCACGCGTAATGTTTAGCCATATTTTAGGTAGAAAATAAGGTCGGGATGGGGGGACGGTGAAGAGCCTTTGCACCCATAGGGCACAAGTCTCGCCAGGGTCGCTTTCCGCTCCCGGGTCTCGCTATGCGTTCTTTGCAAGAGATCGTAGCCGTCCCACTCAAGCAATATTTTACGATGGGGCAATGGGAAGAGTGAAAGGGTCGTTTCGTTCCCATCATCCATTTTTATGGTTCATCAACAGTCCAATTTACATATACAAAACTAATATCATTAGTTATAATGAAACTAACCTTATTATCTAGTGCCCCCTCAGCTAACATTGTGTGGAAAATCACAGATGGGATGGGATGGTGGGGATTTGATTCGCCTTTGTACCCATAGGGCACAAGTCTCGCCAAGGTCACTCCGTTCCCGGTCTCGCTATGCGCTCTTTGCAAGAGATCGGAGCCGCCCCACCATCCCGCCCCCGCCTTGCTGAAAAACGAGATCAAAGTTGCCTGAAGGGGCACTAGTATGGAGAGGAGTTTCTATGCGAATACTTCGTGAACAGTTTTTGACTCAGTTGACGTTTTTACCCCGGATGTTTCCCGTCAACTGTTATCTGGTGGAGGAAGAGAAAGAATTGACTCTGGTGGATGCGGCACTCCCCTACAGCATGAGAGGGATTTTGCAGGCGGCGAAGGAGATGGGGAAGCCGATTACCAGGATTCTATTGACTCATGCCCACAATGATCATGTGGGGGCACTAGACGCATTAAAAGCAGAACTTCCTGATGTGCCGGTTCATATTTCCCACCGGGATGCCCGTTTGTTGACTGGAGATCGAACTTTGGATCCTGGAGAACCTGAAACTCCGATCCGTGGCGGAGTCCCCAGTGGCCTGAAAACGCGGGGAGAGGTGTGGTTGCGGGAGGGGGACCAAGTCGGTTCGCTGCTGGCAGTGACTTCAGCGGGACATACGCCAGGATCGATGTCCTTCCTGGACACACGTAATCACGCGCTGATTGCCGGTGACGCTTTTCAAACCCGAGGCGGGGTGGCGGTTGCGGGACAAGTACGATGGCGGTTTCCCTTTCCGGCCCTAGCTACCTGGAACCAGCGGCTTTCTTTGGAAAGCGCCCGTAAGTTGCGTAAACTGGATCCATCCCTCCTGGCTGTAGGGCATGGAGATATGCTGATCCAACCGGGAGCCGCCATCGACCGGGCCATTGCCGAAGCGGAACGCAACTTGCAAAGGGCATCATCGTAAAGGAGGCGGTAATCATATCACCCAAGATCGGTCTCTCTCTTTCCACCCTTGTACAGACAGCTGCGGACATGGCAGATGCCCAGGGACTGGATGCTGTTAGCTTGGCCTCTCTGGCTCGCGAGCTGGGTGTACGTTCTCCCTCTCTTTATAACCATGTGGAGGGTTTACCGGATTTGCGTATCCAGCTGGCAGTTCATGGTTATAGATGTCTTCACCGTGCCATGACAGAGGCTGTGGTGGGTCGGGCGGGAGATGATGCACTGCACAGGATGGGGGATGCTTACTTGACTTTTGCCAGGGAGCATCCTGGATTATATGAAGCCACTTTTCGCTCCGATCCACGGGATACTTCGGTGAAAGAGGCGGGCAGTCCCATTGTAGACTTGATCCTGCAGGTACTGGAAGTTTACGATTTAGACGAAGAGACCGCCCTTCACGTTGTACGGGGATTGCGTAGCATCTTACACGGATTCACCTCTTTGGAGCAGGTGGGTGGATTCAGGCTTCCCCTGGATCTGGATGTAAGTTTCCATTTGCTGATTGATGCTTACCTCACAGGAGTCCGGGAGGCGAGCACAAAGGAACCTCGTTCCTACCTACCCCGTGGTGAAGTCTGACTGGAGGGTGTGTCTGGTAAATCCATATGTAGGACTGGGCTGATCGGGGTGGGGTTTCACATTTCGGCGTCAAAGTTCTGATGAGCCAAAGTCATTCCATGTCAGGCGTGTTGATTAGCCATATTTTAGGCAGGAAATAAGGTCGGGATGGTGGGACGGTGAAGAGCCTTTGCACCCATAGGGCACAAGTCTCGCCAGGGTCTCTTTCCGCTCCCGGGTCTCGCTATGCGTTCTTTGCAAGAGATCGTAGCCGCCCCACCATTCCCGTCCCACTCAAGCCATATTTTACGATGGGGCAGTGGGAAGAGCGAAAGGTCGATTTAGTTTCCTTCACCCATTTACTGGTTAATCAACAGCCCTGATTCTATGTGAAACCCCATCCTC
Source organism: Kroppenstedtia sanguinis (assembly GCF_050433445.1). Lineage (NCBI taxonomy): Bacteria > Bacillati > Bacillota > Bacilli > Caryophanales > Thermoactinomycetaceae > Kroppenstedtia > Kroppenstedtia sanguinis. The sequence continues at coordinate 22,367 of NZ_JBNPXF010000025.1, read as the reverse complement.
CCTCCGATGTCTTGCCCCGCTTTCGGGATAGAACTTGCTGGTCAAACCCGAGGGGACCGTCTTTTCTTAACACTTGAATTGACCGGAAGCCCTAGGGGCAACATTCTTTCTTGTGTTTTTCGCTTGGCTTTTCCACCCTATCTGATCGGAGGATTCTTAGTCTCCACTTTCTTGCCGGATGGCAACGGTCGCATAGGTGAACAGGATCTTCTCATGCCCAATATGTGGCTAATCAACACACATGTCCACCTTTCCCTGGGTTCCCTTAAAAAGGATTTTTGGTAATGACGCCCGATACAATAATTGTTCCCGATTTGCGGATATTATCCATAAGTCGGATCAACACACGATGGGTTCTAGTTCCGTTAAATTTACTTTTCCGGAAACTATCTCAGCGCTATTTTTTTTGTTCAGTTGGTAGTAGGATGGGTTATAACCAACTAAATAAACAGGGAAACTAGGTGATTGAGAGAATGAAAAAAGTCGGATGGATCTTGATGGCTATGACTCTGGTCTTGTCTGCTTGTGGCGGGCCGGCACCTTCCGAACAATCAGGACAAGGGGAGCAGAAGGTACTGGGGATGTCCGAGGAGCAGGAACCACCGATGTTGGATAGTGCTAAGAGTTCTGACGGTGTTTCGTTCACTGTATTGGCCAACACCATGGAGGGATTAATGACTCTTGACCCTCACAAACGGCTGGTGCCAGGGGTAGCCAAAGAGATGCCAAAGGTGAGCCAGGATGGAAAGACGTATACCTTCCATCTGCGGGATGCCCACTGGTCGGATGGTTCTTCGGTCACAGCGCAGGATTTTGAATATGCTTGGAAGCGGGCGCTTAATCCCAAAACGGCATCCGAATACGCTTTTATTTTCTATGATATAGAAAACGCGCAAAAGTACAATCAAGGGAAAGGGAAGGCTGAAAGTGTCGGGGTGAAAGCGCTGGATGACAAAACTTTGAAAGTCACCTTGCAACATCCCGTGCCCGCCTTTCTGAGCAAAACCACGGTTCCCTCCTTCTACCCGCAAAAAAAAGCTTTTGTGGAGAAGATGGGCAAACGTTATGCTCAAGAGACGGACACGCTGTTGTACAACGGTCCTTTCAAACTGGCGGATTGGAAACACAACTCCGGATGGAAATATGTAAAAAACGAAGGATATTGGGACAAAGATCGTGTCAAGCTGGATGAGGTCTCCTGGAAAGTGGTGAAAGATCCGGGGACAGGAGTGAACCTCTATAACACCGGAGAACTGGATGTTACCAAGCTGGGCGGAGACTTTTCCAGCCAGTTTAAGGATCGGAAAGATTTCAAATCGGTCAGCGGTGCCTCCCTGGGTTATCTGGTGATGAATCAAGAGCAGAAATTGTTTTCCAATGAAAAAGTTCGCCGTGCAGTGGCTTCGGCTATTGACCGAGAGGCCCACTCCAAGGTGGTATTGAAGGATGTGGCCCCGGCAGCCTACGGCTTTGTTCCACCTGGAATCACGGGAGATGGGGAGAAAACTTTCCGGGAAATCGTTACTGAAAAGAAACCAAAAATGGATCCGGCCACAGCGAAAAAACAGTTCCGAGAAGGTTTGCAGGAATTGGGGATGAAAAAGGCACCTCAACTGGAGTATCTCACCGATGACACGGAACTGAACCGGAAGACCGCCGAGTTTATTCAGGAGCAGTTGAAGCATCAGCTGGGGTTGGAAGTGAAGGTCCGGACGCAACCCTTGAAAGCTTATCTGGACTCCTTGATGAAGAAGGATTATGATATCGCCTTTGCCACCTGGGGCGCTGCATACAATGATCCTCTCTATTTTATGGATGTGTGGAGGACAGATGGGCCTTATAATTATGGGGGTTGGAGTGATCCGGAGTATGATCGGTTGCTCCGTGCAGCAGAGGATACTCGCGACTTGGAGAAACAGGTGAGAATCGCCGGGAAGGCGGAACAGATTTTGCTGGAGAAAGCGCCGATGGTTCCCCTGTATTATCGCTCCTACACTTATTTGTGGAGGGAAAACGTCAAAGGCCTGGTCCGCCCCCCAGCAGGTCCGTCTTTTCTGCTGAAATATACCTCTGTGCAGGGCTGTTGATTAACCAGAAAATGGGCGGCGGAAGGGAGTCGTGTGCTGCCATAGCGAGACCTGGGAGCGGAAGCGACCTTGGCGAGACTTGTACCCTATGGGTGCAAAGCGACCTTTGTACCATGGGCACTACAATCCAAAGGAGCTGAAGCTCTAGATGAAGGTAGCCATCCTACCCAGCGGAGAATCTGGAGAGAGGGCGTTTAGGGGCAACATTCTTCCCTGTGTTGCTTCCGTAAGGCTTTGCCCCTGCCCGATCGGAAGATTTGGAGCGGCCAGTTTTCACTTCCTTGCCGGATGGCAACGGTCGCGTGGTAGAACACGATCTCCCCATCCAAAATATGGCTAATCAACACGCCTGACCTCTGTGGAAAAATGAACAAAGGGAAAAATCCTGTCGGGAACAGCCGACAGGATCTTTTGAATATCTCCGGTATGGGGAGAGTGTACGCAGCGTGGAGAGGCTTGCTGTCTATGAAAGTCATATTCTCGCAAGTGGATCCATATATATGAAAATCATCATCTTATCCAATTTGTAAGACCCGGTTTCCGGTTTTCGTTATGGAGGTGGTCTCTGTTACAGGACCGGGAGGATGAAATGAAATGGAGGAATTTGATGGTTTATCATCCTGACAAGAAGGTGATGACTTCCCTGACCCTGGTCGGTTCCCTGCTGTTGGGTACTCAGTCAGCCCAAGCCGCGACCATCCCGGAGCAGGATGAAAAAACAGATTCCCATGTGAACAAAGGTCGTCAATCGGTTCAGAAAATCCCCTCTGTGCAACAAGCCCCTCAGAAGATGGAGTTTCATGTGCTCTCTTCCGGGATCCGGATGCATATGGGGGCGAACCCAGGCTCCAGTGATGCTAAGGGATCCGCAGGTTATTACGTAGTCAAAAAGGGAGACACTCTGAGCAAAATTGCGGCGAAACACCAAATCGGTTTAAAAGCGCTGTTGAAGAAGAATCCGCAGGTGGAAAACCCGAACCGGATTTATGTCGGGGATCGGATTCGTGTGGACGGATCTGTGAAATCTTCGGCTGACATCTCTACCTCAGCATCAGCGGAGGAATCTCAAGACAGGAAGGGAAAGACCCAGCTTTCTGGAAAATCCCAAGCTCAAGGGCAGGTACAAGGAATGGCGAATGCGATCATCCAAGAAGCACGTGGCCTCTTGAATGCCTCTTATCAGTACGGGGCGGAAGGACCTGAGCGTTTTGACTGTTCCGGATTCACCCGGTTTGTATTTAAACAAAAAGGATATGATCTTCCCCGGACCAGCTCTGCCCAAGCCGCTTACGGATCTGCAGTCAGCCGCTCAAACTTGAGAAAAGGAGATCTTGTCTTTTTCCGGACCGGGGGTGGAGGGATCAGCCATGTCGCCATCTATATAGGGAATGGGAAGCTGATTCATGCCACCAATCCCCGAAGTGATGTCACCATCAGCAGTCTGAGTGAACCTTACTGGAGCGAGCGCTATGTCAGTGCCCGTCGCGTGATTCGCTGAAAAAAACCGCCCGTTGTCCGAAGAATTGGATGACGGGCGGTTTTCCTTTATTTCAGATTTTTAGTCAGATATTTCTAACTAATTTGCAGGAACGAGGATCTGAAGGGAGAAATGTTTAGAGAACCCATTCGATCAGGAGGTGTCGGAATGAAGGAGCGGTTGGGGTTTGTAGCTCTTTCATTGTTATTGATCCTGGGAATCTGGTCACCGATGGCAGAGGCTCAGGGAAAAGTGGGCAATAAGAGTTTCCGGGAAGTGAAGGATTTTAAGGGTGGACACTTTGATGGCACTCATAAAAAAGGATCCAACTTGGTGTTGAACCGGAATCGGCTTCACAAGGGCACCGATCCATCGGGCCGATATCACGGCGGTGATTATTATTATGGCCGTTGGACGGCTCCGGTGGATGCAGTCGATTTTGATGAGGGAATCGCTTCTTGGCAGGCTGTGACCCCGGAGGGGACCTGGGTGGAGGTGGAGCTGCGGGCCCGGACGGAGGTCGGGTGGACAGGCTGGTATAGTATGGGGGTTTGGCATTCCCATGATCAACCCTTCCCACGGCATTCGGTCAGCGGACAGAAGGACGAGCAGGGCCGGGTGGCGACGGATACATTGCTGATGAATCATCCGGCTTCCCAGGTGCAAGCCCGTGTCACCTTGTTTACTGAGAACCGGCTTCTCACCCCGACATTTCGTTCGTTGGGCCTCACCCTCTCTCTGGGAGAGAATGAGCCTGGGCGGGTTCCATTCGGGGGTGTGCCTTCTTCACTGGATGTTCCGATGCGTTCTCAGATGATCTATCCCGATGGCGGGGAAGTCTGGTGCTCTCCTACTTCCACATCCATGGTGATGGCATATTGGGCGAATATCACAGGAAAGAGCCAGTGGAATCGATCGGTGCCCACTGTGGTGAAGGGGGTCTGGGACTCCGTTTATAACGGGGCTGGAAATTGGCCATTCAATACGGCGTATGCCGCTTCCCGGGGCTTAGAGGGCAAGGTGGTCCGAATGGAGAATATGGCTGAGCTGGAAAGATGGGTAGAGACGGGAGTGCCGGTGATCATTAGCTTGGCTTTTGAAAAGGGGGAACTTACCGGTAGTCCGATCCAAAGTTCCAACGGTCATCTGTTGGTGGTGCGAGGATTTGACAAGCATGGGGACGTTCTGGTCAATGACCCGGCGGGGCCGGCAGACGACCAGGTTCGGTTCACTTACAAGCGGTCGGAGCTGGAAAAATTGTGGCTGAAACATTCCAATGGAACCACCTACCTGATCTATCCGCCGCGGTGGAAAACTCCGAGGTAGAATTTATTCTTGTGTGGAACCTTCCTGAAAAAGAGGGATTTCTTGAAGGAAAACTAGCGAAAAATGGGTTGCTATTTTGTGGGAAAGGGAAATGGTAAGAGGTTTTACTTTGCGTTTTCCAGGGACTTCATGGGGTTTGGATAGGTAACGGATAAGACTTTATGGTGAAAAAATGTCGTTTATTGTCGAAAAAACCTGTAGATATTTAAAAAAAGCAATGGATGAATTAAGATAATTTATATCAAGGCTGTTGGTTAACCAGAAAATGGGCGGCGAAAGGGAGTCGTGTGCTGCCATAGCGAGACCTGGGAGCGGAAGCGACCCTGGCGAGACTTGTGCCCTGTGGGTGCAAAGCGACCTTTGTACCATAGGCACTACAATCCAAAGGAGCTGAAGCTCTGGATTAAGGTAGCACCACAGGCACTACAATCTCGATAGCAAGGTTTCCATCCTACCCGGCGGAGAAGTCTTACGAGAGGGCGTTTAGGGACAACATCTTCCCTGTGTTGCTTCCGTGAGGATTTGCCCCTGCCCGATGGTCAGATTTGGAGCGGCCAGTTTTCACTTCCTTGCCGGATGGCAACGGTCGCGTGGGTGAACACGATCTCCCCACCCTAAATAGGGCGAATCAACACGCCTGAATTTATATACTAAATTGCTACTTAGGAGGTACATATGGCTGTTATTGGAGATTTGTTGTTGCATCGAGCCCGACTATCGCCGGAATGGGAAGCTCTGGTATCCTCTACGAAACGATTCACTTACCGGGAGTATAATGCCATCGTAAATCAAACGGCTCATTTTCTGCTTCGGATCGGGGTGAAAAAAGGGGATCGGATTGCGGTGATCAGCAAAAACAGTCACCCACTGCCCATTGTCTATTTGGCAGCGGCCAAAGTGGGAGCAGTCACTGTAGCTCTGAACTGGCGGTTGAAGACAGATGACTTTCGCTATATTCTCCAGGATTGCACCCCTAAAGTGCTGTTTCATGACGGGGACTTTGAACAGGTCACCCCGTTGTTGGGTGAGTTTTCTTTTATCGAGATGGAGGTTTGTGTAGCTAACGGGGAGGATCCCTCTGCTTTTGAACATCTGGTCGAAGGGTATCCCGTCACCGAACCGGAAGTGGATGTACAGGAAGAAGATCCCGTCTTGATTATTTACACATCGGGAACCACCGGTCGACCCAAGGGAGTGGTCTGTACCCACGCCAATATCTATGCCGGTGGTTTATCCAACACGATGACCTTGGATTTGCGGGCGCAAGATCGCTTTCTCTTCGTCACTCCTCTCTTTCATATCAGCGGGATGATGTTTATCATCGGTTGTTTGATCCGGGGTATGGCCTTGGTAGTGGGTAACGAATTTCATCCCTTGAAGATTTGGGATCTTATCCGGGCGGAAAAAATCACCGGGATGATGTCCGTTCCTTCGATGCTGAGCTTTATGTATGAAGGGGTGAAATCACAGGAAGTCGATGTTCCGGATCTGCGGATGATCTTATGTGGAGGATCCTTGGTCCCGGAAAATCTGATTCGTGGGATGTATGAATTGGGATACCAGGTGGTTCAGGTATATGGGGCCACGGAATATACCGGTGCAATTACTTATTGGACGCCTGATATGGGATTGGAGAATTGTGACTCGGTGGGGAAATCGGTCTATTTGACGGAGATGAAGATCCTGGATCCTATCACAGGAGAGGCTTTGCCCTCGGGAGAAATCGGCGAAGTGGTCTGTCGGGGTCCGTTGGTTTTCGCAGGATATTGGAACCAAGAAAAAGCGACGGAGGAAGTGATCCAAAAAGGTTGGTACCACACCCGAGACGTGGGCTGGATGGATGATCAAGGATTGCTTTATGTAGTGGACCGTTTACGGGATATGATTATCACCAGTGGGGAAAAAGTTTTCCCGGCACAGGTGGAACAGGTCCTCTCTCAATTGGAAGACGTCATGGAGTCGGCGGTCGTGGGGGTGGAGCATCCAGTATGGGGCGAGCTGGCTCGGGCTTATGTAGTCAAGAAAGCGGATGCCTCAATCACTCCAGATGAAATTCTTCGCCATGCGCGTCAGAACCTCCCCGATTATAACCTGCATGAAGTGGTTTTCGTCGATGAACTCCCCAAAAACGGTATGGGCAAGGTGATGAAATACCTGCTGCGAGAGTATGCAAACAAGCAAAAGCAAGTTTGACTGCTGGAAACCGAACATATAAAAACCACCCGCACCATCAAAATGTGGGTGGTTTTTATATGTTCGGCTATTTCATGGCCGCGATGGCGATCAATACCCAACCGACCAGAAAGGAGACTCCGCCGATGGGAGTGATGGCCCCCAAAATTTTTACGTTGGTTAAGGCCATCACATACAGGCTTCCAGAAAACAGCACAATTCCTGCCAACAGGAGCCAGCCGCCGGCGGGAAGCAGAGAAGAGGGACTGACCCGGCCCATCAGCAGACCAACAAACAGGAGTCCCAAGGCATGGATCATGTGATACTGAGTCCCGGTTTGCCAGTTGGCCAGCATGCGTTCAGATATTTTGCCTTCTAGGCCATGGGCGCCGAAGGCCCCGAGGGCGATGCCCAAAAACATGTTTATAGCTCCGAGAAGGATGAACAGTTTCATCCCACTATCCCCCCTTAGACGGAGTAACCTTTTTTCAGTATAAATGTTTCCTCCTTGAAACGCACGCGGATTCACCTCTTTGACAAATGTGTGCAGAATCAGCTATAGAGGATTGTTTTTATTGGGTATCACCTGCGATAAGGTGTTTACATATAATCAGTATTACTTTATAATAATTATAAACTACTTATGGAGTCCAAACTGAAAAGAAAAAATCGATCCTACTTCTTGTGTTTGTCATGCTGTTTGCCGGGTTCGGCGAGCAGCATGTGTTGCTTTCAGGGAGGATAACAATGAATTTTATTATCAACTACAGCAGGGGCAGGTGTTTATGAATGATCAATACGAACGTGAAAACGTCGGTTCAGATCCCTTCCGGCTTGAAAGAAAAACCATCATATAACGATCACCCCCATCACAGGTCTGATTTTTTTACCACTCATGGGGAAGCGATCGCAGCAGGTCTCAGTGGCTTGTTGATCTTGCTGGCTTGGTGGAGCGAAGGGAACTTTGGAACCCTCTCCGTTATTTTGTACCTGACCGCTTATGTGATCGGAGGATTTGCCAAAGCTCGAGAGGGGGTGGTCTCCCTTGTAAAAGAGAAGAAATTGGATGTCAATCTGCTAATGCTGTTGGCAGCCGCTGGAGCAGCAGGGATCGGGTATTGGGCTGAAGGGGCGCTATTGATCTTTATCTTCGCCTTGAGTGGGGCTTTGGAGACGTATTCGGAGCAAAGAAGCCGTCGGGATTTGTCGGCCCTTCTCTCATTGAAGCCTGAGACGGCCCGGATTTGGGTGAAGGGAGAAGAACGGGAGGTCTCCATCGACCAACTGCGTGTAGGGGACTGGGTTCTAGTGAAACCCGGAGAACAGATTCCCACCGACGGAACGGTGATCCGGGGGGCATCGGAAGTGAACCAGGCCACGATTACTGGGGAATCGGTTCCGGTGGAAAAAAGCGAGGAGATGGAGGTTTTTGCCGGCACGATGAATGGAACGGGCTCTCTCCTCATCCGTGTGGACCGTCGGGCGGAGGAGAGCACCTTTGCCAAAATCCTGCGTCTGGTTCGGGAAGCGGAGGAACAGGCGCCCCCTTCCCAAAGTAAGATCGAACGATTGGAAGGGATCTATGTTAAAGCTGTGCTAGGGGTGACCGGTCTGTTGCTTCTTATCCCTCCTGTTCTCCTGGGATGGAGCTGGGGAGACACGGTTTACCGGGCGATGGTGTTTATGGTGGTGGCTTCCCCCTGTGCTGTGGTCGCCTCCATCATGCCGGCGGTCCTCTCCGCTATGTCCAGTGGTGCCCGCAAAGGGCTACTATTTAAGGGAGGGGCTTATGTCCAAACGCTCGCGCAAGCCCAGGTAGTCGCTTTTGACAAGACGGGAACCCTGACCCAGGGGGAGCTTGCGGTGACCGACTTGATCCCGCTACAAGAGATTGATGAGGAGCGGCTGTTGCAAGAGGCAGCGACGCTGGAGTCTCTGTCGGAGCATCCTCTGGCCCGGGCCATCGTCGGCGAAGCGGGTCGGCGGGGAGTCACCTTCCGACAACCCGAACGGTTTGAATCCCAAACCGGCCGGGGTGTGGAGGCGGAGTGGGACGGACAGGTCCGGCGCTTGGGCAAGCCGGCGTGGCTCTTGCCTGAGGGAATGGGGACCGATTCGTTGATGCGATTGGAGGCGGAAGGCAAGACAGTGGTCTGCCTTGCCGGTGAAGCAGGCCCTATGGGGTTGATCGCTTTCAAAGATACCATCCGTCCGGAAGCGAAGGCCGCCGTGGAACAGTTGCAGAAGCTGGGGGTGACCCCTGTGATGCTGACTGGGGATCGTCAACAAACTGCCGAGGCGATCGCCGGACAGGCCGGAATCGAACAAGTTCGTGCAGGATTGCTTCCGGAAGAGAAAGTGAAGGCGATCCGGGAGTTGGAAAAAAAATATGGTCCTGTGGTGATGGTGGGGGACGGAGTGAATGATGCGCCGGCCTTGGCGGTTGCCTCTGTGGGCATCGCCATGGGGGCGGCGGGTAGTGATGTCGCTCTAGAAACCGCCCGGGTGGTCCTGATGAATGATGATCTGAACAAGGTGGCGGAGGCGATCGCCCTTGGCAAACGAACCTGGAAGATTGTTCGGCAGAATCTCTTCTTTGCACTCGGGGTGATCGCACTTCTGATCCTTACCAACTTCATCCAGGGGATCCCATTGCCCTGGGGCGTGGTCGGCCACGAAGGTAGCACCTTACTGGTGATCCTGAACGGTTTGCGACTGCTGAGGTAATAGAATAAGGGAAGGTAAAAAATCCGGTCCTGCACTCAGGACCGGATTTTTCGTGGGTAAACATAAAAAAACCTTACCGGATTTTTCGTGGGTAACATAAAAAAACCTTTACTAAAGATAATTTCATCGCTAAAATTTATTTCAATGGGGAGGAAATCCGTTCTGGTGAGGAGTGGGCCGACTGGAGCCGATGGGATGGCATCGGGTTAGGATGGGTTTAAAGGGGGAGAGGCAAGTGGGGAATTTGGCGGTAAACACGGGGGTGGAAGCGGAAAAGCCTGCGGTTCCGTTGCTTCACAATCGCCAGTTTGTGATGATGTGGCTGGCGGGTACCCTGTCTGGGTTGGCCTTGTCGATCTATCTATTAACTGAGTCCTGGTATGTGGTACGGGGATTGGGGCGTCCGGAGGGGTTGGGATGGGTATTGATGGCGACCACCCTGCCCCGGGTTTTCCTGATGGTGATCGGAGGCGTGGTCGCTGACCGTTTTTCTAAAACGCGAGTATTGTTTGTGTCGGATTTTACCCGATGCGTACTGGTGGCAGGGATGGTGGGGTTGTTGGCCGCCGGAAGCCTTCCCTATGGGGGATTGATGATTTTTGCTGTGTGCTTCGGTGTTTTGGATGCTTTCTTTTGGCCGGCGTCCCAATCCCTTCTCCCGGCTCTAGTCGCCAAAGAGCAGCTCACTCGGGCTAACGCCCTGGTACAGACGACTCAGCAGGTTTCCATGGTGGTGGGGCCGGCCGTGGCGGGATTTGCCGTCGCTTATGGCTCCTTTACTGCTTCCTTCGGGTTGGCGGCTGTGTTTTTGTTGCTGGGAAGTATTGTCATCCTGTTTATCAAATTGGAATCGGCGGGTAGTAGTCTATCCCGGCCCGCCACCTCTCCATTGCAGGAGCTACAGGAAGGACTCCGATATGCCCGGCAAACCCGGTTTGTGTTTGTCATCATGGGGATTAGCTTGTTTACCAACCTGGTTTTGACCGGTCCGGGACAAATCTCCCTTCCGGTGATGGTGGATCAGTATCTGCAGGGGAATGCGCTGGATCTCAGCTATTTGGAAAGCGCTTTGGCCGGTGGCATGGTTCTGGGAGCCGTGTCGGTCGGTTGGCTCAATCTTCGGCGCAGACGGGCGGTCAGCAATATTATCCTCATCAGTCTGGTGGGGGTGATGCTGGCGCTCTTCGGGCAAGTGAGCACCCTGTGGCAGGCCTTGCTGGTGCTGATCCCCTTTGGTGCCTTCCTGTCGGCAGGCAATATTCTGTCTAGTTCCCTGATTCAGGAAAGAGTGGAACCAGATAAATTAGGGAGGATCTCCAGCCTGCTGTCCACCGGTTCGATGGGGCTGATTCCTCTTTCCCACGGATTGGTTTCGATCATTCTGTCCATGGGGGTTCCGATGCCCTGGATTCTTCTGGTGGCAGGGGTCCTCATGACTCTCTTTATGTGGTGGGTTCTATGGCAGGTGAAGATGGTGTGGACTTGGGATTGAAGCCCTGCTCGTACCGGTTGAGACGGGTGTGTTATCCTGAGAAAAAGGGTTTCAGGAACAAGGAGGCACCCGGTTTTGACCAAATGGCGAAAGGTAGATAACATCGAGTGGATGAAGCTGATCTCGGATCCCCGTCGACATCGGATCCTGCATCTGTGCACCGAGGAACCGCGGACGGTGAAACAACTGGCGGAAGCCTTGGGGGAACAGCCTTCCCGTCTCTATTATCATGTGAACAAACTGGTGGAGTTTGAGATGCTGGAAGTGGCTGAAACCCGTCAGGTGGGGAACCTGACGGAGCGAGTTTATCAAACCGCCAATCTCGAAGATGTGATTTACCGGACGGATCCGAAAGTGTGGGCAGAGAATCCCCATCTGGCCATCGCAGCCATCCGGCAAAATGTAGATCCCGGTCTGAGGATGTTTGCACAGATGACACGGATCTTGCAAGAGCGGGAGCAGGCGGGGCAGAGGATCGAGAAGTTTCCCTATCAATTGAGCATCAATAGCCAAAGCGAATACATCACCGCTAAAGAGTGGATGGAATCTCTCAGGCGGGTGCACCAGGCCTGGTCGAAGGAGGGGGAAGAGATCACCCAGTGGCCGGATCCCGATTTTCCCTATCCTTTTGATGAGGATGAAAATGAAAAGGGGACCTACCAGTACGTGCTGATTAGTTACCGAATCGAAGATGCCCAGAAGCTGGGGCTGATTCCCCCATATGGGGAGGAGGAAGCAACGAAGCAGAAGAAGGAAGAAAAAAACGACAGACCTGAGTAGAAGGATAAGACCTAGGTCTGAGAAAAGCCCCGTCTAGACGGGGCTTTTTTGGTAGCTACTTCACAGGCCTTTAGAGGAAGTGGGGCGGGGAAGGGGGTGGTATGATGGCGGGGAATAACGGTGGAAATCAGGTGAACTTATGGAACCTCTTTTGAAAGATCGGAGAATCTATCTGTTGTTGACAGCCAACATTGCCTCCTCTGTAGGTACGGGGATCTCGGGAATCGCCATTCCCTGGTTCTTGATTCAACAGCCTGGTGGGGAAGCGGTGTTTGGATATCTGATGTTTGGGATGACGGGGGTTTCTTTCCTGCTTTCTCCCCTCATCGGCGTGTGGGTAGACCGTTTCTCCCGCAAAGGTTTATTGCAGTTAAATCAATTCCTGGGATGGGCGGTGACGCTCCCCTTTGCCCTTTGGGGATGGTTCGAGGGGACCTTTGCTCCCTGGCAACTGGTAGTGGTCAGCGCTTCCAGTACTCTGTATTACAATCTTCACTTCCCGACCCAGTTCGCCCTTGTACAGGAGATCTTCGACCGCTCCCGATATCGGATCCTGAACAGCTTGTTGGAAGTGCAGAGTCAGGTGGCGACGGTGATTAGCGGGGGCCTAGGGAGCCTGTTGTTGGGTGTGGTGGATCTTCATTGGATTTTGTTGATCAACGCAGCTACTTTTTTGTTCGCTCTGATTCTGATCTCTCTCCTCCCTTACAGGCATCCTGGCAGGCAGACAGCGCTCCCCCCAGGTGCAGGTGGATGGTGGAACGATTTCTCTCAAAGCCTATCCTATCTGCGTAGCCGGAGGGGGTTAACTCTTTTTTTCTTTTGCACGATGCTTCCCTTTATCGGGGTGATGGCTAGTAATTATCTGAATCCCCTCTATGTGGTGGATACTCTAAAGTCGGATGTCATAGTGATGGGATTGCAGGAGATGTTGTATGCCGTCGGAGCGGTGACGGCGGGCTTCACCCTCCCCTGGCTGGCACGCCGCTGGGGTTCCTATGTTGCGCTCCTCATCACCGTAGGACTGTTCACGTTGTCGACGGCGGTCCTGGCTTGGGTCCCGATGGTGGGGGTCTTCCTGACGATGAAGGTACTGTTCGGTTGGGGCAATGCCGGGACCCGAGTGGCCCGCAATACCCTGATGATGGAGCGAGTGCCCAACTCCTTCATCGGCAGGGTGAACAGTTTTTTCCAGGCCCTGGGGTATATCTTGCGAATTTTATTTCTGGGTCTTTTTACCCAAATGGTTCCCGAGCGAGGGGCCGCTTGGGCCTACGGGATCCTTTTTTTTCTGATGGTGGGAGCCTGGATCGGCGTGGTGTGGGGGCGAAGGGTGGTGCGAGATACACAATCGGAAATTCCGAAAGAGGGGGTGGTTACGAAAGCGAAAGAAAGATAATCTCAGTTTGCCATAAAAGCCTGCACATCGCAGGCTTTTATGGCCGAAGGTATAGCCATTCCTGATCGTTCTCCTGTAGGACTTCTTCGCTGAATCGATTGGTATTCAGGTGGTAGTGCCTCCTATTCAAGGGACACAATGGGTTCACTCCTTATCGGGGTGAGGTTCAATCGGGGTGACCCACAGGATGGACTCTTCCACCTTGCGAATGATCACGGAGGCCCCCTGAGGGATCGGATGATGATAATGACTGAAGGCGATCTGGTTGGTGTGTTTGTCACCTGTCCAGATCAGCAATTCTCCACAACCTCCGGCGGGAATGGTCGTGGTCACCTTCCCCTGCCGTCCGATCAAATCGGCGGAACTCTCCGCATTTCCTATCGATTTAGCCCCCCGAAGGTATAGTAGGAAAGTAGCCACCCCAGCTAGCCCCAAGGCCGATAAGCTGAGGAAGCTCCCCTTCAAGGGGGTGGTTTTTGACAGGATGAGGCCCGCCGTCCCGAAAACTGTCAAAGCTCCTACCCAGATCATCGGGTGGAACAGAGGAGCACCGCTCGTGACTCCCTCCACCAATCCCTCTAGCAGGTTCCCGATGATCCAGGATAGTGCGGTGAACAGAATTCCGACCAGAAAACATCCCCAAAAAACAAGGGTCCAGTCCATTCCAGTATCCCTCCCGGAACATAATTGTCGTCTTATATTTACGGATCAGTCGCCTATAAGTTTCACCTGAAATAAAAAAATCCGCCGACCTGAAACGGCGGCGGCATCCGACTTATTGGAATTTGAAGGTGACGACCAGAAGGATGAAGACGAGCAGGAGCAAAGTTAGGTTGAGGAGGTTGATATAACGCTTGACAATTGCAGTCTTGGCTGTGGAATCGGTCTCTCCCTGCAACTTTTTGAAGAGTCGGCCGCCGTAGATCGGGAAACCGACCACATAGGCGAGGACGATCAAGCTTGCAAACCGTTCTTTAATGACCAGGTACAATGGTTTCATATCACCTTGGATCAGCATATACAATCCGCTGATCAGAGCAAGGACGGCCACGGGAACCATCATGCGGACATTCAGATTGTGAACGTTTTTCAGGCTTTGGTCCATGGAGATGCCTGTATCATGTAGTTTGGTCGATTTGCGCAACCAGACGGTCATCACCGTCAATCCACCAAACCAGCTGGCGACACTCAACACATGGACAAACAAGGCAATTTTGTAATCCATCATGGGTTCTCCCCTTTTCTTAGCATCTGTGGTTCAACGGATTTAGCCGATGAGGATCTCAAACCCTTCTGCACCGCTGTTCTGTGAGGGGGCTGAGCCTTTGCGTCCTCCGTGGGCTTGGGTGAAGTGTTCACTCTCCGTCCAGCGAATAAAATCCTCCTTGCTGTTGAAAACCGTCTCTGCCACCAAGTAGGTTTCATCCTCCGCTTTCAGGAGTCGAAAGGAAATGAAGCCGGGCACCTGTTTCATACTTTCAGGAGCCCGACGGAAGCGCTCCACCAGTGACTGTAGGCGTTCTCGAGAATCTACCGAAATCCGATTGTTTACTTGATACATAGAACCCTCCTCCTTCTCCTTCATTTTACACAAATTCACCGGAGTTTTGTCCCCTTTCTGTCAATCGCTACGGACTGGACAGAAAAACTCATAACTTTGTCATATCCATTGTTCCGGCTAAAAAACAGGTTTTCACATGAAGGGAAACGGAAAGGGATATAAAGATTATGTTCGCTGTCAGCAAAGGGGGAGGGCTTCTTTTGATCACATTTTCCTCCGTGTCCAAAACCTATGAGGATGGCACGGATGCGTTGACATCCCTGGACTTTGACGTGAAGGAAGGGGAGTTTTTTGTCCTGATCGGTCCCAGTGGCTGTGGCAAAACCACCACCATGAAACTGATCAATCGCCTGATTGAACCGACAAAAGGGGAGATCCTGTTCCACGGACGGGAAATTCATACCTTGCCTATCCATGAACTGCGCTGGAATATTGGGTATGTTCTGCAACAGATCGCCTTATTCCCCCATATGAGTGTGGCGGAAAATATCGCCGTGGTCCCGGAGATGAGAAAGTGGGATCGGCTCCGGATCCACCGACGCGTGGATGAGCTGCTGGAGATGGTGGGGATGGAACCGACTGCCTATCGGAACCGAAAACCGGCGGAATTGTCCGGAGGCCAGCAACAGCGGGTCGGGGTAGCCCGGGCCTTGGCGGCGGATCCGGATCTGATCTTGATGGACGAGCCCTTCAGTGCTCTGGATCCGATCAGCCGGGAACGACTCCAGCAGGACATCCGGAGTTTACAGCGGGAGATTCGCAAGACGGTGGTGTTTGTCACCCACGATATGGACGAGGCCCTAGCTTTGGGGGACCGCATCTGTCTGATGAAGGAGGGGAGAGTAGTCCAAATCGATACGCCGGAAGAGTTGCTTCTCCACCCGGAGGATGACTTTGTAAAGCAGTTTGTCGGTGATCGCAAGAGTCCTTGGATGACCGCTGTCGAGGTGATGGTGGACCGGCACAGTCGCCTGGTGACTGATGAAGCGGAGGCCGACCGTTGGACCGGCGAAGAGGAGCCCCTGTTTCTCCGGGGAGAAGGGAACCGCTTTTTGGGTCGCTGGGAGGGAGGAACCCTGCATCGGGATGTGCCAATCCTTTCTCATGACACCTGCCTGCAGGAGGCCTTGGGTGTTTTCCGGGAAACCGAGTGTGATCAATTGCCTGTTCTCCAAGGGGAGGAGTTGGTCGGTGTATTGAGCTGGCGGAGCATCGTGGAGTATTTGGAACAGGTGGATGCAGGGGGGCGGAGGTCGTGAATATTTTGAGCGAGTGGTTTCAGTTGCTGCAAAAACGCTCTGATATTCTGCTGCAAACTACTTGGGAGCATCTACAACTCTCCCTTCTTTCCCTCCTGATTGCCGTGTTGCTCGCCCTGCCTTTGGGGGTCTGGTTGACACGGAGACAGCGAGTGGCGGAACCGGTGATCGGAGTGACAGCTGTTTTGCAGACGATCCCGAGTCTAGCTTTGCTCGGATTTATGATTCCCCTGATCGGGATCGGGAAAACCCCGGCAGTCATCGCCTTGACTGCATACGCCTTGCTACCGATCCTCCGTAATACATATACCGGCATCCGGGAAGTGGATCCGGCCCTGATCGAAGCTGCTACAGGGATGGGAATGAGTTCCTGGCACCGGTTGGTCAAGGTGGAGTTGCCTCTGGCGATGCCTGTGATCATGGCGGGTGTCCGGACGGCGATGGTATTGATCGTGGGCACCGCCACCCTGGCCGCACTCATCGGGGCGGGAGGACTCGGAGATCTGATTCTGACGGGGATTCAGCGAGCGGATAACGGCTATATCCTTTTGGGGGCGATTCCGGCCGCGCTTTTGGCTCTCTTTTTTGACGGAGTGCTTCGGTTGACAGAGAAAAGATCACAGAAGGCATCCTTCAAACCGATCCTCGTGGTGGTGGCCGTGGCCGCCCTGGTAGCGCTGGCTCCTCTGGTTGCCACCGGATCGGGAGGAGATCTAGTGATCGGTGGTAAGTTGGGTGCGGAACCAGAGATTTTAATCCATATGTACAAGCTCTTGATTGAAGAGGAGACGGATCTGAATGTCAAACTGAAGTCAGACCTGGGAGGTACCGACTTTTTGTTCAAGGCTCTGCAAAAAGAGGATATCGATCTCTATCCGGAGTTTACGGGTACCGCCATCACCAGCCTTTTGAAGGAAGAGGCAGTCGGTACGGATCAGGATCAGGTGTATCGCCAAGCTGCGGAGGGGATGAAAAAGAAGTACGACATGGTGTTGTTGAAACCGATGGCCTACAACAATACTTATGCTTTGGCGGTAAGTCAGGAAACAGCGAAAAAATACAACCTCCACACCATCTCCGATCTCCGGCCTCACGCTGCGGATCTGACGGCAGGATTTACCTTTGAGTTTAAGGACCGTTCCGATGGATACCAGGGCATTCGTCAAAAATATGAGCTGACCCTGCCTCATATTCGGACCATGGACGCCGGACTGCGCTCGAAAGCGATTCAGAGCGGAGATGTGGATCTGATCGATGCCTACTCCACTGACGGTTATATGATCGAATACAACCTAATAGCGCTGAAAGATGATAAAAATCTGTTCCCGCCTTACCAGGGAGCCCCCCTCATGCGACAGGAGACCTTGGAGAAACATCCGGAACTGGAGAAGACCCTCAACCGACTGGCAGGGCAGATCACAGAAGAGGAAATGCAACGGATGAACCACCGGGTCGACTTTAAAGATGAAGATCCGGCCCATGTAGCCCGGGAGTTCCTGGAGAAGAAAGGATTGATAGATTGATACTGGCTTTATATATGAGGACAGTTTGATTTATTGGGAATGAAAAAAATGGAGTCAACGCTCCTGTATCAACCCGGGAATGCAGGTGTAAAATGGATGGAAGAGCCTGAAGTCCAGTGAGGATCCAGTAAGACGGTTCTTCTACCAAGGTAGTTGATTAACCAGGGAATGGGCGGCGAAACAAAGCTGACCTTTCGCTCTTCCCCTTGCCTCTATCGTAAAATATTGCTTGAGGGGACGGGGAGGGTGGGAGGGCTACGATCTCTTGCAAAGAAAGGATAGCGAGACCCGGGAGCGGAAAGCGACCCTGGCGAGACTTGTGCCCTATGGGTGCAAAGGCGAATCAAAGCCCCACCATCCCGACCCTATTTCCTAGCTGATATGGTTAATCAACACGCCTGTTCTTCTACATTGAATTTCATGGAGGTATTCAAATGACCCATTTATCTGGAAAAGTCGCGATTGTGACAGGCGGAGCTTCAGGCATTGGGTATGCGATCGTGCAACGTTTGCTAAATGCAGGTGCTAAAGTAGCGGTTGCAGATTTGAACAGCGAAAAGTTGCAGGAACTGGAAGAAAAGCATCCAGGAAATTTAATTGGATCTGTAACCGATGTCACGAAAGAAGCGGATATTGAAGCATTGGTCCAAAAAACCGTGGATACATTTCAGAGATTGGATTGTGCATTCAATGTGGCGGGTGCTTCCAAAGAGGGAGCGATTGTTGAGCAAAGTGAAAAGGATTGGGATTTCACAGTCGATTTATGTCTCAAAGGTGTATTTTTGTCTTTAAAACATGAAGCGAAATATATGAAGGAACACGGTGGGGGAGCGATTGTAAACGTGGCCTCATTAAATGCACATGTACCTATGTTTTATGGGGCAGCGTATTCATCGGCAAAAGCCGGAGTGGAAATGTTGACGAAAAATGCCGCTTTGGAACTGTCGCAGCATGACATCCGAGTCAACGCCATTCTGCCTGGATTGGTGACCACTCCTCTCACGAGCGGGTTAACCGGTGTGGAAGCGATTAATGAAGCATATATGGAACGTATACCCATGAGACGAGCTGCTGATCCCGATGAAATCGCAGGACCTGCGATGTTTTTGGTCAGTGATGACGCCTCTTATGTGAATGGCGCAAGCCTGCTGGTGGATGGTGCCTGGGCTGTTAGTGGTTATCCAGATCTGAGCAAGTTCAAGTAATTCCACTGCTACGGCAGACTTTATCCTGTCTATTAGTCGAAAAAATAATGTGGCCTGTTTCTGTATAAGACAACCCCACTGCCAGTCGGCAGTGGGGTTGTTTGGAGGGCCTTGGTTTTATCCGCCGTTTTCATTTCCACCGGGGTTTCCTCCCTGGTCATTGCTAGGGGGTGGGTTACCGCCGCCATTGTCACCGCCGGGGTTCCCGTTGTTGCCATCATCTGGCGGTCCGTCGTCGCCGCCGGGTGTGTCGTCTCCCCCTTGGTTATTCCCAGGACGCCCAGGTGGTTGACTGGGAGGAGGGGTTCCATTCGGATCCCCAGGTTGTCCCTGGTTATCTCCGTTAGGGTTCGGATCGGGATTCGTGTTGGAGTTATTTCCATCGCGTTTTTGTTCCTGTTGGCCTTGATTGTCATCACCGTGGAAGGTTTTCCACCCGCCATCGCCAGAGTTGTTGCTGTTTCCTTTGGAGGTGCCGCCTCCAGAGGATGTTTTGAACCGACTGACCTTGGTTCCTTTCACAGCATCGCTCATCACTTGGTGAAAGATCCTCGCCGGGTATTCACCACCGGTCAGATCCACTTGGCCGCCATTGTCATTGAAGACGGTGGTAGCCATCAAATATTCCGGAGTATACCCCACAAACCACGCAATTTTGCTACCTTGGGTGGTCCCTGTCTTGCCCGCTACATCCCGGCCATCGGGGAGTTGAGCATTCTGTCCGGAACCGTAGTCCACGGCATACTTCAGAATCCGAGTCATAGTTTGAGACGTGTCTTTGGAGAAGACCTTCACATCTTTTTTCACTTTCTTCTTGGGTTGCACCAGATTGCCGTCTACATCCAGGATTTTGGTAATCGTATGGGCTTCATTATACTTGCCATTATGAGCAAAAGTGGAGTAGGCTTGGGCCATCTGTACGGTATTGACCCCTTTAGTCAGACCCCCCAGTGCCAAGGGCGCTGGCGATTTGTCCGCCGATTCCAGATTCAGGCCTAGCTTTTGCCCGTATTTGTAGCCTTTGTCTATACCCACCACTTCAGTGAGCAGGCGTGCCGTCGACGCATTGAGGGATTTTGCAACAACGACTTTTAAGGGAACTGTGCCATGAAAGGTCCGGTCCATGTTTCGTGGTGACCACCCTTTATAGGTAAAGGGATCATCGGATACCATGCTGTTTTCATTGTACCCTTTATCTTGGATAGCAGGTGCGTACACCGTCAAAGGCTTGATCGATGAACCGGGTTGAATCGGGGCCAAAGCCCGGTTGGGAAAACCGGGAAGGTAATGGCGGCCGCCTCCGATAGCAGCAATCGCCCCGGTTTTAGGGTCGATCAAGGTGGCTCCGGCATCCAACTTGTCGCTTCCCTTGTAGAAGGAGTCATCCTTGAGAGCTCGCTCCAAAGAGAGTTGCGCCTTTTTGTTTAAGCCGGTGTATATTTTATACCGCCCGTTCACCAGTTCTTGTGAGTTGAGGCCGTAACGCTCTTCCGCCTCTTTCAACAAATGTTCCCTGTAGGCCTGGAAATTTTCCGGCTTCTTGTATTTATTGAGGTGTTTCTGGTCGATTCCCAGGTCTTTTTTCTGATACTTCTCTTTCTCTTCTTCGGTGATCAATTCAAATTCAGCCATCTTTTTCAGCACCACATTGCGTCGCTGCTTGGCAGCCTTGGGGTTTTGATAGGGGTTGTATCCCTCGGGAGCCTTGGGCAATCCCGCTAAGAGAGCGACCTCGTGGGGCTCTAGCTTTTCTTTGGTCAAATCCTTGCCAAAATAGATTTTGGATGCCATTTGAATTCCGGATACGCTGTTTCCCAGATAAATATAGTTCAGATAACCTTCCAAAATTTCCTTCTTCGTGTATTTGCGCTCCAGGTTGTAGGCAAGAGTGATTTCGCTTACCTTACGCATGAAGGTTTTGTCTTTGTCGTTGAGAATCAGATTGCGGGCTACCTGCATCGTGATCGTGCTCCCGCCCTCAGCGGGACTCATGGTGAGCAAGTCCACTGCAAGGGCACGGCCGAGACCCTTCAGATCTGCCCCGTTATGTTTGTAGAAGCGTTCATCTTCCACATAGACAAAGGTTTTTGCCAAATCCGGGGTTTTTACCTTGTCTAGTTCCACATACTCTCTTTGCTCATCTCCCAGGGTGGTTGCTTTTTTTTCTTGATGGTCATAGATTGTGGTGACGAATTGCATGTTTTTTAAGCTTTCCAGGTCGTAAAGGTTGGTGGTCATCATCACAGCGGTGCATCCCCCCATGATGATGAGCAGCGTGGTGGAGAGAACCAGCATCCACCATTTTTTGGTCATCATCGCCTTCCAAAATAACCGACCCATGGATTTTAATTTTCGAGCGTTCATCCCTTTTCTCTCCTCCCAAGATACAATATATATCATACTGGAAGTCATTAAGAAACAGAACCTTTTTCCTGAGAGATGTTTAGATTGGTTATATTTTATATTTCTGGGTCGTGCGTTTCCTTTCTTCCCACAGGTCTTCCCCGGTTGCTCGGGTGCCAGATCTCAGCTTGCAGGGAGTCTGGATTCCATCCTATAATAGTCAGTGAAGTGTTTTTTGGCCCCCTCTGAAGGGGAATGGTGTATGTCAAAATAACAGATACTGTCCGGGTGCTTTTGTGCCCCTGCTGAGGTGGTTCACCATGCCGGATTGGATCCTATGGGTGATGATCCCCTGGTTTTTGTTCATGGTCTGGTTTTTTGCGACCGGCGGTTATTTCATGTTCCGCAAGTTTTTGAAGGGCATGCCTAAAGAAGATGGCAAGTCGGATTTGGACTGGCAGGATTATTATATAGAAAAAACCCGTCATCTGTGGACCGAGGAACAATTAGCTCTTTTGGAAGAGTTGACCCAACCGGTTCCCAGTCCTTTTCGTGACACTGCCCAACGCACCATCGCTGGGAAAATCGGGCAACTGGCCCTTCAGGAAAAGGCGGATCGGATGAGTGAGGGTCTGATCATTCGCGGCTATATCCTGGCCACACCTAAACGGGATCACAAGTGGTTGATTGAAACCTTGAACAAAAAAGAGGTCGATCTGACTCCTTATCGGGAGCTGCTACAATAACCTCAGGGTCTCACCTATCATCGGATGGGTGAGACTTTTTTTGTTGCTGGCAACCAGGGCTGTTGATGAACCAGAAAATGAGCGGTGGAAGGGAGGCGTGTTTCTATCAAAGTGACTTTGTACCACAGGCACTACAATCCAAAAGGGCTGAAGCCCTAAATTAAGGAAGTACCATAGGCACTACAATCCAAAAGGGCTGAAGCCCTAAATTAAGGAAGTACCATAGGCACTACAATCCAAAAGGGCTGAAGCCCTAAATTAAGGAAGTAC
>NZ_JBNPXF010000024.1:0-53887 GCF_050433445.1 Kroppenstedtia sanguinis | reverse complement strand
TTGAATGTTTGCCCTTTTTTCGCCATAAGAAAATCCCCTCCGGCAGTTCAGTGCTTTTGTCCATCTTACCAGATGGACTTTTTTCACTGTCTACCTCAAGGGGATAATACCAGGTCACAAAAAATCCGATTCCGTTCCGTTCATCACCGTAACCACAGCCCCAGCTATTGTTACGGACAGTTTCCTCTGCCTGATTATTTAGACGAAATCGAGAATTTTTCCATCCAATTGAAAAATATTATTCAATTTTCTATTGTCTCTACCCATCGGACACTTTTTCCCTTGTCCAAAAAAGACGACTGTTTCTTCAGCCGTCGTTAACCGTGATATCTAAACCTTTATCCCGAGCAGCAGGCCAAGCTAATCGGAAGAATCCATCGACTCCTGCAACCCTTGAAATCAGGCCAACACCTCCCCGGTTGCCGGCCAAAACCCTCTTATTTTCTCTTGAACCAGAGCGGAAGCTCTGCTTTACGTTCCGGTCTGGGCGGGAAAACCAGCCAGATGAATAGCAGCAGACTGATCAGACTCAGGCTGAGGGTGAATCCTGCCACGACAGACTCGGTTCCCGCCATGGACAAGGGGAGCCAGGGATGGATGCCTACACTGTAATCCAAGATATCATTCAATAAGATCCATGCTCCAACCCAGAGAATCTCCCTCCGGCGGAAAGTAAAAAAGCGGCTGTAGAGTACACCTTCCAAGGCCATTCCCAAATGGGAAGCCATCAACATCCAGTCCGTCCACACCAAGGATTCAAAAAAGGGTTGATCCGACAAAGCCGCCCCAGCCCAGATCATGGCCACTGCCCAGATCCCATACTTAAACAGGGTGACACCGGCAAAAGCTTCCCAGAAGGGGCTCCGCCTGTTGAAAAGATAGAAGAGCAGAACCAAAGTGAAAGCTGCACTCGCCGTGGGACTGTCAGGCACAAAGGGGAGCCAGTAAACAGGCGTGGCTGCCAATTGATTTTTGTACCAATAGTACCCGTAAATCGAGCCGAGAAAATTGACTGCCAAGAGGGTGCCCAGAAACCAACGCCGATCCAGTTGATGGATAAACCATTCCCACCACCATCGATTACGCAAATAATTCCCTCCAATCCAGGTGGATAAAAAGACCTGACCCACGCCGGGGTCAGGTCTTCATGGGGGAGATTCCCCTTATTGTTCGTCTTTCTCTTTGGGTGGGTACTGGTCAGCCAGCCATTCAGCCAGTTGTCGTTTTTCCTGTTCATTTCCTTGGAACATCCCAGCCGGCATCTGGCCTTTCCCCTCATCCATGATATCCATGATCTGCTCCGGAGTATAAGCTCCTCCGATTCCTGTCAGAGCAGGACCTTGCAGACCCTCCAGCTTCTGTCCGTGACAGTTGACACAAGCATTGTTCTTGTAAATTTCATAGGCAGGATCCTGTGGATCCACGATTTTAGCATTCTCACTGGAACCTTTCGGCTGAGCTGCCAATTGCTTTTCGTGTTCATCCCAGGCTACCCAAGTCAAGACCACAATCGCAACCAGTGCCAAGATAGCGATCCCTGTCGTGGCAGGCCGTTTCATAGGGCGACGATCCTTTCCACGGTCCAACCAAGGGGCAAGAACCAATCCTCCAACCATCAAGCCCGGGATCACCACTGTTCCCAGGACGACAAAGGGACCGGATGCCCACTTAAATTTCAACAATTCATACAGGAATAGAAAGTACCAATCGGGTATCGGGAGGAAGCCGGTGTTGGTTGGATCGGCCTGATCGCCCAACGGCGGTTCTTCCGCCATAACCAGGGCCAAGAATCCAATCAAGACGACGACTCCCACCATCCATTCCTTCAAGAGGAAGTTCGGAAAGAAAGCCTCTGTTTTGCCGGGAAACTCGGAGTAGTCTTTGGGAAGCAGTTTCTCCTCCCGGACTCGGACCCGTGAATCACCGACGTAATGTACTTTACCGTTATCGTCCTTTTGTGCCATATGTTATCCCCCCTTACCTTCGGCTTATAGCGGCCCCGAAATCCCTTGTCTCCGAATCAGGATGAAGTGGGCAGCCATCAGGCCCAACAGAGCGGCGGGGAGGAAGAAGACGTGTAAGGCAAAAAAGCGGGCCAGAGTCTGAGCTCCGACGATCTCTCCCCCCTGCAGGAATGTGGCGATGGCGTCCCCGATAAAAGGAACGCTGGCTGCGATTTCAATCCCTACCTTGGTGGCGAAGTAAGCTTTGTTATCCCAAGGCAGAAGATAGCCCGTAAATCCGAGACCTACTACCACCCCGAACAAACCGAGGCCGATCAGCCAGTTGAATTCACGGGGATGTTTGTAGGCACCCGTAAAGAACACCCGCAAGGTATGCAGGAACAACATCACGATGGAAACACTGGCACCCCAGTGGTGCATTCCGCGAACAATCTGGCCAAATGCAATCTCGTTTTGGAGATAATCGACACTTTTCCAGGCGTTCTCAATGTCCGGAACATAGTACATCGTCAGGAACATTCCAGACAAAATTTGAATCACCACAATAAAAAAGGTCAACCCGCCAAAGCAGTAGATAAATGCCGAGAAGTGATGAGCCGGGTTCACATGTTCCGGAACCTCATGATCTGCAATATCTCGCCACATCGGGGTGATGTCCAGTCGTTTGTCTAACCACTCATATGCTGCTTTCAGCATAATCAGGCACCTCCCCGCTTAGTAATGGGCCCCAGAAGAAGCCTTCCGTTTTCCACTTTGTAGGCGTAAGTATCCAGGGGTTCATTGGGAGGTGTTCCGGGAACATTCACCCCGTCTTTGGTGTAAAGACCACCGTGGCAAGGGCAATAAAATTGGTTCATATGTCCTCCGCCTTCCCACTTCACCGTGCACCCCAAATGCTTGCAGACCGGAGAGAGGGCTAAGATCTCTGCACCGTGTTTTGCCACCCAGGCCGTCGCTTTTTCCCCGCCCTCTTTCATGTACCAGCCATCTTTCTGCTTGATGCGAAATTCCACTGATTTCGGTCTGTTGCTAAACTCATCCACCGGCCCAACATCCACATACTTCGTATCCGTCCCTTTTTGCAGAAGCGGATCCACAGCAAAGCGAATCATCGGGAACAGTACACCGGAAGCGAGAAAACCGCCGGTACTCGCAATCGTGTAAGTCAAAAACCGTCGGCGTGACATCCCCGGCTTTTGCTCGTCCGGCTTTTGTTGCTTGCTCTTCTTTTCGCTCACGACTCTTCCGACCTCCCTCTATACGGCATAACGTCCAACCGGACCGGAACCTATGGATTACTAGGACATAACCATGATAGCCAACCCGTTTGAGCAATGTCAAGGACAGGCCGGAATCAAGGGATCGATACTACTTTTTCCTGAAATCCTTCAGATCATTCCTGTGAGTTTTCATTCCAACGTGTCACAATCTCATCGCTCATTTTCATAGCCAGTTCCTCCGGCTCCAACTCCGTTTCCCCAGAGAGGAACAACCCTTCCCACTCCCCTTCGGTTTCAGAATCGAGCCAAGTGCGGTAGGCTTCCGGAGCGAGCAAAAAGAAATGACGGAAATCCCCTTTCACTTCCTCCGTCACACGCTCCACGTACCGAAGCAATAAACCAGGATCCGCCGTGGTATATGGAATTGCCGGCAACAACAGCAATCGTCCGGTCAATTCCCTTTCCACCTGGGCGGCCACCTTCCGAACCCGTCCCGCTTCTTCTAGTAAATCGGGTTCTTTTCCTGTGAACCGGACCCGGTAAAGCGGTAGAAGGAGTGTGTCTACATAAGGGGCCCACCGGATCCAATCTTCATGATCCAGGCTGGATAGCCGCATCGCCACCCCTCCCTGATTAAATTTAAACAATGAAAAGCCCGGCATCTGCCGGACATTATATAGGAGTTATCTTTCCTTTTCCACGATTTTTAACCATTGTTCGGTTAATTGTAAGAATTGCTCTTCGTCCCCTGCCTCCAACGCTTCATCGATCCGCTGGTACAGATCCTTTTTTCTAAACTCCCTGACCGATTCATCGAGGATCATCTCCGCCATCAGACCGAATAGGATATCCTGTACAAGGTCTTGTCTCTCCATCGGATTACCCTCCAATACGGCGGCATATTCCGGACAGGTAGCTTGATCTTTGAAACAAAGACTAACATAGAGATCCTCAGTTTTGTTTGTACGGAGATCGTAAAACGCCGACTCCACATCTGCACTCACCCGTTGATTTTTCATGAACTTAAAGGGGGTCATTCGTATGCAACGAGTGGAAATCAGGAGTGTCTTCGGCAAATGGCACAGACTATCCACAAAATGGGTTCGTTTGAGAAGCTGATCTTCGGAGCAAAGATAATTCAATAACCAGGCCGCTTCCCGTTTTTGCAATTCATAACAGCTCAAAAACCACTGGATAAACTCTTTCTTTTCCGAGACCGTTACACATTCGCCCATCTCCATCCCCCCATTCAGGATAGGATTAAATACGAAGATGATAGTTGTGGTATCTGAATACTATGTGAGTGGCTTTTGTCTTTATTCCACAAACTGATCGACATTTCCTCCTACATGGACTATTTTGCCCCTAGGTTTGAACTTCTAAAAACTTTGCCTCCAGCTCCTGATCGACAAATCCGGAGACTCCCGAAACCCATCGGTGTCCGGTAACATTCATCTGCAACACCTGCTCTCCGGAAGACATCTCCCCGATTCGGACCAATCCCAGATGCAACATCAGTTGCAAGATTCGTTTAAATAAGCTCTCTCCTGTCTCATAATAATAAGTGTTCAACCAATCCCCCACCACTTTTTTCACCTCTTGGGATCGATACCAACCTCCCTGAGCCAATAGGTCGATCCACTTGACAATGACGGCAATTCGCGGGATCGGTTTCCGGTACAGGCGAAGCCAGAAGCGATACATTTCCCTCCCTTCCTCCCCCGCTAGGGGGTGATTATGGATCTTCCCCATTCCCAATTCACTTAAACGGAGCACACCCATCGTCTCATCCTCCAAGATATATCCCTTGTAATAGGCGTAGTCATACAAAAGGGAGAATCGGTCGGGATATTGGTGATACCGACGACCAAATCCAAACCTCCACCCCCTTCCTTCCACCAGCTCTTCCTCCACATGGAAGGTTTTCAGGATTTGTCGCTGTTGTTGTCGATAAATCGCCCCATCCTGGGTCAGTCGGACCTCCTGTCGCGCCAAAAACCAAAGAAAACTGTGAAGATCCTCTACCAACAGCCCTTCTTCATCCCGATATACCGCCGGTTCACATGTCTCTTCCTGTCCCCGATACATTTCTGCAAAAAGGCGGAGATACCGTTGGCGCAGATCTTCTGGAACTTCGAACAACATGCGATTGCGCCCGGTAACACCGGGAAAAATCCACCCTTTGCGCAAACCGAGAATCCACAGATCCCGAGGTGACTCCTCCCCCTCATCGACTGCAGCCCGCCCCTTTCCCAAGAGATCCTCCCTGCTGAACAGCTTGCGGCTATCAAAACAGAGCAGCTGCAAAAAGCGGAACTGGGCAGGAGTCAGTGAATCCAACTCTCCCCGTAAGCGGGAAGAGCCTCCAAGGTGGTATAAAAGAGACGTGATCAAACCGTTTTTCGAATGATTCTCCTGCTCACATCCATAGTGGGAAGCCATCCGTTTCAGATGATCGATATCCGCATAGGTGAGCAAATCCGCAAAATTCATCTGGAGAACTCCTTTGGTATTGTAACTTTTTCCTATGCTTAGATTACCTGTTTGGCGCCCTGATCATACATTTCCAAGGGATCCCCTTTCTCAGTAGAGCACAGGTTCCTGGGGAATCTGTCATGTCTTTAGACTGAGGTTTGTTATACAAACTTGTTTACAATTTTCAAAAGTCTCCATAAAAAAAAGCCTCAACCTCGGCCCCATATCTTCATCACAAGAGGGCAGATGAAAGCAACTGCTTTGGCGCAGGAAGTCATAGGAGAAGTCGTCTAGATAGGTGGCGATCTAGATCGATCTTGAAATGGGGTTTTACCCAAGTTACTCCATGTGAAACCCCGCCCTACCTGCATCACTTGGAGGAGCGAAACAACCCTAGGCGCAACTCCCTGTGAACATAAAGCCTTTTTCACAATGCTTCCTAGAAACGTTGTGAAAAAGGCTTTACAGGAAAGATCCTTGGGTTGCAATTGTTCCCCTCCGGACTCGGCTCCTGATTTGAGAGAGAGTCCGGTCATTCAGTGACGATGTGAAGGGAGGGAGAGGGGGACCGGCGAATACGTATTTTTCATGCGAGTCCAACCCACCAGCAGGGGATGAGGCAAACATAGCCCCATAGCGGAAGTGACCCTAGCGAAATTGGTACCAATGGGTGAGAAACCCAAATAGGACAAATCGACACCCTCCATTTTATATTTAAATGAGAGTCACGGCTTCTCCCACACCTTTCTGCCAGAATTCATCTGTTGAGATCTCCCAGGCTTCCTCTCCGTCACCCGGATCTTCCTTCCCAAGAGAAACAACAGACAGGCGATTCCCCCCAGGGTTACAGGGTGAAAAGTCCAGCGGGCAGGATGGAACAGACGGAGACCATCCCCGATCAACCCACTCCAGGCATCGGTAAACGCCATCCCGGGAACTTCCGACCCAACGATGGGAACTAACAAAGGAAGATGAATCATCAGGAAAACCCCCAGGGAAGATCCTGCTTTCAGACCATGGTGATTCCAGGCGGAAGATCCCAAACCCACATATATAAAACAGGTGATCACCCCGATCACGAGCAGAATCCACTCCAACATCTGTGATGCGATGTCCGCCTGGGGGAACCACTGACTGATGAAAAAAGGGAACACCCACTCTTTCAATAGGATCACCGAGACGAGCACAAAAATCATTTCCACCGCCAGTGCACCCGCTCTTCCTTTCATCGCTCTCCCCTCCTGTTTCTACGCTTATGACAGGTTGGACAAAAAAAGAACCGCCCAAGTTGCGGACGATTCATATGGATAGGAGTGGAGAGAAACCATACTATATGTATAGTATAAATAAGCGAAGCGGGGCCGTCAACAGGTAATTGCAAATTTTCAGATTGGGGTGTCTCTTTATAGTTCCTCCAGCAGAGTTGAAAATCCTGGAAAAGAGATGCCGATGGCCTCAGCCTGGGTCACCGTGGTCCTCCCTGTGGCTAGCAATCCCGCCACCGCCATGGCCATCCCGATCCGATGATCCCCGTGACTGTCACAAGGGCCTCCGGTCAACGGAGTTTTCCCTTCGATCACTAGACCGTCCTCTGTCTCCTCCACCCGTGCCCCCAACTTTCGCAGTTCCTGAGCTGTGGCAGCGATTCGATTCG
This sequence comes from Kroppenstedtia sanguinis, assembly GCF_050433445.1. Lineage (NCBI taxonomy): Bacteria > Bacillati > Bacillota > Bacilli > Caryophanales > Thermoactinomycetaceae > Kroppenstedtia > Kroppenstedtia sanguinis. The sequence continues at coordinate 46,574 of NZ_JBNPXF010000024.1, read as the reverse complement.
TCTCCTTCACCTTCAGCTCCGCCGCATCCCGGATAACGGTATGACCGGCTGCCTGGGTGGCAGCCACTGCCAATACCGGGATCTCATCGATCAGACGGGGAATCAACTCTCCTCCGATCTCTACTGCCGTCAAGGAACTGTGGGAAACTGTGATATCTCCCACAGGCTCTCCATTCCATTCCCCAGTTGGGTGGATCTCCAGCTCACCACCCATCCGTCGGAGTACATCTAAAATACCCGTCCGGGTGGGATTAAGACCCACGCCCCGGATCGTCAGCCGACTTCCTGGAACGAGTAGGGCCGCCACCAGCAGAAATGCCGCTGACGAAATATCTCCTGGAACCCGGACATCCCGAGCCTGCAAGACTTGTCCCCCCGCAACAGATACGCTACGAGGGGAATCTCGATCCACTTTGACTCCAAAAGCCCCCAGCATCCGTTCTGTGTGATCTCGGGACAAGGCTGGCTCCTCCACCCGGGTCACCCCTTTCCCCTGCAGCCCCGCTAACAGAAGCGAAGACTTGACCTGGGCGCTGGCCACCCGACTGCGGTGAATCATCCCCGTGAGATTTCCTCCCCGTACAGACAGCGGAGTAAATGAACCTTGGGAACGACCGTCCACCTGGGCCCCCATCAGCCGAAGGGGCTCCACCACCCGATTCATCGGGCGGCGTCCGATCGATTCATCTCCCAACACCGTAGCATGGAAAGGACGCCCTGCCAACACTCCCAGCATCAGACGGATCGTCGTTCCCGAATTCCCTACGTCCAATACCGTCTTCGGCTCCTGTAGTCCTTCCCAGCCCCGTCCCTCCACGATGAGCGACGTGGGACCTTTGCGATGGATGTTCACCCCCATTCGGCGAAAACATTCGATAGTACTGAGACAGTCCTTCCCAGGGAGAAAACCCTCCACCCGGCTTCTCCCTTCCGCGATAGCCCCAAACATCACCGCCCGGTGGGAAATTGATTTATCCCCCGGAACCCGGACTTCCCCCCGGAGATCCCTTCGTTCTTCAATCTGTAACACTTCCATAGCCACGCCTCCCTCTAATCCACATTCGGATCAAACACCTGGTAACTAGTCTCCTTCAGACATACCACCGCCTTTGTCAGTTCCTCTTCGTTGTCAAAGACCAGACGAAGCACTCCTGCTCGATCTTCACGATTTTCGATCACTCCGATATTCCGGAGATTGATTCCCTTCTCCGCCAACAGATAAGCCACCTGGGCGATTTCGCCGGGAGTGTCCGGCACATCCACAGTACATTCGTAATGGGGTGGGAGCGCCCCTCTGCGTCCTTCAGGAAGCCCTTCCCGGGACTCCTTCGCCTTGCGGAAAAAAGCTTCGATCGCCTGGGCATCTTGATCCTGGACAGCTCTTCGGATTCCTTCCATCTCCCGAGTCCAGTCCTCCAACAGTGCCAGCACACTCTCCCGGTTACTCAGCAGAATGTCCCGCCACATCACGGGATGGCTGGCGGCTACACGGGTTAAATCCCGAAAACCACCGGCAGCCAGACGATGAAACCATTCGTTGGAGGCATTATAGTCTGCTACCTGATTTACCAGAGAAGCCGCCACGATATGGGGAAGGTGGCTGATCGCCCCCACCACCCGATCATGATGTTCCGGGTTCATAATCACCAGCCGGGCCCGGGTGGCCTGCTCCAACAGCCGGCTGAGGCGTTGCACTTCCGGCAAGGGAGTCTCCGGTAACGGAGTCAACACATAATAGGCGTTTTCAAATAAGAGCGACTGTGCCGCCTGCACTCCGGAACGGTGAGACCCGGCCATTGGGTGACCTCCGATGAAAATGCCCCCAAGGTGGTTCAATCCAACAGCATAGCGAACGATCTCTCCCTTGGTACTGCCCACATCGGTGATAATGCAACCCCGCTTGAGCGGCAGATCCACCAACTGTTTCAATAGGCGGGGGGTAAACCCCACCGGAACGGCGAGAAAGATCACATCCGCATCCGCCACTGCCGATTCCAGATGCCTGTGCCCTTCATCAATCACCCCCGCTGCTTTCGCCAGCGCGACGGATTCTTCTGATGCGTCAAATCCGTGGACTGCCAGCGGGGTCCGTTCCTTCAAACAGAGAGCCAAGGAGCCCCCGATCAAGCCGATTCCCAACACCGCCGCTTTTTTCATCTTGTCATCCCCGTTCATCGAAGGGTTTTTCCAGACAGGCAGCCAATCCCTTCAAAAACAGCCGGTTCTGCTCTTCATTTCCAATCGTCACCCGAATGTACGTCGGATAGCCCGGAGCTACCCCCGCTCGAACGATAATCCCTTGCTTGAGGAGAGACTGATACACCTCGTCGCCAGACCGCCCCGTGTCGATCAACAGAAAATTCCCCTGGGTGGGAAAAGCGGACAGACCCCACTCCACCAGCTGAGCTTGTATTTGCTCGATTCCCTCCCGGTTGGCCTTTTGACAGCGTTGGATAAACTCCTGATCAGCGAGTGCTGCCCTAGCGGCCCGCTGGGCGATCCGGTTGGTGTTAAAGGGTTCCCTCACTTTGTTCAGCTCGCCTACGATCCCCTCCGAAGTGACACCATAGCCGATTCGAAAGGCAGCCAGACCATAGATTTTGGAAAAAGTACGCAACACCAACAATCGGGGATCTCGTGTCAACAATGATAAGGAATCTGGATAAGAAGGATCCTCCACATACTCAAAATAGGCCTCATCCACGACCACCAGCACATGTTCCGGCAACCGCTCCAGAAATGCCTCCAATTCCGCTCCGGAAACCATCGTTCCCGTTGGATTATTCGGATTGCAGATCCAAATCAGTCGGGTCCTTTCCGTCACCGCAGCGGCCATCCTATCCAGATTGTGCCTCCCTTCTTTCAAGGGGACCTCCACTGGAACTCCCCCTTCGATGACCGTCTGGGTTTTATATCTGGGGAAGGTGACATCAGCCATGATTGCTTCATCCCCTTGATCCAGATAAGCCCTAGCGATCATCTGCACAATCTCATCAGAGCCGTTCCCAAAAACCAGCCGCTGTGGAGCCACTCCAAGAGATTGAGCCAACTCCGCCCGCAATTGCGGCGCCTCTGCTTCCGGATACAAGGGAGTATGGAACTTCTCCTCTTGCAACGCTTCCCACACCTGGGGTGAGCATCCAAAGGGGTTTTCATTAGAGGCCAACTTCACCACCTCAGACAGCCCCAATTCCCGTTTCACTTCTTCCAGTGACTTTCCCGGTTGGTACACCGGCAGGCCCCGCAGGGCATCTTTTCCTTCCATCTAGATTCCTCTCTCCATTCTTTTTCTTTCTATCTTACAATACTGCGAGACAAAGAAAAATCCCGTGCCCGATGTGCACGGGATGGAAATGATTTAACCTTTAGGGGATGGAAGTGGAAATGCGGCCAAATCCCGGATCGACTCTCGGATCTCAGCCACAGCCTGCGCCTTGCGATTGCAATCCTGCAATCGATCCCCTTTAGCTGCGATGAGCCGGACCAAAGCACTTCCCACCACAGCTGCATCCGCATGATGGAGGAAATGTCGGACCTGCTCGGAACGGGAGATCCCAAATCCCACTGCGGTCGGCACGGGACTGTATTCCCGTACCGCATCCAGGAACGACTCCACCCCCGCAGAAAAGTGTTGCCGCATCCCCGTGGTTCCCATGGAGGAGACACAGTAGACAAACCCTCGGGCATCAGAGACAATGCGGCGGATTCGCTCCTGAGAAGTCGGGGCCACCAGCGGAATCAGATCCATCCCCCTCTCGCCGGCCAGTTGGGAAAACCTGCGCCCTTCCTCCCAAGGGAGATCCGGGATGATCATGCCGTTCAGACCCGAAAAGTAGGCCCTATCCACCAATGCCTCCTCACCGAAGCGGAAGATGGGATTGTAATAAGAAAAAAGAACCAGAGGCGTTGTCACCCCCATTTCCCGGGCTGTGCGGGCTAATTCCAGCACCCGGGTCAGTGTCACCCCTTGTGACAAGGCACGTTCTGAAGCGGACTGGATCACCGGGCCGTCGGCCAGTGGATCGGAATAAGGCACTCCCAACTCGATAGCGGTCACCTTTTCTTTATCCAACAATCGGATCACATCCAGCGTCACCTCCAAGGAGGGATCCCCCGCCGTAATAAAGGGGATCAGCGGAAGCCGTTCCTCGCTTTTAAAAGCTGCTTCAATTCTCATCACAATCCCTCCAGACCTTGCCGAATTGAATCCACATCCTTGTCGCCCCGTCCCGACAAGCAGATCACCACTAAGGAATCGGGATCCCCCTGCTGTGCCAGCTTGATCGCTTCGGCTACCGCATGAGCCGATTCCAGGGCCGGTAAAATTCCTTCCTTCCGGGAGAGCAGGCGGACCGCTTCCAAGGCTTCTCCATCCTCCGCCGTCGTGTAACGAACACGCCCCTTTTCCTTCAAATCAGCATGTTCCGGCCCCACTCCCGGATAATCCAGCCCCGCGGAGATTGAATGGGCGGGCAGGATCTGGCCATGTTCATCCTGTAGCAGGTAGGTGAGGGCACCGTGAATCACCCCCGGCGACCCCATCGTCAGCGAGGCTGCATGACGATGGCTGGAAATCCCCTCCCCTGCTGCCTCCACACCGTGTAGATGAACTGAAGGATCTTCCAGAAAGGCGGTAAACATCCCGATCGCATTGGAACCCCCTCCGACGCAGGCCACCACCTCATCAGGAAGACGCCCTTCCTTTTCCAGCACCTGACTTCGGGTTTCATCCCCGATCACCCGTTGAAAATGACGCACCATCTCCGGATAGGGGTGGGGACCTACCACCGATCCGATCAAGTAGAAGGTATCCTCTACGTGGGAGACCCAATGGCGGATCGCTTCATTGGTCGCATCTTTCAGGGTGCGGGTACCTGAGGTCACCGGGATCACCTCCGCCCCCAACAGCTCCATCCGAAACACATTCAGTTGCTGCCGGCGAACATCCTCCTCTCCCATGAACACTTTACACTCCATCCCCAGGAGAGCCGCTACCGTAGCTGAAGCTACACCATGCTGACCGGCACCAGTCTCTGCAATCAGCCTTCGCTTCCCCATCCGCCTGGCTAGCAACCCTTGTCCCAAGGTGTTGTTGATCTTATGGGCCCCGGTGTGGTTCAGATCTTCCCGCTTCAGGTAGATGCGGGCCCCACCCGCCCACTCTGTTAGTCCCTGTGCCAAAGTCAGCGGGGTTGGCCGTCCGGAGTACTCCTGCAGGAGCCTTTTCAACTCCTCTTGGAACTCGGCATCCGCCTGAGCAGACCGGAATCCGGCCTCCAATTCGGTCAGTGCCGTCATCAGCGTCTCAGGGACAAAGCGCCCCCCGAACTTGCCAAACCGGCCCAAAGAATCCGCCGATCGAGATTTAATGGTTTTGACGGTCATACTGCCTCACCCTCTCCACGAACTGACTGATTTTATTCCGATCTTTCCCACCCTTCATCTCCACCCCACCGGAAACATCCACGCCGTCGGGAGCATACTCCTGCAACAGCCTCTCCACATTGTCAGGAGAGAGCCCGCCTGCCACCCAAACCGGAAGCTCCCAGCGCCGCCAACGCTTTTTTTCATTCGGAATCCATTGCCAGGGGAAGCTCTTCCCCGTTCCCCCCCGCTTTTGGCCTGTGGAAGAATCCAATAGAACCGCATCGATATAAGGAGCATACTCCTCCCAAGAAACAGGCAAGCTTTCCCCCATGTGGAACACCTTCACCACGTGGACCTGCCCTTGCTCCTTCAGCCACTCGCAAAACTGCGGAGACTCCTCCCCGTGGAGCTGAATCAGATCCAGAGGAACCTGATCCAGTACAGACAACAACTCCTTCTGGGTCGGATTGATAAACACCCCTGCCTTCAGCACCCCCCGGGGAAGATGAGCCGCAATCGCCGCCCCCTCTTCAGGGGTCACCTGACGATGGCGGCCTGGGACGAAAATCAACCCGGCGGCGGTAACATCGAGACCCTCCAGCTTCTCGGCATCCTCTGGCGAGCGCAGCCCACACACTTTGACAAAAGTGGGACTCATGCTCGCACCCCTGTCGTTAAACTTTCTGCCGCTTCCCGGGGCGAAGCGTGACGCATCAGATATTCTCCTACCAAAATCCCATCTACTCCTGCCCGGGCCAAGCGTTGAAAATCTCTCCGTGAATGGACACCGCTCTCTCCAATCACTGGAATCGCAGCGGGAATTCGGTTTCGCAACCTCTCCGTCACTGACAGATCGGTCTCAAAGGTGTGCAGATTCCGATTATTGATCCCCAGCACATCGGGACCCGCCGCCAAGGTTCGTTCCAGCTCATCTTCCCCGTGAACTTCAGCCAGCACCTCCAACCCCAGTTCGTGGGCCTCCTGGACCAAGGTTCCCATCTTTTCCCCAGACAACAGGGCAGCGATCAACAGTACCGCATCCGACCCTGCCAAACGGCTCTCCACCAATTGCAAAGGATCTAGGATAAAATCTTTGCGCAGAATAGGAAGCCCCACCCTCTCTTTCACCTGGGTCAGAGAGGTTAGACTCCCTTTGAAATATGTCGCTTCCGTCAGCACCGAAACCGCCGCCGCCCCGCCGGCTTCATATTCTCGAGCTGTCATCACCGGATCCACATCGGGACGAATATCCCCTTTGGAAGGGGAAGCGGGTTTCACCTCGGCAATCAATCCCGGAGAGGAAGCCCTCTTCTCCAGAGCGGCCACCAGTGACCGGACCGGTGGCGACTGACGGGCCTCTCGATCTTCCCTCTCCCCCAAACGTTCCTTCAGCTCCTCAATCTCCTTTTTCTTCCCATCTACGATCTCTTCAAGAAACATGGGAAACCTCCTTTCCTCTCCCCACCACCATCTCCTCCAACTTGGCCAACGCCCGTCCCTCGTCCACCGTTTTCCTTGCGAGCTGGATGCCTTCTTGCAACCCTCCTGCCAGACCTGCAATGGTGAGTACTGCCCCGGTATTGGCCAGAACCACGTCTCGGCAGGGGCCCGGCTTTCCCTGGAAAATGTCGCGGATGATCCGGGCATTATCAACGGCATCTCCCCCAGACAAGGCCCCAGGAGAACACCGCTTCAAGCCTAGTTCCTCTGGGGAAACGCGATAGGTGCGAACGTGACCATCGCATACTTCACTGACCTGGGTTTCTTCCATCAGTGTAATCTCATCCACTCCATCTAGGCCAGCAACCACCATGGCCCGTTCCGTTCCCAAAGACAAGAGGACCCGGGCCAAAGTTTCCGTCAACCCTGGATCAAACACTCCCACCAGTTGTCGCCGAACCCCCGCCGGATTGGCCAGAGGTCCAGCCAAGTTGAAACAAGTACGAAAACCCAGTTCCTTCCGAATCGGCGACACTTGTTTCAGCGCCTTGTGAAACAAGGGGGCAAACAAAAAACAGATTCCGGTCTCCGCCAATGTCTGCTCCGCCTCTGCTGGCGAGAGTTGAATCCCCACGCCGAGAGCTTCCAAAACGTCAGCGCTGCCACTCTTTCCGGAAACCGCCCGATTTCCGTGTTTGGCTACCGACACCCCCGCGGCGGCGGCCACAATGGCAGCGGCAGTGGAAATATTAAAGGTTTTGCCCCCGTCCCCCCCCGTGCCGCAGGTATCTACCGCCTGGGGAGGGACCATGGAAAGTTGATGTGCTCGGGCTCGCATGGAAATCGCCAGCCCTACCAGCTCCTCCACCGTCTCGCCCTTGATCCGCAAAGCCGTCAATACGGCAGCCGCTTGCGCCGGCGGCAATTTCCCATCCATCATCGCCCCCATTAAAGTCTCTGACTCCGAACGATTCAAATCTTCTTTCGCCATCAGCTTCACTAAGCTCCGCTCCACTATGCTCCGCTCTCCTTTCATCTCCCCATGGGTTTGAATAATCCTTCCGTCAAAGCCAAGGCACGGATCAGTCCTCGGGCTTTGTTCCTGGACTCCTCGTACTCTCTTTCTGGAACCGAACCGTCAACCACTCCGGCGCCCGCCTGAATCAAAGCAGAATCCTTCTGAAAATGGATCGTCCGGATGGTAATGCAGCTATCCAGACTGCCATTAAAAGAAAAATACCCGATCGCTCCAGCATAAACGCCCCGACTCTCCTCTTCCAGTTCGGCGATCTTTGCCAGCGCCCGGTTTTTAGGCGCGCCGGAAACCGTTCCCGCAGGGAAACAAGCCTGAAATCCTTCCAGAGGGTCCACGCCTTCTCTCAGCTCCCCTGTAACATGAGAGACCAAATGCATCACATGGGAGTAGCGTTCCACCGTCATCGCTTCCGTCACCTGCACGGAGCCGGATTTCGAGACTTTCCCCAGATCCTGCCGACTCAGATCCACCAGCATGTCATGCTCCGCCCGTTCTTTCTCATCCTTTAGCAATTCGGCGGCCAGAGCCGCATCCTCTGCCTCATCTCTCCCCCGGGGACGGGTGCCGGCGATGGGTCGTGTCTCAATTTTTCCGTCACTTACCCGAACCAATAATTCCGGAGAAGCCCCTACCACTGCCTCATCACCCAGGGTGAGACAATACATATACGGGGAGGGATTGAGCAGACGCAACACGCGATACACCTCGGGAGCCGGAGGAGGATTCCTCCACTCCCACCGCTGGGAGGGAACCACTTGAAAAAGATCCCCCTGTCGAATCGCTTCCAAGCCCCGTAGCACTCGGTCGCAGTACTCTTCTTTGCTTAGATTGGAAATCATGGGATCGCGATCGAAATCCACCTCTCCCACGGCTTCCGCAATCGGCAATGGTGTAAAGGAAGGTTCCCTGGATAATACCTCTTCCATCCATCGATCCAGCTCAGCCAATGTTTCCTCATAAGCACGATCAAGCATCTCCGGCGTCATTTCAGGATTCACGTGCAGATGGATCACCCAGATCCACTCTTGCCGCAGATGGTCCACAATGATCAACCGGTCACAAAACATCAGATGAAGATCCCTGGAGCGAGGAGGTTCCTTGCGGAGAAGGGTCGGCTCCTGAAGAGCCACCGCATCATATCCCACATACCCTACCGCCCCACCCAAAAAAGGCGGATAACCCAAATACCGTGGAGAACGGTACTTTTGCAAAAGTTCTTTCACCACTTGGAAGGGATCCTCGGTGGCAAATGTTCGTTCTCTGCCCTTTTCTGTGATCGTGACTTGATGGCCCGTGCTTTGAAACACCAGCAAAGGATCCGCTCCAATAAATGAATAGCGACCCCTTCGCCCCTTATTTTCAGCACTTTCCAACAAAAAGGAATAGGGTCGTTCCCCTAACCGCCGGTGCAGGCTGATCGGTGTCTCCAAATCGGCAAATACCGTTTTACAAATAGGAATGGTGGAAAAACGAGGGGCATAGGCCCTCACTTCATCCAGTGTGGGGGTATACATAATCAGGCTCCCTCCTTGGGATTGAGACCCATCGGAGCCAGAGGAAAAAGGAGAAAATAAAAAGACCGAAGCACAGTGGCTCCGGTCGGGGTCCGTACACTCCCGCTCAGCTCTCCTCTGCTCATCTCGTCTCATCTATTCTAATACTCATCTCTGCTCTCGGCTTAATCCTACTTTACTGAAGAGAAGGATTCATGTCAACCACAAAAATCCGTCTATTATTCCACCAAATCTGGGCGCAATTGCCGGGCTTCTCGCAGATAGACGTGCTGGATCCCAGAAGCATCCTCATCGGAGTTCGCAAGGATCAGCAGACGGATGCATTTTTGCAAAGCACCGGGGACATCCACCTCAGTAGCACACATCAACGGGACCTCTTTCCACCCGGGGATCGTCCGGATCCCCCGAGCGGGAAACGTGGCATTTAAATCGGGACTCATCGTGGCAAACACACTGGCGATATCCGCCGGGCGGACTCCGTTTTTCTCGGTCATCTCACCCAACAGTTCTCGGGTGGCATTCAGAATCGCTTCCGATTCATTGGCGGAAACCGTCGTCGCCCCTCGGATTCCACGCAGGCTCACCCTTCTCCACCCCCTCTCAACCGATCGAGAGCTCGTCGGATCACCGATTCCTCCACCCCGCCGATCCGATCCACACAGCCGACCTCCCGAGGAAGTATAAAGGTAAGCCTTCCTTGTTTTACCTTCTTATCCCGGCGCATTCTCTCCAGGAGTTCCTCATCTGCGATCTCCAGGGTGAGACGCGTAGGAAGGCCAAAAGAGGATAACAGACGAGCCGTCCGCTCTGACACAGGGGGACAAAGCCCCAGCTCTTCCGCCAACATGGCTTCACCCACCATACCGATTGCCACCGCTTCCCCGTGCGTCAGCACCCCGTATCCTGCTGTCGCTTCCAAAGCATGGCCGATGGTGTGACCATAATTGAGAATCGCCCGCAATCCGGCTTCCTTCTCATCCTGGGAGACCACTTCCCCTTTGACGGCACACCCCCTCCAAATCGCTTCCGAAACCGAATCCGGTTCCAGTCGTCTCAAGGAGTCCACTCTCTCCTCCAGCCAGCAGACAAAATCCGCATCCCGGATGAGGGCGTGTTTCACCACTTCAGCGTAGCCAGAAGCCACCTCCCGCTCCGGCAACGTATTCAATGTATTCACATCGAATACCACCATCGAGGGTTGATGAAAGGCGCCGATCATATTTTTTCCAAGAGGATGGTTCACCCCCACTTTCCCCCCCACACTACTGTCATGGGCCAAAAGGGTGGTCGGCAACTGGATGAAGGGGATGCCTCGCATATAGGAAGCGGCCAAAAAACCCGCCAAATCCCCCACCACTCCGCCGCCTAGTGCCAGAATGGCACTGGAACGATCCAAGCCGGCCTGGAGACAATCTCCTACCATCTCTTCCAGCTGGGACAGTTTTTTGGAACCCTCCCCCGCCGGTACCGTGAGACAGCTCGCCTGAAAGCCATGATCCTTCAACCCCTGGATGACGTACTCACCATAAAGAGGGCCCACCTGATCATCTGTCACCAACATCAACCGGCGCTCCCTGTTCCAGCCGATCTCTTGCAATAAATCCGGCAGGCAACCGTGCAAACCAGCCCCGATATGAATGGGATAGCTTCCTTCCCGGGTCTGAACCTGCAGTGTTTTTATCAAAACTTGCGAGCCTCCTCCCGACGGTGCATCACTTCTCGCAGGAGATCTTCGGCTGTGTCGGAACTGAATGTCTCCAACAGAGCCTGCGCAATTTCCCAGGCGACCACATTTTCTGCAACCACGCTGGCCGCTGGCACCGCGCAGTTATCCGAACGCTCAATGCTGGCTGCAAAAGGCTCTTTGCTGTCCAGATCCACACTGCGAAGAGGTTTGTACAGCGTTGGGATCGGCTTCATCACCCCACGGACCACGATCGCCTCGCCGTTGGTCATCCCCCCCTCAAAACCACCCAGACGATTACTCCCCCGATAAAATCCCTTCTCTTCAGACCAGAGGATCTCATCATGCACCTGCGATCCTTTCAGCTTCCCGGCCTCAAAACCGATTCCAATCTCCGCCCCCTTGAAGGCATTGATGCTGACGATGGCCTGAACCAGCCGGGCATCCAGCTTCCGATCCCAGTGAACGTGACTGCCGAGGCCGACGGGGACGTTCTCCACCACCACTTCGACGACACCGCCTAGGCTGTCCCCCTCCTGCTTGGCCTCATCGATACAGCGGATCATCTCTTTTTCCGCCTCGGGATCTAAACATCGTACCGGAGAGGCTTCCGACCTTTCCGCAATCTCCGTCGCCGTCCAGCCCGCAAGGCGACGAGTTCCCACCGAACCGATCCGAACCACATGACCCGCCAGCCGGATTCCGCAGTACTCCAGCAATTGGCGAACCACTGCTCCTACCGCCACCCGGGCGGCAGTCTCGCGGGCGCTGGAACGTTCTAAGACATCCCGCATGTCCCGATGCTTGTATTTGATGGCTCCATTCAGATCCGCATGTCCTGGGCGAGGGCGTGATACCCGACGTTTGGCCGCTTTCTCTTCCTCCGGATGGACCCCCATAATCTCCGTCCATTTTTTCCAATCCTTATTTTCAATAGCCAGGGTCACCGGAGCACCGGTGGTCTTACCAAAACGAATTCCGGAGAGAATCTGGGTCTCATCCGATTCAATCTGCATCCGCCGGCCCCGACCATACCCCTTCTGGCGCCGAACCAATTGCTGATCCACCTTCTCTTTGGAAAAGGGCATTTGGCTAGGCAAGCCCTCGATAATCAATGTTAGTTGGGGACCATGGGACTCCCCTGCCGTCAAGTATCGCATACCGATCCCGTCCTCTCCTGCTGTTGCTGTTTCTGTTTTGGCCGCTTCACTGCATTTGCGTAAAGTTAGCAGTATGATAACACAGGAGCCGATCGGGAAAAAGGGCGATCTGGACAAATCGCTCATTAGAGGAAATGAGGTTTGTTAAACAAACCTGTCTGAGTAATTTGGAAGCATCCCCTCCCGATGGTCAACCCTCCGCAAATCCGAAGGATTCATAGGCGCTATTTTCCCGGCACGGGAACGACCGGGAGGGGCCCCTCCACCCCTTTCCCTTTGCCATCATTGTTATAGTAAAAATAGTTGTCGGGAACCTCTCCAGGAAGGATGATCGAGTGAAAGGGGTATGTGTAATCGATCTGGACCTCCCCATCGTGATTCGCCGGAATCACAATATCCATCTCATTTGCGACTTTTAAATAGAGCGTCACTTGGACCGTGTTAATCCCTTTTGCCTCCATTTTAGGGACCAATTCAACTTTCGTGGCACCCTTGGGCCAGATTTTCAACGGAATTTCGGGCCCCACCTCAGTAAACAGGCTACTTTGAAAAATCGCTCCCAAGGGAATCCCAAAATTTTTCCGTCCCAATTCTTTTAGCTCGCCCTCAATCTTTTCACTTGCAATTGCATAAACCTTTGCCGAGATTTCCGGACTCACATCGACATATTCCAGGTCTCCCCCATCCGACTTTTTGAGCATCATCAGTTTTTCCAGATCAGAGCCTACATCTTTCCGTGTTTCATCAATCCCATGGGTTACCGCTTCCTGAGAGATATTTTTCACCCTGGCTTTCGCCAGTTTCATCAACGTCGACTCCGCTTGTTGATTCAACAGATAAACCACGCCAAAAAGAAGCAAGAGTGCAGCGAGCAGGATCCAGTGACGTTTTTTCCGCGGACCACGAAGGCGCTTGTACTTAAACACATTTTCACCCCATTACCTTCATGGATCTGAAGCAGTGAATGCTCGACTGGTTTCATCTTATGTCCCAATTCCAGATCCAAGACCCACCGGAATAAACCTCTGCTGGATGGCAAAATACAAAAACCGCCGGCTGATGAAATACAGCCGGCGGCCTGAAGTCAGATCAGTAGATCCAACGATGGATAGATTTGTCATAGGAAGAGAGTTCATCGCTCCCAAACCAGAGTTGGATCTCCCGCTGGGCGCTTTCCCCTGAATCGGAACCATGGACGATATTTTTGCCCACGGTCAAACCGAAGTCGCCGCGAATCGTCCCCGGTACCGCCTCGGAGGGCTTAGTTTTTCCCATCATGTGACGGGCAGTGGCGATCACATCCTCACCAGCCCATACCATGGCGAACACCGGGCCGGAGGTGATAAAGTCAACCAACTCCCCAAAAAAAGGCCTTTCCTTATGTTCAGCATAATGCTCCTCGGCCAGTTCCCGGGAGACGGTCATCAGTTTCCCGCCCACCATCTGAAATCCTTTCCTTTCAAAGCGGGCAACGATTTCCCCCACCAATCCCCGTTGAACCCCGTCGGGTTTCACCATGATAAAAGTTTGTTCCATATTAACCTGCCTCCATCTCACTATGTAGAAAAGCGGACACGGATCATTGACACGGACAGACCCGAAAACCCACCGAAATTTTAACAAAAAGAGAAAGGTAAATCAAACTTAATAAGAACGACCTGCCACAAACTCGGCGATCAACCGCAGAGATTCACGGGTCTCTCCTGCAGGCAACCCCTCCAACACCTGGAGGGCTTTATCCAAATACCGACGGGCCAAGTCTTCTGCGTAAGGGATTCCATCAGATTGACGGACCTGCTGGAGAATCTCAGGCAGCGCCTGTTCATCCCCTTGGTTGTGAAGATATTGGAGAATCCGTTCTCGATCCTCCTCTGGACCCTTTTTCAATATATAGATCACTGGCAGTGTGATATTTCCCTGACGAAGATCACTACCGGCGGGCTTGCCCAGTATCTGTTCATCTCCCGTCAGATCCAGAATGTCATCGGTAATTTGAAATGCCATACCGACAAAATATCCATACAGACGCAGACGGCGAACCTCATCTGGTGCCGCCCCGCTGACCCGCGCTCCCAATTCGCAACTGACAGACATCAACAAGGCGGTTTTCCGCTTAATGCGATGCAGATAGCGGACAAGGGACAGATCCGTCGCAAAAAAATCCCGAATCTGTTCAATCTCCCCTCTACACATCTGATAGATTGCCGGGGACAACACCCGATGGATCTCAGGATCCTTAATCCGGCTCACGATGGCCAAGGAGCGTCCCAATATATAATCCCCGGTATACATCGCCACCCGGTTATCCCATTTTGCTTTCACTGTGGGCCGCCCCCGCCGGGTGGAGGCATCGTCAATCACATCATCATGAACCAGGGTAGCCATATGAATCAATTCCAGAGGAACCGCCACTTGTTTCAGTTTGTCCACATCGTATTCGCCAAATTTCCCTGACAACAAAACGAAAACCGGTCGCATTCGTTTGCCGCCGGCTTCCAACAAGTGGACCGCTGACTGGTTCAAATCTCGATGATCCGTCTGGATCGACTTTTCCAGCTCCTGCTCGACTTCCCGCAGATCTTGTTTCAGGCTGTTGTAGATATCCGCTAGCTTCATTCCAATTCACCCTGTTTGAAAAAGACTTGCTCTCCGGCCCAGAACCTTGCACAGCCGGGGAGAGCTCAAGATTTGACCCTCCCGATGTGCAAGGCAGCGATCCCTCCTGTCAGCGGATAAACCTCCACCCGCTCAAAACATCCCTCTTCCTCCATGATTTGCGCCAACTCCCGATAATCAGGGAATTCCATAAGGGATTCAGGAAGCCATTTGTATTGTTCGTAGCGGTTGGCAAACAGTTTGCCCAACAACGGGAGAATCCGTTGAAAATAAAAATAGTACACAAAGCGAAAGGGAGGCCATGCCGGTTTGGATAACTCCAGGGAGACCACCTGCCCTCCTGGCTTCACCACCCGTGCCATCTCCCGGATCACTTGGCGGAAATCGGGAACATTACGCAAAGCAAACCCAATGGTGGCGTGATCAAACTGCCCATCTTCCAAGGGAAGATCCATCGCATCTCCGTGAAGCAATTCCACCTGCGTCTTCAGGTTACGATCAGATACTTTCCTCTCCCCCACCTGGAGCATGTTCTGGCTGAAGTCCAGGCCAACTACCTTTCCTCCTTGGGAGGCTTCCGCCAAGGCAATCGTCCAGTCACATGTTCCACAACAAACATCGACTGCCGTCTCATGAGGGTTCACCCTCATTTTTTTCATCGCAAACTTTCTCCAGCTTTTATGACGACGAAAACTGAGGAGGGTATTCATCCGGTCATAGTCTTTGGCAATGCTCTCAAATACCTGATGAACAAACTGCGACTTGTTTTGCTTATGCTGGCTATGATCCACACCACTCAATGTTTCAACCCTCCATCACCGAAGACTCCATCCACCAATTAGGAATCGACTCCCGGATTAGATCGATCAGATCATGTCGGACTTCCAGGGGACGAATCTCTCTGACCTGTTGCAAGGTTTCCATGAATAAAGGGCGAAGTGCCTCTTCTGAAAACCGCATCCCCAATTCAGCGACCGGTCGGGGCGGGGAGGACCAAAGGATCATCAGCAATAGATTGCCCGCCAGTGGATCCCAGGGATTTTCCGGAGAATCATCATAAAAAAAACGGGATAAGTACGTCACTAATCCCCCGCAGATCTTACGCGCAGGCTGGATAAAAACAGACCAGGAAACCTGGGATTGACCCTCAAGTCCATAAAGTTCCATCTTGGCTTCGTTAATGTCTGAGATCGCTTGAGACAGCCGATGGACTCCATTGATTTCACCCTGTTCTGCTAAGTTTTTGTAGAAAAGGCTACTCATATAGTCCCCGGCCAGTACAGCCAGTTGACGGTGCCGAGTCTCCCCTGCTCCCGTCTCCCGGGCATTAGTCACAGTCTCGTGGATATCCAAACCCATCTGCAGCAGGGTTGCAGTGACACAGTACAACCGGATCCGTTCCTGGGAAATTGAAAGGGAGCGCAACATGGAATGGAGAACCCGCACGAAAGAGACCGGCACTTCCGGGCGGCGGACGTGGCGGTCCATGAAGGAATGGCGGGTCTGTCTTTCGATCTCCGTAACGATCCGATCCAATTCATTCAACAATACTGTCATCAAGACACGCCCCCCTGCTGAAACTATCCAACCCCATCCTGCTTGACTACCGACTCCATGGCCTAATAATACCAAAGTTTCACCGACCTGGCGAGAGGGAAGGAGTTTTCCGGCTGAAGCGGTTCACACTCATTCGCCCCAGGGTCCTGTCAAACGAAACATCCGTCTCAGATACTCCTCCGCCGTCCATCCCTTCGCCCTTTTCATTTCCTGGTCAGTGGCCAAATCGGATCGGGTCGCATATACAGTCAGCAAAGGTTCGTCCTTCTCAAGGACAGACAATGTGACTGCTTCCACATTATTCGTGTGAACCAGCGCACCCCGAATCATGTGGAGAATTCCCTGATAGACAGATGCTCGGGAAGCACCTGCTCTCTTCAATTGCAATTGAAGATCTCCCCCCTCCAGATCCGCACGGATCACACGGAGGCCTTCCGGTTGTTCCGAAAGAAAATCTGCCAAGGTCTCTTCTGTGAGCACCTGGGGTTGGGTCGAACCGAAAGCGGGAACTCCTTCCCCTTTCCCAGCCTTTCCTTCTAAAGCGGGTAAGAGCGATAACAATGACACTGCCATCAAGGAAATAAACACCGATACAAACAGCCGTCGGGCCAGACCATTCAATACAGGCTTCCTCCTTCCACCGTTTGTCATCATTGTATGGTGGCAGGAGGAGAACATGCCTGAAGAAATGAGAACGCAGTAACAGTCCGGTGATGTTTAAGAAGAAAAGATAGTACCTCCAGTTGAAAACGAAGATCGGTCCGTCCCAAAAACTTGTTAAAAACTGTGGAGAGAGAATTTGGTAAATCGACTCACCCTAATCCTCCACCTCTGTATCCACCGTTCCAAAGGGGGTGATCACCAAGGCCTTGCCTCGGACTTTGACAGCTGAGGTATGTTCAGTGAACTGAGCCACCATCACTTCCCCCTTGTCCAACTTCTCAGAGTGGTGAAAACGGGTGTCTTTTCCCCGGGTCAGACCGATCACATTGACTCCGCTTTCCTTCGCTTTGACTACAAAAAAATCTCCGCTTTGTCCCGCCATGGAAATCCTCCTTTCAAATGGACCAACATAACGGAAAAGACCCTCCATGCTTGGAGAGCCTTTTGGTTCTGGTCGGGCTAGCCGGATTTGAACCGACGACCTCTTGCGCCCCATGCAAGCGCGCTACCAAGCTGCGCCATAGCCCGACATATTCCCGGATGTGGTCGCTTGTTCATCTCAAAGCGACAATACCTATTGTATCTGCGTGAGGAATACCTGTCAAGGGTTTATGTCGGGTTTTTTAATATTTTATTTTCCAAATCCAATCAGACTGAAAGCCTCGGCGCGAGCGGCAGAATTTTTTTCAAATATTCCCCTGACAGCAGAAGTTACGGTCCGGGAACCGGGCTTTTTAATCCCTCGCATGGTCATACACATATGTTCCGCCTCCACCACTACGATCACTCCATGGGGTTCGAGGCTTCTCTCCAGGGAATCCGCAACAGTATAAGTGATCCGCTCCTGCAATTGAGGGCGACGGGCCACAGTATCCACAGCACGGGCCAATTTGCTCAAACCTGTAACCCGGCCGCTTTTGGGAATATAGCCAACATGGGCTTTCCCAAAAAAAGGAACCAAATGATGTTCACATAAGGAAAAGAAGGGAACATCCTTCACCAACACCAGTTCTTCATGGTCTTCACCGAAAACCGTGGAAAAATACTCATCTGGATCTTCCCCCATTCCGGAAAAGATCTCTTCATACATCCTGGCCACCCGTGCCGGTGTCTCCTTCAAACCCTCGCGGTCGGGATCTTCTCCTACTGCTTCCAGGATCATCTTCACTGCCTGCTGAATCTTTTCATGATCCACTCCCATAGACTGTGTCTCCTCCCTCTTGCGCTGCTTTCTTCAGTTGAAAGCGCGGGGTCCACTCAGAAACTTCACGACTTGGATTCTTCCACAGATAAAAAACAAAGGCCCCGAAGGGCCTGTGGGCACAAATCGTGGAAAGGCTTCCCTTCCACACCCATCTTTGTATCGGATCCGTGGCTTCGCCTCGATCACCTTGGGTGAGGAGTATGTACCCGTCCTTACGCTTAGTGGTTCACATCGTCCTTCAACGCCTTACCCGGTTTAAATGCGGGCACTTTGCTGGCGGGGATGTCGATTTCCTTGCCGGTCTGCGGGTTGCGGCCTTTACGCGCAGCACGTTCACGCACTTCAAAATTCCCAAACCCGATCAGTTGAACCTTCTCCCCTGTCTTCAATGCTTCCGTGATCGTGTCGAGGACGGCGTCCACGGCTTGAGTCGCATCTTTCTTGGTGATGTTCGTTTTTTCGGCAACTTGAGAAATCAGTTCTGTCTTGTTCACAACCCTCACCTCCTCTCCGGATGGGTTGGTTTAACTTCAATGTTTCACTGTTCCCCTCCGACTTATGCAGTCTCCCGAGGCATCCGAAGGGACAAACCTATAGTAATATAGAAAACTGGTGAATATCAAGTGTTTGAAGCATCCTCGCCTTAAAAAAAAAGAAATTCGGCTTTTTTCCTTGTGCGATATAAATAAAAATATCCTCTGCGGCAGCCCAGATCGTTCCAGACGGACTGCCGTGAGGGTATCTAAAAACGACTCATCATTCATCAGCGACTCTCCCCTCCATGAACATAGAAAAAAGCGGGGAGGGGGTAGGAATGCGATACCCTTGCCATCCATAAGGCATAGACCTCACGTGGATCGCTGTGCCCACTTGGCAAGAGCTCGGAAGCCACCCACCTGCTTTCCCACCTGTTCTTGAAGAGGCATTGGAACCGATCTTTTACAAGATGATGGCGATGAGCCCGCCTGAACCTTCATTGATAATCCTTTCCAGAGTTTCCTGTAGTTTATAACGGGCATTCTCCGGCATCATAGACAACTTCGCCTGGATTCCTTCCCGTACGATAGAATGAAGGGATCTACCAAAAATATCCGACTCCCAAATACTCAAAGGATCTGATTCAAAATCCCGCATCAGATAATTGACCAGTTCCTCACTCTGCCGCTCCGACCCGATAATCGGCGCAAACTCCGAATGGACATTCACCCGGATCATATGGATGGAGGGTGCAGAGGCTTTCAAGCGAACGCCATAGCGGGGCCCCTGTTTAATCAACTCCGGCTCATCCAGCGCCATCTCTTCCAATGTGGGGGCTGCCACTCCATATCCCGTCGTCCGAACCATCTGAATCGCATCGGACACTTTGTCGTACTCTCGTTTCGCCTTGGAGAATTCCTGCATCAGCTGGAGCAGATGATCTCTCCCTTGAATCGAGACCCCCACCACCTCAGTCAGGATCCGATCGTACAATTCATCCGATGCATATAGATCGATCTCTGCAATCCCCTGCCCCATATCCATCCCAGAAAGGGCTGCCTGTTCAATAAATTCATAATCAGTAAACTGTCCTACCACTTGATCCACATCCCGCAAACGGCGAATATCCTGAACCGTCTCCCGGACTGCGGTTTCAAAATCTTTGCGTAGCCAATGGTCCTCGTCCAAAACCATAACCCAACTGGGTAAGTTGACATTCACTTCATGGACCGGGAATTCATATAGGACTTCCTTGAGGACAGCGTAAACCTCTTCTTCCCCCATGGTGGCCACACTGACGGCCAGTACGGGAATATCGTATTTTTCCACCAGATCTTCCCGTAATTCCTGTACCTCTTCACTGTATGGACGGGTGGAGTTCAGAACCAGAATGAAGGGCTTTCCAACTTCCTTCATCTCTTCGACGATCCGTTCCTCCACCTCTTCATAGTCCTGACGCGGAATATCCGTGATGGAACCGTCGGTGGTCACCACGACACCCAGGGTGGAATGTTCCTGGATCACTTTTCGAGTGCCGACCTCCGCCGCCTCCTGGAAAGGAATCGGCTCATCATACCACGGAGTATTGATCATGCGAGGGCCCGCTTCATCTTCATACCCTCGAGCCCCGCTGATCGCATATCCGACACAGTCCACCAATCGGACATTAATGTCGATTCCTTCAGTAACATGCAATTGGACCGCTTGATTGGGAACAAACTTGGGCTCGATCGTGGTGATCGTCTTCCCAGCCCCACTCTGTGGTAACTCATCAGTGGCCCGGGCTCGGTCCGCCTCCTCACTGATATTGGGGATCACCACTTGTTCCATGAATCGCTTGATAAAGGTGGACTTTCCGGTGCGCACCGCACCGACTACACCCAGGTAAATATCGCCCCCCGTTCGTTCCGCAATATCTTTGAAGATATCGACCTTCTTCACGAAAACCCCTCCCTCGAAAGTTCCGACTCCCACGGACGTGCTGTCGGCGCGAAGGCGAACCGCCTCCTTTATCATGCTCCGATGGATTTGGACACTATAAATATATGAGGAGAGGGGCTGGTTATGAACCTTCCCAGAGAAAAAACCGAAGGACTGTCCAATCAGACAGTCCTTCTGGAAGCCCGTTCTTTTTCATCTGATGAATTCTTGCGACCTATCATCCGGACCCGAAAACCGGCCACCTTGACTGCGGAAAGCCTCCCCAGCAAAAAAGTCGCCGGAATGACAAACAAGTGTAATAGAAGATTTTCCCATATCCCCAAAAGAGATCCCCCCGCTTTCTTTTTGCAGACTTGTCCATTTCATATGTGCGGGGGGCTCCATTTATTCTTCCTCCATGACAGGTTCCCCGTTCTCCCATTTCATCGGCAGGGAGTGGGCGGGGACAAACAATGAATCCTTGTACAAAATTTCTCTGAGATCTTGCCCTTTAGCCGGCTTGGAGTCGGACTCTTCCAACAACCTCATCACATCTTTCCGATAATCCACATACACCTGACCCTCACTGTCCAGCACCGGAGTAAGAGTGAACTCTGAATGGTAAGGACTTGGAAGGGTGACTGGATCGATCTTCAAGACCTGATAATCCACATCATAGATCCCTTTTCCCTGCTGGTCTCCCTTGGGCAACTTTTCGTTCCGTTCCTTGTAAGTATCTACCCGCCCCTGCAACTCCCGCAACTTCTCCGTCACTCGCAGATCCAGTACACGCACCTGTGGTTTTTTAGCTCCGGGGTCTACAACAACAAATACAAAGTGGCCCCCTTTTTGAAAGGAGTTGGACGGAGTGCTGGGAAGGTAAGCACTCATTTTGGAAAAATCGAGAATATACTTCTGATACAGCGTGGGGCCCTGGGGAGGCTTCAGAGGCAAGACATTATTATGTTCTTTCCTGTATTGGTCTAAAGCTACCTGTACCTCTTGTACTTCCCGAGGCAAATCCTCTGCGATCTTCTGATCAAACTCATCGGTCCGCATGCAACCAGTCAGCAGGATCAACACTGCCAACAACCCAGCCGATACCCATTTCCATCGCATCTGGCTCCCTCCCCTCTGTGGTGATCACATCAACGCCCGAAATCCGAAAAGAAAAGCCGGGATCAGGAGTAGCACAGCGAAAACAGAAAACAATATCCGGACCCATCCTGTACCCAATTGACGGGTCCATGAAATCGTGAAATTAGCGATCAACAGTAGCAAAATACTGACCATGGCATCCAAGTCCATCATCTTCCTTCTTCAGACGTATATTCAAATACCAGTATAGCAAATCCACAGGCGCCCACCAATCTACCGGGCTTCCGTCCAATCCCTTCCTGGACATTGGCATAGGATAGAGAGACAAAAGCCCGAAGTGGAGGAGATCTTCCATGCCAAAAAAAGCCACGCGCACCAACCGGCCTTACAGACCTCCCCAGCGTCGCCGACCTCGGCCACAAAAACGTCTTCCCCCCCGGGAACCCCAGTCAGATGCCGTCTCAGACAGCCTGAGCAAATGGATCAACGGGTTTTATACTTTCCGAACCACCCTAAAAGACTTCAGCGAATCCTTGCAACGGATGGAGAAGATCATGGATAACGCTTATCAGATGTTTGAAATGGCCACCCAATTTGCAAATCAAAAACAACCCCACCGAGGACGGCCTCCCTTACGCCTGGTACAACCGAGACGACAGGAGGAGGACGAAGAAGAAATTCCACGTCTCAACCTCCCCCCACCAGATGGAGATACGGATTCTGTCGACACCTCATCTCATCCATTCCAGAATTTCGATTTCACCCAGCTACTCAAAATCCTTCAACTTCCCTTTGTTAGACAGTTGATGTCCGACTTGATACAGGCGGGCCCCAGAGAGAAGGGAACACCCCGCAAACGGAAACAGGGGTGACGCCTGTGGGCGCACCCCTGTTTTTCCGGTTTGGTCGCCCAAGCATCCCCTGGTCCCTATTCCCCCTAGCAAGAGCCTCTATTCTTGCACAACAGCCAAACCGGATGTATTACAACGTATGTAAGAATGTGACACTTTGCAACGAGTCCCGGATACATTAGGCGGTCGGGCCTGGCGAACCCTGTATCATCTCTTCCATCTCATCCGTCTTTCCGCGAGCCATCAAATCTTCCACTGCCTTACGGGGGGATTTGCCTTCAAAGAGGACCGCATAAAGTTCCTGCGTAATCGGCATCTCCACTTGGTATTTTGCAGCAAGCTCCTGGGCCACCTGGGTGGTTTTAATCCCTTCCACCACCATCCCCATCTGTTGGAGTACCTCTTCCAGCGCCAGGCCTTGGCTGAGCAGATAACCTGCCCGCCAGTTTCGGCTGTGACGGCTCGTGCAGGTGACCACCAAATCACCCACCCCTGACAATCCAGCAAAGGTGATCGGTTTGGCTCCCATCGCCATACCCAGGCGTGCCATTTCCGCCAGTCCACGGGTGATCAACGCCGCTTTGGCATTATCCCCAAAATTCAGCCCATCAGAAATTCCCGAACCCAAAGCGATGATATTTTTCAAGGAGCCACCCACCTCTGTTCCAATCACATCGGGATGGGTGTAGACCCGCAGATAAGAGTTGATCAATAATCCCTGCGCCTCTTCCGCAACGGAAGGATGTTTGGATGCCACCACCACAGTCGTTGGAGATTTCCGGATCACCTCCTCTGCGTGACTCGGACCGGATAATACTCCAATCCGTTCCGCGGCCATGGGCAACTCCTCCTCCAACACCACCGACATGCGCTTCAGCGAACCCAGTTCAAACCCCTTGGCCGCATGTAGCACCAGAGTACCTTTTCCCAACCGAGGAGCCAGGTTCCGGGCCACCTCCCTCATCGATTGGGAGGGGACTCCCATCAGCACCAGATCCTTTCCGGCCACCGCCTCCTCCAAAGAATCCGTGGCCTGAAGCGTCTCCGGCAACCGGATATCCGGCAGATACCAGCTGTTGCAGTGATCCTGGGTGATCTCTTCGGCCAACTCCCTTCTGCGAGCCCACAGCTTCACATCGAGACCATTATCAACCAATACCGAAGCGAGAACAGTCCCCCAACTGCCTGCACCCAGTACAGCCGCACTCCTTTTCGCCATAAAGCCCTTCCCTCCGCTCTAACTCCGTTGTTCTTTGGTTGACCCCAGTTTACTCTCCGTTCCTTTGAAAAGACGTCTGATATTGGTGCTATGTCGGATAAAAGCCATCAGAGTAATCACCAGGCTAAGATACACATAGGAAGTGGGATAATCCAAAAAAGCGATCATCAAAGGCAAACCAGCAGCAAAAACCAAAGAGCCGAGGGATACATAGCGGGTAAGAAGGATAACAATAATGGCTACCACACCCGTGATCAAAGCTGCTGCCAAAGTGAGCAGAGCTGTGACACCGATCGTGGTCGCAATCCCTTTCCCTCCCCGAAAACCGAGAAAGACAGGCCAATTATGCCCGATAATCGCAGCCACCCCTGCCGCCATCATTAACGTCGCATCACCAGACACGGTTGCAGCCAGTTGCACCGCAGCCATTCCTTTTAAAGCGTCTAGGACAAAAACGGCAATAGCAGGCCCTTTACCTACCACCCGTAACATATTGGTCGCACCGGCATTACCACTGCCATGCCGTCGGATGTCGACCCCCTTCATAAAACGGGTGATCCAATAGCTGAAACTGATCGAACCGATTAAATATGAGACAAGCAAAACCCATATAGATGTCCCCATCCTTTTCCTCCTCTCGTATTTATCTCTCCTTGTTCTTTTTGCGCAGCAGAATCCGGATCGGGGTCCCAATAAAACCAAAAGCCTCGCGCAACTGGTTTCCCAAATAGCGTTGATAAGTAAAGTGAACCCGTTCCGGATCGTTGACAAACAGCACAAAAACCGGTGGCTTTACAGAAACCTGTGTTCCGTAATAGATCCGGGTCCGCTTTCCGTTCACTGTGGGGGGTGGAGTCGACATCACCGCATCTTGCAAAACTTGATTGAGAACGGATGTGGAAACGCGCAAGGCATGCTGCTCCGCCACTTCTTTTACCACCGGCAGGATTTTCGTCACCCGTTGACCGGTTTTTGCTGAAGCGAACAGGATCGGAGCATAATCCATAAAAGCAAATTCCTGACGAATCTCTCGGATCATCCGATTCATCGTTCGATCATCCTTATCCACCGCATCCCATTTGTTTACAACAAAAACAGCCCCTCTTCCCGCATCGTGAGCGATCCCAGCCACGCGCTTATCCTGTTCAGTCACCCCTTCGGTCCCGTCTAACAGGATTAAGACCACATCGGAGCGTTCAATCGCTCTCAAAGCTCTCAGAACACTGTATTTTTCTGTAGTCTCGTATACCTTGCCCCGCTTTCGCATCCCTGCCGTGTCAATAATGACATAATCCTGCCCTTCATGGGCGAAAGGCGTATCGACGGCATCCCGGGTGGTCCCTGCCACAGAACTTACGATCACCCGCTCCTCTCCGAGAATCCGATTGACCAGAGAGGATTTCCCTACATTGGGACGGCCAATCATGGAGACTCGGATCGTATCACTGTCATACTCCTCTTCTTCCCGCTCCGGTAAACGATTCACCACCGCATCCAACAAATCCCCGGTTCCTGATCCGTGTAGTGAAGAGATCCCGATCGGTTCATCAAAACCGAGCTGATAAAATTCATATACGTTTTCATGGTGTTTGACATCATCCAGTTTGTTGACGCCCAGAACCACCGGTTTGTTGGAACGATGTAAAATCCGGGACACCTCTTCATCAGTGGCGGTCACCCCATCGTGCCCATCCACCATAAACAGAATCACATCCGCCTCTTCGATGGCCAATTCAGCCTGCTGGCGAATATGTTCCACCACCTCATCTTGTTTTCCAAACTCCAACCCCCCGGTGTCGATCACGTGAAAATCACGTCCCGACCAATCCCCACGGGTATAAATCCGATCCCGGGTGATCCCTGGTTTATCCTCCACAATCGCAATCCGTTCTCCGGCGATCCGGTTGAACAATGTTGACTTTCCCACATTGGGACGGCCTACGATGGCCACGACTGGCAAACTCATTTGTCCGAATTCCTCTCCTCCGTATTCCACCAGATCCTCCACACATATGACTCGTTCCAGGCGGATCCAACCAGTATGATTTTACCACAGAAGGACTTTTTTCGCCCACACCACGACAAGGGTGTCAACAAGGAAGGGTTGGGGGTTATCTCCATCCCGACAAACTCAGCCTGGGCTAGTTTACAAGGTTTCTACAGGAGATGCTCCCTCCCCTTCAGCCGATGGGATATTTTCATTTAACCTCCGCGGGGCCTTTTGACAAGTTGGCGAATCCTAGCTGACATATCACGGGTAACATAATGCAAGATCAGAAGGGCAGTCCAAGTAAACCAAAAAACGTCCAAAGTTGACGGCATACCAAAAACAGCTGGGTTCAATTCCTTCCGGTGCAGAATTAAGGACATCCACTCGGCCAACCATAATCCCCCCGCAGCCACGATCAAGCGGAGATGGAGCTGACGGAAGGTGAGAAGTGCCATGCCGGTAGCAGCCCCGACACCTAAGATCCGAAACCCGTTTTCATTGAAGGCCGGACCCCACCAGTACAATTCACGAAGAAAAAACAGAATGGAAGCGGCTAGGAAAATAGCAGGAAACAAATGGATCAACTGAACCCGCTTGATTTTGATCAATCGGATCAGAAAGAGCAACAACAGTAACATCCCGCCCTGAATTTTCACAGCTTCCCCGATGGGAACCTCCACCCGCAACAATGCGGTTGCTGCTAACAATCCCAAGACCAGCCCCTGCCTGCTCCATTTCAACTCCTGCTCCAACCCCGAAAACCATCCTGTCTGGATCCATACCGCTATCGAAATGGACAATAGCAATGCAAATGTACCGTCAACCACGAACAACTCCTCCGAATAAACCCGTTTCCCCGTAGTATGTCTGTTTTCTTCTCCCTTCAGCAAAAAAGCCTCCGGACTTGGCCGGAGGCTTTTGTAATTATTTCAAGCGGCGGAGTTGATCACCGAAAACGTCACCCAAGGTCACGTTCATCCCGCTGTTATTACGATCCAGATTTTTTAGTTCCTCGCGGGTTTCTTCCTGTTCCACCTCTTTGATGCTGAGGCTGATTCGTTTTTGTTCCGGTTGCATATCCAGCACTTTTACTCGGACTTCCTGTCCTTCCTCCAACTCCTCAGAAGGAGTTGCGATATGGCGGCGGGAAATCTGGGAAATATGAACCAGCCCCTCCACTCCCTGGTATACTTCCACAAAAGCACCGAAGGAGACTAGCCGCTTCACTGTACCTGTCACGATGTCCCCAGTCTGAATCTCTTCAGACACTTTCTCCCAGGGACCTGGCTGGGTCTCTTTGATGCTGAGGCTGATGCGTTCGTTATCTTGATCCACTTTGAGAACTTTCACCTGAACCTGATCCCCTTCGGAAAGCACTTCAGAAGGATGTTCCACCCGGTTCCATGCCAGCTCGGAAACGTGGACCAGCCCGTCAACACCTCCGATATCCACGAAGGCACCGAAGTCGGTCAAACGTTGAACGGTCCCTTCCATCACTTGCCCCGGTTGCAGACTGGCCAAGGTTTCTTGTTTCCGCTGGTCGGCCTCTTCATCCAGAACCGCCTTGCGGGAAAGAATCAACTTGTTCTTAGCCGGATCGATTTCGATCACTTTGAGAGATAGCTTGCGTCCCTTATAATCGGAAAAATCTTCGACGTAGTGGCGCTCCACCAAGGAGGCGGGAATAAATCCGCGAACTCCGAGATCTACGACCAAACCGCCTTTGACCACATCGGCAACTTCCGCTTCCAGCGTTTCGCCGCTCTCAAATTTTTGTTGTAATTCTTCCCAGGCACGATCCGAATCCACCGCTTTTTTGGAAAGAACCAGCTTGTCTTCCTCATCATTGATCCGGATCACCTTCACTTCCACCTCGTCCCCTTCAGATAGGACGTCGGAAGCTTTATCCACATGCAGACTGGACAATTCCGAAATCGGGATCACACCGTCAAACTTATAGTTGACATCCACCAGCACCTGATGATCTTCTACCTTGGTTACTTTCCCTTTGACGATATCTCCGCGGTTCAACGGAGCCACCTCTGCCATTTCTGATTTCATTTCTTCCACCATGACGACAACCTCCTCATTTACCTGCCAATAAATAACCTGATTTATGATCTCTCCGGAAGCGGAGAGATGAACAATGAAATTAAGAAAACCAGCCCCTTAATTTCATTAATCCTGTGATTGATTGATTCCGGGGGAGACCACCACATCGATTCCGATCTAGTGTCTCTGCCCCTTACAAAGAGGGCTATGGAAATCAGGTAAAACCAATAACACCTTTACGGCCGCTCCCGGCGGTTTTCTTTGAGGAGAGAATCAATCTCTCCCATGATCCGATGGGTTACTTCTTTCAAGGATCCTGATGTCCGTTTTTGTCCCTGGTACTCACTCAGATCCAAGGGTGGACCGAAAACGATCGTCACCTTTCGGAACAGCCGATACGGGCCGATAATCGCTGCCGGAACCACTTGCCCTTCTCCTTTTAAAGCGATGAATGAAGCTCCGGCGTGGGCTTCCCCGAGTTCCCCTGTCTTGGAACGAGTCCCTTCGGGAAATACCCCCACAACTCCCCCTTGTTTCAAAATCGACAAAGCTTTCTTTACCGCCCTTTTGTCTGCGGTATCACGTTGCACCGGAAAAGCCCCGAAGTTCCGGATCAGAAAGGAAAGAACGGGAACTCGAAATAACTCTTCTTTAGCCATGAACCGGACCGGACGACGCATGGCCGAACCGACGAGGGGCGGATCCAGATTGCTGATATGGTTGCAACAGACCACCACCCCTCCTTGATCCGGGACATGCTCCAGACCGCGAACTTCCCAGCGATAGAAAACTGCAAAAAAGAGGCGAAAAAACCCCCGGAAGAATTTATACAGCAACTCACTCACCGCCGCTCACCCGGGATTGACAAAGGGTGAGGATGGATTGGACGACTTCATCGATCGACAGCCCTGTAGTGTCCAAGTGGACCGCATCCTCAGCCGGTCGCAAAGGCGAATGTTCCCGGTTTCGGTCCTTCTCGTCCCGGTTCCGAATCTCTTCCCTGAGCTGTTCAGGGTCAACTTCAAACCCCTTTTGCATCAACTCCTGGTAGCGACGCTGGGCCCGTTCTTCAATGGAGGCAGTCAAGAAAACCTTTACATCGGCATCTGGCATCACTTGCGTACCGATATCCCGGCCATCCATCACCACCCCTCCTTGACGGGCCATCGCCCGCTGTTTATCGGTCAATCCCTTTCGAACCCCCACGTGGCCGGCAATCCGGGAGACTTGGGATGTGACTTCGGGAGTCCGAATCGCCTCCGTCACCTTTTCCCCATCCACCCAAACATCGACTCCACCCTTTCCGGCTGTCAGTCGCAAGTCCGTGTCCCGGGCCAGTCGGGAGGCCAAAATTTCATCTTCTGGATTTTCATTATCTCTCAATATTTTCCAAGTGATCGCTCGGTACATAGCGCCGGTATCCACATAGGTTAACCCGAGCTCCGCCGCCACCCTTCGTGCCACAGTGCTCTTACCTGCACCGGCGGGACCATCGATCGCTACAGATAAACGACTCATGCCAGACCTCCTGACAAAAACATAAAGAGCAGGGCATGGCTCTGCTCAGCGGATGAACGGTATTTGATTCATCTCGAGTTGGATGATGATTTCCCCTTGGAAACCTTGGCCAGCGACAACCCATGAACCCTAGAGTTCGCTATGTATTCCTTTGTATGAATTCTTCATAAGGATATCATAAACCACCGCGGCTTGCAACGACTGAAACCTTTTTTTCAGGCGATTTTGTCAAAATCTCAGGCCGGCTGATCAGCCGGCCTGAGGAAATTTCAAAGTTCTTCCGTATTGGCCTTTTTAACCTTCTGAACCATCTCTTCGTCTCCCGTATCCCCATTGATAAATACGCGGTACTCACTTTTTCCTAGCCGACCCATAAACTCGTGACACAGCACTTCTTTTCCATTCTCTCCGAAGATCACTGCTGGATGGGACTCCTTCACCTTCATACGGGGACTGACATATTTTCGAGCCTGGGCCTGGGTAAGACGGGGTTTCAGATTTCGTTTTTCAATATGATTATACACATAGTTTTCTGCCTGAAATCCTATGATCTCCCCATTATCCAAAGCCACTTTGATCACAACCGTCTCAGGGTAGATCAATACCTTCCCTTCTTTTCTGACGAAGCTGAAGGAAGCCATATTGCCCATTTCGTCGAAGGAGATCGTCTCCATCTCCGGATACCCCAAGCCTTCCAAGAACTGAATCGCCTCTCCCTGGGCCTGCTCCAGGCTCAATTTCCGTTTGTTCACCTGGCGATCATAATTGAGCCAGAGAACGTGTCCGCCTTTGGCAGTTACATCGGCATTCACTTCGTTTCCGTTCCGTTTTTTCAATCGGGCACTGTAAGTCTTTACATCCCCTTTTCGGTTGGAGACCACTTCAATCCCCTTGGTGTCCGGTCGATCTAGAATATCGGCAATCTTTTCCTTCACATCCTGAGGAGATACCGTTTTTCCGGTCAGGTTCACCGGATTTTTTCGCTGTTTTGCCTCCAGATTATTGACGGAGGGTCCCCAGTCCACCTCAGTATATCCTTCTGAAATTTTATCTACCTTTTTAAAACCATCTATAATCGTGTTATTCATCACCTTGTCCTCAGAGGCCATCGCCTGCTCCACATCCATCCAGCGCAGGTTTTTGCTCAGAACCTGGGACTGCACTTTCTGCAAGTCCTTTTGAATGGCGTTGGAACGCTTGTACAGATCCCGCAAGGTATTATACTCCCGATCTGTCAGGGGTTTTTTATCTAGATCCCGAACTCCCACCCCGTAACTGAAATTGCCGATACGGGCTAGAAAAGATTCCGTTTTGTCAAAAGGCATGATGGACAAGGGAAGCTGGCCGAGATCGTTTTGGGCGGCGAAACTGAGTCGCCATACGTTGGTCAAAGAGTTAGACAACTGTTTTCGCGAATTGAGAGCCAGTGTCTTCCCCAATTCATCCTGTAATTTGTCCACATGAAAGTTGAGATCATGGAAAGCTCTTTGATACTGGTTCTCCGCTTTAATGAGCAGACTACTTTTTTCTTGATTTTCTTGGTATCCCCACACAGCAGTGCCGATCAAGGCCAGTGCGGCAACGGGGAACAGCACGGCGGCGATCCGTCTGTACATGACTGAATCACTCCTTATTGACAAAAAGTATGTTTCCCGATTTTTTCACCTGTGAACAGGACCAAATCCAACCGGAAGTGCTGTTTCAGGATTGAAGTCATACAGGGTATTTCTCGTCGGGTCTTATCTCCGGATGACATCCACCACCGCTATTTTCGACGACAACCCCATCAGCCCGTCGACCACGGCGGCAATAGCGCCAATCACACCGAACATATTGTTGGGGAATTACAGTCTCGATCCGGTTTAGAATGACCGCTGCCCCCGCCACCTGCCAATATAAGTTTCTCCCCTAGACTCCCTGTGCTCATCCTTGGAGGAGAAGAGGGAGTCCTCCGCTCCACCCAAAACTCTTCGGTTCGAGAAGCTCTGTGAAAAAGTCGTCACAGGGAGGGTTAGGTTGCACATAGAGTGTCTTCGACTCATCAGAACTTGGGTACCAAAATGTGAAACCCCATCCCGATCGACTCCCTCCCCTTGGTTTCTTCGCAGATAGTTTGAGCGCCACAACCTATCTTTATGCAATAAAAAGACCGACCCTATGCAGGCCGGTCCACTTACAACCTCTCGGATGATACTTCGAATCCCGAGGGACTTCGATTATCACAGATGCATTGCTTAAAGCCCGTTTCCACTCTTCCTTTCTTCATACTGCCTTTCAACAAAAAGTACTCTCCACATTCCTTGCAACGGATTTTCACCAAGTACCGGCGACCGTCCATTCACCTTTCACCCCATTCAGACAGGTTCCATCTTCATTATGAACAAAACAGCGGATCGATAACCGCAAGATCTTATTATAAAATGAAAGAAAGATCCACTAAAAGCATGATGAAAAAATCGCCTTGACTAGATTCCCTTCGCTTCCCTCCCCCGCGCTCTGCAGTAAGGGTTCGGTTTTCGTTAGAACAACGAAAATGAAACCCCATCTAGGCCGTCTGCAAAAGCAGCCCTAAAATTCCCCAAACCGCTATGGGAGAGAAAAATTAACCAGAGGAGAACACAACCATGAGACAAATTACGATCCTTACCACCGGCGGAACTATCGCCATGACAGAAGATGAACGGACGGGAGCTGTGAAGCCACTGGGTTCCGAAGGACTGCAACAGGTTCTTCCCTTGCTTTCTCGTTACGGGATCCAAGTGAAAATGGACCACTTCTGTAACTTGCCCAGTCCTCACATCACACCCCAGTGGATGCACCGAATTAGCCAACGGGTCATGCACCATCTCTCCCAACCAGATGTCGATGGAGTGGTAGTCACTCACGGCACCGATACGCTAGAGGAAACTGCCTACTATCTGGATCTGACTCTTCCCGGCGACCTGCCCGTCATTGTAACCGGAGCGATGCGCAGTCAAAACGAGTTGGGAGCAGACGGTCCCCTCAATCTCGTCAATGCCGTTCGCGTCGCTTCCCACCCCCAAGCCCATGGGAAGGGAACGTTGGTGGTTTTCAATGACGAGATCCACGCTGCCCGCTGGGTTACCAAAACACATACCAGCAATGTGGCCACCTTCCAGTCGCCTTCTCAAGGGCCCGTAGGAACTATCAGCAAAAAAGAGATCCTTTTTCACCAATCCCCCAGCCGCAGACGAGTATTCCCTCATCTACCTCCCGTGGAAGGAGTATATCTAGTCAAAGCGGCTGCTGGCACCGATGACCTGTTGATCCAGGCTGCCTTGCAGGCCCGAGCCCAGGGATTGGTCGTGGAAGCCCTTGGACAGGGAAATCTCCCTCCCACCATGCTTCCCGGTTTGAAAAAAGCAGTGGACTCAGGGATCCCCACCGTCCTCGTTTCCCGTTGTCATCATGGGTTTGTGGAAGATATTTATGGTTACGACGGAGGTGGAAAGCAATTGAAAGAATGGGGTCTCATTTTTGCCAACGGTTTAAACGGACAAAAAGCGCGGATCCAATTGATGGCCGCGCTTCATGTGAGCCGGGACCCGGCTCAGTTGCAATCTTTTTTCAAAGAATATCCCCAAGGTTGACACCCTTGAGTCAGGAAGTCGTCGCTCCCCTCTCCTTTTCGATGTGGGCGACGATTTTCCCACCATGGAAACGACCATTTTCAATGAAGATGGAATTGGCATCCTTTCCACCAACGATCACCCCAGCAATGTATAAGCCGGGGACTTCCGTCTCCATTGTGTCCGGGTCATAGATCGGGGCTCCTGTTTTCGGATCTAGGCTCACGCCCAACCTCTCCAGCATCTCGGTTTGGGGATGGTACCCTGTCATCGCAAACACGACATCGTTTTTAAGCGTAAACAGCTCCCCCTCTGTTTCGAGAAGCACCTCTTTTTCCCGAATCTCCCGAACCACGGTGTTCCAATGCATAGTGATCCAGCCCTTGTCGATGGCACTTTCAATCACCGGTTTCACCCAAGCTTTCACACTGTTTGGGAAGGCTTCCCGGCGATAGGCCATCGTAACTTTCGCTCCCGCCTGCTGCAGATCCATCGCCGCATCAACAGCAGAGTTCTTCCCGCCGATAACAAGAACATCCAATCCATAATAGGGATGACCATCCTTGTAATAGTGGTGAACCTTGGAAAGCTCTTCCCCAGGAATATTCATCGGGTTGGGAGTATCGTAATATCCCGTCGCCACTACCACCCGCGGCGAGACATAGCGTTGTTTTCCAGCATCCTTTTCCGTCCGGACCACAAAGTTTTTCCCTTCCTTTTCGATCTCGGTCACCTTCTCATAAAGATGAATCCTCAGATCGTAGGCTTTGGCCACTGCCCGGTAATATTTGAGGGCTTCCAACCGGTTGGGTTTCTCACCGGTCGAGATAAAAGGAACTCCGCCGATCTCCAGCAGTTCTGGAGTGCTGAAAAATTTCATATGCACCGGGAACCTGTAAACGGATTGAAGAAGACAACCTTTTTCAATCACCAGCGGATTCAATCCCCGTCGTTTCGCTTCCACAGCCGCAGACAAACCACAGGGACCTGCCCCGATAATGATCACATCTTCCACACAACTAACCTCCTTGAAAAGAAAACAGAAAAACACCCCTTCATCGTCGGGATGTCTTTCTGTGTCATCCTCGAAAAATCAGACCCAACCACGGAAACGAGAGGCTTCCGCCATCTTGCGAACTCCGACCATATAAGCGGCCAAGCGCATATCTACTTTCCTCGTTTGAGCAGTTTGGTATACATTCTCAAAGGACTGCACCATAATATCCTCCATTTTCCGGAGGACTTCTGCCTCAGACCAGTAGTAGCCTTGGTTATTTTGCACCCATTCAAAATAGGAGACAGTCACTCCACCCGAACTGGCCAGCACATCCGGAACCAGCAAAATTCCGCGCTCGCTCAATATCTGGGTGGCTTCCAAAGTCGTGGGGCCGTTGGCCGCTTCGACTAGGATATCTGCCTGGATCCGGTGGGCATTCGCCGCTGTGATCTGATTTTCAACCGCAGCAGGGACCAGAATATCACAATCCAGTTCCAGAAGCTCCTCATTGGTGATCGTTTCCTTAAACAGATTGGTCACGGTTCCAAAGGAATCCCGACGATCCAACAAGTAATCGATATCCAGACCCTTCTCATCATGGAGAGCTCCATATGCATCCGAAATCCCGATCACTTTGGCCCCAGAATCAGCCATGAACTTGGCAAGAAAACTGCCGGCGTTTCCAAATCCCTGGATCACGACCCGGGCACCTTCCAGAGACAGATTCCGCTTCTTGGCCGCCTCCCGGATCATCAGGGTTACCCCTTTGGCCGTCGCCGTCTCTCTGCCTTGCGAGCCCCCGAGAACCAAGGGTTTACCCGTGATGAATCCAGGCGAATCAAATTCCCTCATCAAGCTGTATTCATCCATCATCCAGGCCATGATCTGGGAGTTGGTAAACACATCAGGAGCCGGAATATCCTTGGTCGGTCCCACAATCTGACTGATTGCGCGAACATATCCTCGGGAAAGGCGTTCCAATTCCCTGAAGGACATCTTGCGGGGATCGCAGATAATCCCGCCTTTCCCCCCACCGTAGGGAAGATCCACAATACCAGCCTTCAGGCTCATCCAAATTGAAAGCGCCTTCACTTCTCCTTCGGTAACCCCCGGGTGAAAACGAACGCCCCCTTTGGTAGGGCCGACCGCATCATTGTGTTGCGCACGGTAGCCGGTAAAAACCTGAACCGAGCCGTCGTCCATCCGGATCGGGATCCGAACGCGCATCAGCCGCATCGGTTCCTTTAATAACTCGTAAACCTGTTCGGGGTACCCCAGCTTATCCAGAGCCCGCTTAATGACAGTTTGCGTGGAAACGAGAACATCCAGATTTTCTTCTTTTTGCTCCAGATTGGAGGCTTCCGACTGTTGTTCCATCCCTGACCACCTCAAAAAAAAATAATTCCCGTCAATCCATATCCAAGTATACACCAGTTCACACAAGAAAGGTAACACCATTTCCGATTCCGACTTTTTCCTCTTTTTTGTTATAATCAACCCTGAAGGAGGGCTGTTGATGAACCATAAAGTGGATGACGGAAACGAAATGACCCTTTCGTTCTTCCCATTGCCCCCCATCACAAAATATCGCTTGAGGGGACGGGAATGGGGGAAGACTACGATCTCTTGCAAAGAGCGTAAAGGCTCTTCACCGTCCCCCCATTTCGACCTGATTTCCTACCCAAAATTTAGCTAATCAACACACCTGACCCTGAAGGAGAGAGCGTCCCATGAAAAGAAAATTGATGTTCATTTATGCCCATCCTGATGATGAAACATTTGCCTCCGGCGGAACGATCGCCCGATATGCCCTGCAGTCAGACTGCGAAATCGTCCTCTTTTGCACAACGAGAGGAGAGGCGGGCAAGCCCGGCAACCCACCTCTGTGCACCCAAGAAGAATTAGGCGAAGTTCGTTCTCGGGAACTGGAGGCAGCCGCTCAAGTTTTGGGAATCGACCGGGTCATCCTGCGGGATTACGGAGATGGAAGATTGTCTAGGATCCCCTTTCAGCAATTGGTGGACGAGATTGCCCGCCAGATCCAACTGGAAGCACCCCAGGCTGTGGTCACCTTTCCACCTCACGGAATTTCCGGTCACCCGGATCATCAAGTCATCCAACGAGCCACCCGGGAAGCTCTCACCCGCTTAGACGACGAATTGAAGATCCATTTGTACTATACGGTGATCCCCGAATCGGACTCCCCTCTTCCTGGAGTCCACACCACTCCACTCTCAGAAGTCACACACCGAGTTGAGGTGACGCCCTTCCGCAGGCAAATCATGAACGCTCTGCAACAACACCGAACCCAACATCTGTCTTCCCAGCGGGCATTCCCCGGAGTCTGGGAAGGAGACTGGAAGAGTTTACGACAGACGGAATATTACCAGATTATCAACGCTCCTGCTGGCATAACCGGAACCGAACTGATATAAATATAAAACGACCGCGGTTTTTTCCGCGGTCGTCAAAATCGAATCAATAGAAATAACGGACGATCTCCCCGATTGCATCCCCATCCCAGATAGTTTTTCCATATTCCTCAAGTACGTGTTCGGTACAGGTAGATGCCTCTCCGTATTCAGACAGTACAGCGATCCCCTTCTGGAGGGTTTCTGTTTCCATCTCCGTGTCGAGAACGAGATAGTAGTGATCGCGGTATGCATAAACACTGCCGCCAGAACCGATCAGCCGATGAAGACTGTCTGCCGCCTGTACCAAATCTTCAAAGTCCGCAAATTGGAAGACAACCTGATCACTTTCCTCCAGTGTCACTTCCAATTCATACATATCATCGCTGTCCAGATCGTCCAATTCCTCCCGAGATGGGGTCCTTCCTCGAGAGACCACCACCACCATCCCCTGGGCTGGCAAGGCAAATACTTCTACAGCGACAGGACCTGAGATCTCAAAGCCAAGTTCCTGGTAGGCTTGATCCATCATATCATTGAATAGTTCATGTACCTTTGGGATGTCCCGCCACATATCTTCTTTTTCAATCCCACGTTCCATCAGATCATCCATGGATAAAAAAAAGCGGATTTTGTCTCGGCTGAGTCGCTCGACACGCATGGTTTACCCTCCCTCGCTGGAGACCCGCACAATACAGCGTATGAGGGTGAAGCACTCTTCGTTACGCGTTTCAGGTCTCCTTTTTCCCATTCACCGCACTGCTTGAACAACCGTACAATCCTCCCCTGAGGTTGAGACCTACTCTCCACCTGGAAGGCTCGTTCACTCCGTGCATCCATCATACCAAAAACCAATTGGACATGCGAGGAGCTCACCTGGTTTTAAAGCTTATAAAAAAAGAACCCGGAACTTCGCAACCGGGATTCCGTCTTTTTTCACCCAGATGGCGGAGAGAGAGGGATTCGAACCCTCGAGACGATATGATCGCCTACACGATTTCCAATCGTGCTCCTTCGACCTCTCGGACACCTCTCCTCAAAACAAACACCTTTAAGTGATATAACAAAATCACCGTCCCTGTCAAGATGACTGACGGAAAGTTTCCCGTAACGCCAGCTGTTTTTCTCTCCAGCTGATCGCTTCCCTCCCTGCAAAAAACAGGAGGGTCACCCATCCGACCACCGGGATATGCAAAGTGAGCAGAGGTGCAGCTCCCCAAGCCACCGCCAGAGGGAGCAGGAAACGCCAACGCACTGGGGAGCTGATCGGTAGCGGAAGATACAGAAAATAGGAGAGCGATTTAGCGGACACCTTAATCACTTGCCGCCCGGCTAGCAGGATCAGGCCTGCAGCAAACAGAGTCTCCAGATTGATATATTCCCAGTAGGAAGGAACCGACCGGGAACCCATAGGCATCAAAAGCGCGGCGAACCCAGCGAGTCCCCATACGACAATCACCCGCATCCAAAGTCTGATCCCATCCACCCCCTCCCTTTCAATATATCATGTCTCCTCTGAAAACATGCCCCCTCCAGCCTCCCTCCCCTTTCGAATAGAGAAACCCAAAAGGGCGTCCACGGTGAAATGTGCCACTACAGCAGGGGTTAAACTTCCCGTCCATTCCGTCAACCCCGCCAAAAGACAGCTGATCCCAAAGAGACTGACCAACAGAATCCATTGCTTCAGATACCGAAAATGAATCAGAGTAAAAAGCAGACTGCTACCAATCATGCCCAACCAGTGCTGAAGCGCTCCCCGAAACAGCATCTCTTCCCCGATCGCCACCCAAGCTGTGACCCACAAGATTTCCACATAAGAGAGATTTTGAAACAACAAACGGTTGAGTCCCCCGTCATCCAATTGTTCCTCAGAAACCCCTCGTTGAAGAATCCAATCGAAAGCCACCACCACGAGACCAGAAGCAACACCCACTGCCCACATCTTCCATCCTGCTGGAAGCCACAATTCTGCTGTCAAGCGACCCTGAAGCCAAAGAAGAACCACAGCCACCAGAAGAACCAGCAACTGAGTGAGATAAAGGTTCCAACGAAGAAGCCGGGCTTTCCGATGATTCGATTCCTCCTCCACCTATGAATTCCCCCTTTCTTAAAATACTTCTTTTCATCACCTTCTCTTGCAAATAAGCAAAAACCGTTCTAAAATGTTTGTGGAAGTTGGCTTAAATCTATGGATTCCTATCAAGCGTGTTGATGATCCATATTTTGGGCAGGAAGGTCGAATTCTGCCCTCCCATCGCCCATTTTCTGGTTCATCAACAGCCCTGGATTCATATATTCGGAAGGGGAAAAATCATGCGCACTTGGGTGGATAAAGATACTTGCATCGCCTGCGGGGCTTGCGGGGCCGCCGCTCCCGACGTTTACGATTATGATGATGAAGGGATCGCATACGTGATCCTAGATGACAATGCCGGAACCGCCGAGGTGCCCGAAGAGTTTCACGAGGACGTCTACGATGCCTTCGAGGGCTGTCCGACAGATTCGATCAAACTGGAAGAAGAATAATTAGAGACATGTTGATTGGCTTTCGCACTTCGGAGACCTGGTTTCTTCCTTCTGATCTCGCTGTGCGGGTTTGGCAAGAGATCTTTCCTGTCCTCCACAAAGACTTATGACGGGGGACGATAGATTTCCTGGTTCATCAACAGTCTTGTCATCATAGATCAGATCGCTACCTGAACAGGTAGCATTTTTTATGCCCCCAAATGCAGGGACTCGGCTAGTCCCCCATCCACATTGACCACCAGATCCCCCTGTCCATAATCATCCTCCAGTTCCCCGTTGACGTACATCTTTGCAAAGGAATTCACAGGGAATTTGGTGGAGAAGTGACACATTTCATTCATTGTACCATGATGATTCGAAAATTGTGCCGTTATGGATTGATTCAGCTACCTATAAAGAATAAAATATTGGGTAGGGTTTTTTTCCCTGACATAGACACGTACATACCTTCAAGGAGGTTCCCGAGATGACACAAAAACACCTCACAGTAGACGCCTTTATCGAAATTCCCACCGGCAGTCAGAACAAATACGAATATGACAAGGAAAAAGGCGTGTTTCGCCTGGACCGGGTGCTGTATTCCCCCATGCATTACCCCACAGAGTACGGTTATCTGGAAAACACCCTGGCGGAAGATGGTGACCCTCTCGATATCCTGGTACTGACCACCTTCCCCACTTTCCCCGGATGTGTCATCCAAACCCGTGTGATCGGCGTCCTCCTGATGTCCGATGATAAAGGGAAAGACGAAAAATTGCTGGGTGTTCCTGTAGATGATCCTCGCTGGGACTCCGTGCAGACTCTGGAAGATCTTCCGAGCCACACCCTGCGAGAAATTGAACACTTCTTCGACGTCTATAAAGCTCTGGAAAACAAAAAGACTGACATCCAAGGCTGGCAAGGAGTGGACGTCGCCCATCGCCTGTACCAAGAAAGCCTGGAACGGTATTCCGGTTAAAACAAAAACCAGCGGTCCAACAACGGTTGGGCTACGCTGGTTTTTTCATTCTCCCCTTTTCTTTTTTAACAACCCCAACTGACGAGATAACTCATAGTGAAGAGTATGGATTTCATCTCCAAAGCGCACCGTCACCTTGCGACCCGGCGCGGTCCCCTCCAAGGAATCCACCTGTGTAACCACTCCCTCTCCCCAGAGGGAGTGAAGGAGAACATCTCCTTCTTGTAAAGATTCTCCCGTGTATCGGAGCTGAGGCTGTTTCGGATCGGCAGGGCGACGCCGGGAAGGAGGCTGTGCCACAGGCTTCTCTTCTTCACTGGTGTATCCCATCTCCTTTAGAAAAGGAGAGGGTCCTACCCGCTTTCCCTGACGCGTAGCACTGACGGATAGAATCAATTCCTGACGGGCTCGGGTCAGTCCCACATACAACAACCGCCGCTCCTCCTCCCAGGCCCGATTTTTCATTTTCTCCGGCACTTGCAGACTTCGACGATGGGGGAGCACCATGGCATGGAGACCGATGAGAATCACTCGGTCAAACTCCAGTCCCTTCGACTTGTGCAACGTCATCAACCGAACCCGGGGCGACTTCGGCTGTTCCCTCACCTTCCGATCCACCTCTTCGATGTGAAGCAAAAAGTCTTCGATCTTACGATGGGCTGTAGCCGCCATCGACAACTCATCCACCGGTTCCGCCAGTGTCTGAAAATCAAGACCCAAATCCCTCGCCATCGCGGAAAGAAAAGTATCATATCCAATCTCCCGCCGGACCCGATCTACCGCTGTTGTAGGAGGTTCGCCCTGCAAGGCTGTCACTTGTTGCACCATCCGTTCTAGGTGTTTGATTTGATAGCTTTCCAATCCCTTCAGTTGAGGCAAGCACAGAAGCAGGGGAAGACTCGTTTCCCGGGAAATCCCTTGGAGCTCGTTCAGCCACTCCTCACCAAAAAGATACCGCTTCGGACGATTGATCACCCGTACCAGAGCATCCAGATCATCGGGATCGTGGGCCAGCTGAAGATAGCTCAGCACATCTATCACCTGCCAGCGCCGATAAAAAGCGGCATCTCCAGGAGAAACAGCAAAGGGAATATCCGCCCGTACCAGGGTATCGATGACTGCACGGGCTTGAGTGGAAGTCCGGTAAAGAACCGCCGTCTCCATCCCATCCTTCAAGATCCCCAGGATCTGACCGGCTTCATCCTCTTCATCCACCGGTTTCCACCAGCGGGGAGCTCCTCCCGCTTTCCCTGTTCCTTCCACTTTCTTCGGTTGGCGGAGGCGATTGTGAGCAATCAGTTGCTGCCCGATCTGGATAATCGGCTCCGTCGACCGATGATTGGTAGTCAAAACGATCCGGGTGCAGTTTGGGAGCGTATGCGGTAGATTCAACATATATTCCGGATCGCTTCCCCGAAACCCGTAGATAGACTGATCATCATCCCCTACAGCGAAGAGCGTCCCCTCCTCCGAAAGCAGAAGACGGATCGCTTCCATCTGAACCCGGTTGATATCCTGAAATTCATCCACCAATATGTATAGAAATCGCCTTTGCAGCAAATGTTCCTTGCGTAACCCATCGTGAAACCGAAGCAGGATATCGTCGTAATCCCAAATGCCCCGTTGCTCCAATCCCTGTTGATACGCCTGAAACAGTTCGCGGAAAGCGATATTTTTTGCTTGTTTCAACTTCATGCGCTCAGGAAACATCAAATTCCCCTTGCAAAATCCGATCTGACTCAGGGTGTTGGAAACCGCTTCTTCGTCGGCAGGCCTGCCTGACTCGATCAACAACTCCCGGATCAATCCAGTCTGTTCCCGCTCCCCGGCTAGGCGAGGAATGGCTACACCGGCATTTCGTAGCAACCGGAGAAAAATAGAATGAAAAGTGCCGATGGTGATCCCAGACGAACCGCCAGACTGTTTCAACAAACGTCGCCTCATTTCCTGCGCCGCCGCTCGGGTAAAGGTGACTACCATCATCCGGTTTTCCGGCACTCCCTGGGAAAGCAGCCAAGCTGCCCGCCGGGTCAAGACCGTCGTCTTGCCACTGCCGGGACCGGCAAATACCACCGCCGATTTCCCCTCCAAAGTGACAGCTTCTCGCTGCCCCGCATTTAATCCTGACAAATCCACCGCTTCCACCGACTGCACAGCCCTCCTCCTTTCTTGTTGAACTCTGTAGACCCACCTATCTGCCGCCAGGAGAGATCCTGTTCCCCCGACATCCCTTTCCCAGAGATCCACAGCCTTGAAGAAAAGTGTACTTTCATGGTATCACACTCACCTTTTCCTAGGACATCCCGTTTTCAGCGGTTGACACTCTTACTTTACCGTGCTAGAGTAAGTAACAACATTTTGATGAGCTACAGACCATGACGGAGCCAAATTGCGGAAAAAGGAAGCCCAGAGAGCCGATGGTTGCTGGAAATCGGCGTTCCCGACGCGATGGAGCACTCCTGAGTCATCCGGTTGAAAACCAGTAGACCGGATCGGAAGATCCGTTATCCCAGGGTTCTTATGAACCCACCGAGACTCCCGCTGCAAAGCCGGAGTAAATGAGGGTGGCAACACGGCCTTTCGTCCCTCACCTGTCTTCAGGTCAGGTGTGAACGAAAGGCCTTTCTTTATGTATCAAAGGAGGAGAGAAACTGTGTTAAAAGACAAATTTCGTCTGCAAATTCCGGGACCTACACCGATTCCCCCTCGAGTCCAGCAAGCCATGAACCGTCCGATGATCGGCCACCGGGATCCGGACTGTTCCCAATTGGTCCGAGAGATCAGTCTCCGCCTCGCACCGGTGTTCGGCACGAAAAATCCTGTATTGCTCCTGGCTGGAAGTGGAACCTCCGCTTTGGAAGCCGCTGCCGTCAACACCCTGTCCCAGGGGGATGAAGCCGCCGTAGTGGTCACCGGTGCCTTCGGGGACCGGTTCGCCAACATCCTCTCTTCTATGGACGTCACTCTTCGCCGTTTGGACATTCCCTGGGGAAAATCTTGCAGCCCGGAGGAACTGACCTCTTTTCTGAAAAAACACCCCCAGGTGAAAACTGTATTTCTCACCTACTGTGAAACCTCCACTGGGGTCCTTAATCCGATCCGGGAGCTGGCCACCGTCATCCGAGAACAGACCGACGCCCTCATCGTCGCCGACGGAGTCAGTTGCATCGGCGGTGTCCCAGCGGGTGTAGAGGATTGGAAGATCGACATCCTCGTCTCCGGATCGCAAAAAGCACTGATGCTACCAGCCGGGCTCGCCTTTGCCGCCATCAGCGACAGGGCATGGAAACGGATTGAAACCAATCCCCATCCCCGGTTCTACCTGGACTTCCGCAAATATCGCAACAGCCTGCAAAATAAAACCACTCCATTTACTCCAACCGTCTCCCTCTTATTTGGATTGGAGGAGGTTCTCAACATAATCGAAGAAGAAGGATTGGAAACCATCTTTGCCCGGCACCGTCTAATGCGAGATGTGTTTCGGGCTGGGATGCGGGCCCTTGGCCTGACTCTGTTAACCGATGACCGGGACGCCTCCCCCACAGTTACCGCTGTCCGGGGTGGAGACAGCTGGTCCGCTACAGACCTGAGCCAAGAATTGCGCCGGCTCGGATTGCGAGTCGCCGGGGGACAACAACACCTGAAGGGGGAAATTTTCCGCATCGGACATATGGGTTATGCGGATCCTCTGGATATGCTAACCGCCGTCACCGCCATCGAAGTAGCACTTGCCCGTTTGGGAGCCCCTGTCAAGCTCGGAGCTGGAATTCAAGCAGCAGAGGAGGAACTGATTCATGTTTCGAGTACTGATCACTGATCCACTGAGCGATCAAGGAATTGAAAAACTGTTGGAAGCTCCGGATGTGGAAGTGATCCGAAAAACAGACCTGTCTATGGAGCAGCTGTTAGAGGAGGTTTCCACCGCCGACGCTTTGATCGTCCGGAGTCAGACCCAGGTGACAGACCCCGTGATACAAGCGGGAGGAAACTTAAAAGCGATCGGCCGCGCTGGAGTCGGAGTGGACAATATCGACATCTCTGCCGCCACCGCCCGTGGGATCCTC
Source organism: Kroppenstedtia sanguinis (assembly GCF_050433445.1). Classification (NCBI taxonomy): domain Bacteria; kingdom Bacillati; phylum Bacillota; class Bacilli; order Caryophanales; family Thermoactinomycetaceae; genus Kroppenstedtia; species Kroppenstedtia sanguinis. The sequence continues at coordinate 2,662 of NZ_JBNPXF010000024.1, read as the reverse complement.
GTGGTGAACGCCCCCGATGGCAATACGATTTCCACTGCGGAACACACTTTTGCAATGCTGATCTCGCTGGCCCGAAACATTCCCCAAGGGTACCGGGACCTCGTCCAGGGAGAATGGAGACGGAAACAGTTTGTCGGCGTGGAATTGAACCACAAAACTCTGGGTATTGTCGGTTTAGGAAGAATCGGGACCGAATTGGCCAAGCGGGCTCGCGCATTCCACATGAACGTAGTCGCCTTCGATCCCTATTTGACCGCAGAGCGGGCAAAAAAAGCCGGGATTCAGCAAGCGACCTTGGAGGAAGTGATTACCGCCGCTGATTTTCTCACCGTCCATACTCCCCTGACCAAAGAGACTCATCATCTGATCGATGCTGACGCCTTCGCTAAAATGAAGGAGGGTGTCCGGGTACTTAATTGTGCTCGAGGGGGCATCATCGACGAAAATGCACTCTTCCATGCGATTCAAAGCGGAAAAGTGGCGGGGGCAGCCTTGGATGTGTTTGAGACGGAACCGCCTGGGAAACATCCTCTCCTCACACTCCCCCAAGTGATCGCTACGCCTCACTTGGGAGCATCCACCCGCGAAGCCCAGGAAAATGTGGCCGTCGATGTGTCTGAAGAGATTCTTCACATCTTACGGGGAGAACCCTTTAAAAATGCGGTCAACCTCCCCTCCATCCCAGCGGAATTGCAGGAAAAACTGCGTCCCTATCAAAATTTGGCCGAAAAGCTGGGGAGCTTTGCCACTCAGACTGTCGACGGAGCTCTGGATGAAATCATGGTCACCTACTCCGGAGATTTGGCCGAAGTGGACACTTCACCTTTAACCCGCATCATCCTGAAAGGAGCCCTCTCCCATTATCTGGCGGAAGTCAATGATGTAAATGCTCCCCACCTCGCCAAAGAACGAGGCGTCCGCGTCACCGAGCAGAAAAGATCTCAAAGTCACGGTTTCAACCAATTGATCCATTTGCAAATCCGCACCAACCGAAGTGAATCCTCCCTGTCTGGCACCTTGTTAAACGGATTGGGTCCCCGGATCGTCCAGATTGACTCCTACTCTGTCGATGTCCAACCTTCCGGACATTTGCTCCTCATCCGTCACCGGGATCAACCCGGTGCCATCGGACGGGTCGGAACGGTCCTCGGCAGGGGAGACGTCAACATCGCCACCATGCAGGTAGGCCGACGCGGTCAAGGAGGATCGGCGATCATGATGTTAACCGTGGATAAACCCATCCCCGCAGAGCTATTGCAAAGCTTGGAGGCGATGGAGGAAATCCAACAAGTGACCGCCATTGACCTGTAAACTACTAAACCAAGCACCGCGAAAAAAGTTTCGTGGTGCAGGCGTCTTGATTAGCCATATTTTGGGTGGGGAGATCGTGTTCACCCACGCGACCGTTGCCATCCGGCAAGGAAGTGAAAACTGGCCGCTCCAAATCTGACCATCGGGCAGGGGCAAAGCCTTACGGAAGCAACACAGGGGAGAATGTTGCCCCTAAACGCCCTCTCGTAAGACTTCTCCGCTGGGTAGGATGGCAACCTTGCTATCGAGATTGTAGTGCCTGTGGTGCTACCTTCATCTAGAGCTTCAGCTCCTTTAGATTGTAGTGCCTGTGGCGCATCCTTAACTTCAAATTGTAGTGCCTGTGGCGCAAAGGTCGCTTTGGCAGCACACGACTCCCTTCCGCCGCCCATTTTCTGGTTAATCAACAGCCCTGGTCGTGGTGCTTTTCTTATGAGGGGTTGATCTTCCTACCCCATCGGTTAAAGTGATAGTATATGTCGACTGTATGCCAAGGAGGGTTTTCTGTGGCAGATCTACAAGGAAAAATAGTGATTATCACCGGGGGTAGCAAAGGACTGGGAGCCAGTCTCGCCCGCCGTTTTGCCCAGGGGGGAGCCCAAGTCGTGGCCGCCGCCCGCAGTACAGATGCATTGGAGAGACTTGCCGGGGAATTTTCCGGTCACATCTTCCCTTTCACCTGTGATCTCACCCAGGCTGATCAGGTGAAATCCCTGATCGACACCACCGTGAATCAGTTTGGAAAGCTGGATATCTTGGTGAACAACGCAGGGGTAGGACGTTTTGGCTCGATTCCGGAGCTGTCGGAAGAAGATTGGGATCTGATGATGAACGTCAATTTGAAGGGGCCTTTCCTGACCTCCAAATTTGCTATCCCCCATCTCATCCCAAGCAAAGGACACATCGTCAACGTGTCCAGTGTTGCCGGAATCGAAGCTTTCCCCGGTGGCGGTGGCTATTGCGCCTCCAAGTTTGGACTGATGGCCCTCGCCGATGTGCTCACCAAAGAATTGAAGAAACATGAAGTCAAAGTTAACACCATCTGCCCCGGTTCGATCCAGACGGAGTTCTCCGAGAACCCGAAATCTTACGCACTCACCGCTGAGCAGGTGACCGAAGCCATCTGGCACATCGTAACTGCTCCAGAGGGGGTCATTTATAATCAGGTCATCATGCGTCCTCAAGTACCCCCACAGATGCAAAAATAATCCATAGCCGGAGATCCGCGGATTTCTTAGAGAAAAAAACGTCCCTTGTGGTATTATCCCCTTGAGGTAGACAGTGAAAAAAGTCCATCTGGTAAGATGGAGAAAAGCACTGATCTACCGGAGGGGATTTTCTTATGGCGAAA